>BLLU01000026.1 GCA_011959105.1 Lachnospiraceae bacterium | reverse complement strand
TTCTGAGGGGATTACCTTTGAAAGACTATATTGAAGAGCGTGCCATAAGCATTGCAATTATATCGTTGACAGCAATGCCACGGTCAGACAGACGGCCAGAGAGTTTGGCGTGAGCAGAAACACCGTGCATATGGTAGTAACAAAATAGAACGGTATGTGTGGAGAATAAAATAAGCAGTTAGGGTCAGGGCATTTGGAAGATTTGCCTATTGAACATTATTGCTGAATGTGCTACACTCAAGTAAAATCAATCTGTATTAACAGGTTGTGAAAGGAGACTAACAAAATATGACTACTTTTTATGAGGTAATTGGGTCTTAAAACTGCATATTTGGTGCAGACAATTTTCGGGGTGTAAGACCTCTTTGTTGTTGTGCCGTTTTCAGGTAACCTTTCGTGAATACTATACCTTTCGGTTATAGCACACTCAAGAGGTGTGTTATTTTTATGCCCATAATCAGCCGCAGGAAGTACCCATAACTAAAGGATACTTTCTGCGGCATTTTTGCACCTATTTTCAGAGAATCGAAAACAAAAAGCACAGGATGGCTAAAAAATTCAGACAAAAAGTAAGAACGTAAGGCAGGTAAAGAGCATGGATGTAATTAATTTGGGAATTCTTGCGCATGTGGACGCGGGCAAAACAACGCTGACGGAGGGCATGTTGTTTCAGGCCGGATGTATCCGGAAAATGGGGAATGTAGATGATGGAACGACTGTTACGGATTCAATGGACTTAGAGAAAAAGCGGGGAATGACAATTAAATCATCGGTTATATCGTTTGAATGGAATCATTTGAAGATTAATTTGATTGATACTCCCGGGCATTTTGATTTTTTGTCCCAAGTTGAAAGCGTATTACATGTACTTGATGTTGTTGTGTTGGTGATTGCTGCCAGGGAAGGGGTTCAGCCGCAGACAAGATTGTTTTTCAGGAAGCTTTCCGAACTGAAGATCCCAACGGTTATTTTTATCAACAAACTGGACAGGATGGGGGTAAATTATGAAGACCTGATCAAAACCATAAGAACGAAACTGACGGACGAAATCCTGGAATGTCAAAGGTATCAGGGGGTAGGTGGGAAACAGGTAGAAATAGAGGATATCCCATTGGATGATGAAGAATTTCAGATGAAGTTGTTGCTTTCATCGGAAACGTTGATAAAAAAATATGATGAGTTCCAGGAAATATCCACAAAAGAGTATGAAACAGAATTTATCCGTCTAATTCGAAGCGGGAAATTATATCCCGTGATGGGCGGAGTCGCATTAAAAAATCAGGGAATTAACAGCCTGATGGACATGCTGACAAAAATAATGGCAGATGTTAAGCCCCAAACGGATCTATTGTCAGCGTATGTCTTTAAAGTGGATTTTGACCAGAAAGGACAAAAACGCATTTTTTTCAGGGTTTTCAGCGGAACCGTTACGGTCAGACAAAATGTGTATATCAGGAATGAGGAATCTCAGAAAATGCTGGTACGTAATTTGGCATATTTTGAAAATGGAAAAATCATTTCTGCCAGGAGCGTTGCATGTGGGGATGTGGGAATAATTTATGATGAAGAGCTGCTGAAGGTCGGCACGGTCATAGGTGGGAATAATGGGGATGTCAGTAAAGTGAAGCTAAAGGAGCCATTATTGCACACAAATATTGTAACGAAGGACAATGATGAAAGGTATCTATTGTTGAATGCATTGAATACCTTATGGCAGGAAGACCCACAGCTGAAATTTGAAGTAAGTTCAACAACAGATGATATTATCATTTCTTTGTACGGACCTTTGCAGATGGAGATCATCGGAGAAATATTAAAGAACAGATTTGGGTTAAACATATCGTTTGGACCTTTAACAAATATATACAAGGAACATCCAATCAAAGAGGGTTATTGTTCCATAAGAATCGGGGATTGGAAGAATCCTTATTATGCAGGAGTGGTGTTTAAGGTTGAGCCGCTGCCATTAGGAAGCGGATTTCAATACGAAAATCTGGTTTCCTATGGATATCTTGAGAAGCCCTTTCAGAATGCGGTTATGGATGGGATAAGGACTGCATTGAATGAGGGGACGCAGGGACATGAAGTGATTGATGTAAAAATAACTTTTTTGGAAGCAGATTATGACAGTGTAATGGGCACACCTGCCGATTTCCGCAGATTGGTTCCAATCGCACTGAAAAGGGCATTGGAGGATGCAACGATAGAAATTTTGGAGCCATGGCAGAATTTTATAATAAGTGTTCCTGTCGATTTTGAAAAAAGTGTGCTGAACGATATATGTAAAATGAAAGCCCGAATCACAGAGTACCAATATGGAGAAACGGAAACTTGTTTTATCGGGAAAGCTATTCTCCAGGATATGATGAATTATGAATCAAGGCTGAATATTCTTACCCACGGAAGCGCATCAGTTTTACAGGATTTTTTCAAATATTTACCGATGAATGAGAGTGTGGAGGCATTGATGGAGAAATATAAATGAAAAATATGATATATGTGAAATGTTTTGAAAATTCTCCAATATATAGTAGCAACAAAATGGAACGGTATGTGTGGAGAATCAAATAATCAGTTATGGTCAGGGCATTTGGAAGAACTGTAGAAGAGTGTTCAAATGCCCTTATTTAATTGAACTGATAGAATCGGATAGGGCACAAAATGTAAATTCTACTAGCATGCAGACATGCCTTCTGGTGTAATGTTCTAACCTTATGTGATCGGAGCCCGGATTTCGCTTCCCACATGCATTCCACAGCCGGAAAAAGATGTCGTCCATGCCGGCATTGGTAAACACCAGAGTGGTCTTGTGCGTCTCTACGGCGGGGATCACATTCTTGTTTTTTATGATCTTCACATGCTCCAGAATAATGGCGGTATTCTGGGAATCGTATTGCAGCCAGGACAATCATATCGTTGGTAAAAATTTGTTTTTCCATAGGTCAACCTCCCACTGCTTGTGTTTGCACAATGCAAAAATGACCCGCCGCGCATAACTTCCAGAAAGCCCTCATACACTGTATAAAAGTGTTCTGAGGGGATTACCTTTGAAAGACTATATTGAAGAGCGTGC
>BLLU01000025.1 GCA_011959105.1 Lachnospiraceae bacterium | reverse complement strand
AGAGCAGGGGTACCGCTCAATCATCTGATTTGATGATTTTGCGACACCCCCTTTAATATCTATCCACTTACTGCAAAAGCAGGATCCTTTGTCAATTCTTATTTCCCGGGAAGATATAGTTGGTAGAATCGGATGTAGTAGAAGATGGACACCAGGAGAAAACCTCCACCCACTACAAACAGAAAGCCGTAACCCCGCAGGGGCTTTTCCCGTTTCCGCTCAACATAGTCAAAGTAGCGCTCGTTTCTGAGGCCGGTTCCCGGCAGAAGCATGCCAACCGCTCTCCTTAATGCATAGGAGATACCGTCCAGCGCCCCTTTGCCGGACAGGATGACCAGCAGGCCGAAAAGGACCATAAGCAGGCCGGGGATCAGAAAGGCGTCGCTGAGCATGCGGTACTGCTCCAACTCCGGCGCCGAGGCAAATTCCCTCAGCGCCAGATACAGCCAGGAAAGCGCAGCGCAGAAAACAACCGCCGAAGTATATTTGATCAGGGTCTTTCCGTCAGGTTTTTTCACAGGCCCAACTCCTTTTTGTACTGAAGTTCTTCCGCATTATTGCAGTATACAAAATGTCCCGGAAGGATCTCTCGCAGTGTGGGCTTATCCACGCTGTAATCATGTTCGGCCAGCGCGTTATAGGTGATGCGCGTGCGCTTTTTCTCCGAATGAGGATCGGGAAGCGGGATGGCGGACAGAAGCGAACGCGTATAAGGGTGCAGCGGATGGGCAAAAAGTTCATCCGAAGAGGCCAGTTCCACCATTTTGCCAAAATACATTACCCCGATCCGATCAGAGAAATATTTAACCACGGACAGGTCATGGGCGATAAACAGGATGGTCAGATCCAGGCTGGCCCTCAGTTCGTTCAGCAGATTGATTACCTGGGCCTGTATGGACACGTCCAGCGCGGAAATGGGCTCATCGGCGATCAGCAGATCCGGGGACATGATCACGGAGCGGGCGATACCGATACGCTGTCTCTGTCCTCCGGAGAACTCATGGGGATAGCGCCCTGCGTGTTCCCGCACCAGACCTACCAGTTCCAGAAGTTCATATACCTTCTGATCCAGGTATTGCCTGTCTTTGACGCCGTTCACGATCAGCCCCTCGGAGATGATTTCACGGATCGTCATACGGGGGTCCAGGGACGCGATGGGATCCTGGAAAATCATCTGGATCTTGGTGATCAGCTTGGTTTTTTTTGCGATGCGGAGATCATCCGCATATTTTTTCCGAAGTTTTCCCAGTTCTTCTGGAGAATCCTTGGCGGCCTCCAGGAGAGGCTTATAGCGTTCATGGGTTTCTTCCACCAGCCGTTTGGCGTACTCCCGGTCCGAATACTTATGATCGTATTTTGCATCGGCTATTTTTTTCCGATTCTCCGTTATAGTATCCTGCAGTTCTTTCTTCAGATCGGCAATGCGGGCATCGTTTTCCTTCTTTTGTTCAGGTTTTCCTGCGGACTGGCTTTTAAGCTGCCGGATGGCGGCGGCGGTATCCCGACGGGCCTGCCGGATGGCTTCTTTATAGGAACCGGTGCCCGCGCAGATGCGCTGGCCCTTGAAATAGATGCTGCCGGACGTAATGTCGTAGATTTTGATGATGGAACGTCCGGTGGTGGTCTTTCCGCAGCCGGATTCTCCCACCAGGCCGAACACCTCGCCCTTCATAATCTCAAAACTCACGTCGTCCACAGCTTTGACCTTGCCGAAATGCTGGCTTAAATGTTCCACCCGCAGCAGAACTTCCTGCTTGTTCTCATTCTCCATTCTGGCCGCCTCCTTCCTCTTTGTCGTTTTCCCTTAATTTCGCTTTCATGCGTTCGATACGGTTTGTGATAATCACGGGTACGTCCACCTTCGGCGCGTCCGGGTGCAACAGCCAGGTGGCCGCCCAATGCCCCTGGGAAACTTCAAACAGGGGAGGCTGTTGTTCAAAATCAATCTTTAACGCATATTTGTTCCGGGGGGCGAAAGCATCGCCCTCGGGGGGATAGATCATGTTGGGCGGCGTACCGGGTATGGCGTCCAGTTTTTCGTTGGTATCCAGATCCGGCATGGAAGAGAGCAGCGCCCAGGTATAAGGGTGGCGGGGATCATAGAAGATATCCTCCGCAGAGCCGTATTCCACGATCTTACCGGCATACATCACGGCGATTTGATCCGCCATATTGGCAACTACGCCCAGGTCATGGGTAATGAAGATGACCGAAAGATTGCGCTCCTCCTTCAGGCGGTTGATCAGTTCCAGAATCTGGGCCTGAATCGTCACGTCCAGGGCAGTGGTAGGTTCGTCGCAGATCAGTATCTCCGGGTCCGCCGCCAGGGCAATGGCAATCACGATACGCTGCCGCATACCGCCGGAGAATTCAAAAGGATACTGCTTGTAACGCATACGGGGCTCGCTGATTCCCACTTCATCCATCAGCTTGATGGCCTTTTCCCGGGCCATACTTTTGGTGACGCGGTATACCACATCGGAGGCTTTGGATTTCAGATGGTCCACGATGGCAATGCTTCTCTGGCGGAAATCCTTCTCCGGGGCGGCGATATAGGAGCGGTAGTGCTCCTCCAGCCTTTGGATTACCTGGATGATATCTTTCCGCAGATCCTCCAGATCGTAGACTCTTTTTGGCATTACCTTCCAGTCTACAGTTCTGCCCCTGGCGGTCATGGCCTCCAGCTTCTTGGACTGACGTGCATAGCGGGCTTCCTCTTTGGGATTATGGCCCTTATAGTAAAAATACTTGTCTATGGCGCTTTTCAGACTGCCATGAAAAGTATAGGCGGTACTGTCTTTGACGATTTCCAGGCGGTCAATGCTTTCTTCTACCTGAGCGGACAGGGTCTTACAGAGTTTGCCCGCAGAGGCCTTGTCAAATTCGCCTTCAAAGAAGACTCTTGCTGCCTCCAACTCCGCCAGCAGGTTCTTTTTGGCTTCCAGAGCCTTTTCATGGGAATACCGAACGCCTTTTTCTTCTACTTTAAGAAAATTGTCCATAAAATTTTCATTCAGACAGTCCAAAGCCACGGCGTTTAGTTCCTCGATGGGGCGGCGGTGCAGATTTTCCTCCGGGTGCACCATTTTGTAGTAGCCGATTCTGAAAAAATTGGGGCGCTCCTGGGCTTTCATTTCCTCGAGAAGCGTTTCCAGATCTTTTAGTGCCGCCGTGATTTCCTGGGGCAGGGAAGCGGCCTTACCCTTTTTATCCTTTTCAGGCTGGTATGCAGCCAAGGCTTTCTGCAGATTGTCGGCACAGGAGGACAGTCTGTCCCCGTAGCGGGCGGTGTAAAAAGGATCGTCTATTTTCTGTATGCGGTGCAGATATTCCCGCAATGTCCCACGGACATCTGTTTTCTGACCTTTCTCAGCCAGGAACAGGAAATCCTGGAGGGCGTTTTCCAGATCATCTGCCTTGGAATCGGAGAGGTTGTAGTGATTCTCCAGATGATTGGCCTCAATGCAGAATCGGTCAAAGGTTTCGGTCATCCGCTTGACTTCGGCAGCACTGGCAGGACCCATTGCCGCTGTCATATTTTGGCGCAGGATCTCCAGAAAGCTGTTAAATTCGGTCCGTGCCTCCCGGCGCTTGGCCTTGTTCTTGAGGAGCATGGCCTCCGTGATCTGTCTGCCGATCTTAACAATGGGATTGAGGGAGGAGAGGGGATCCTGGAAGATCATGGATATCTTGTCTCCCCGCAGTTTATACATTTCTTCCTCGTCTATTTTCAGCAGATCCTTGCCGTCATATAAGATTTCGCCGCCTTCCACGATGGAATTGCCCGCCAGGATTCCCAGGATCGCCTTGGAGGTCACGGACTTGCCGGATCCGGACTCGCCTACGATGGCAAGGGTTTTGCCGCGTTCCAGGTCAAAGGAAATGTCCCGTACCGCTTTCAGCGTACCGCCGGAAGTCCGGAAAGAAATCTTTAAATCTTTTACCTCTAATATTTTGTCCATAGTCATTCCTCTCATTATAATGCCGCATGTTCCCTGTTCTTTATTCCTCGACTCCCCGCAGTGCCGGGTTGAAAGCATCGCGCAGGCCGTTGCCAAACAGGTTGAAGCAGATCATCAGCAGCGCAAGGAACAGCGCCGGGTATATCATCAGATGCGGATAGTTGGTCCATATACCGCTGGCGTCCGAGAGCAGTGTGCCCAGGGAAGTGGTCTTGGCCGTACTGAATTTTACGATGCCAAGGAAACTCAGGGTGCTTTCCTGGTTGATAACGCCCGGGATGACCAATGCGCAGGAGGTGATAATGGTGCCCAGGGAGTTGGGGAATATATGTTTCCAGATAATGCGCCTGTCCTTGGCTCCCAGCGTTCTGGCCGCCATTACATATTCCTGATTCTTGAACCGATAGAACTGGCTGCGGACCCGGTAAGCCGTACCCAGCCAGCCTGTGAGCACAAAGGCGAAGAGCAGACTGGGAATCGCCCCCACTTTCTGGGAGAGATGGATCTGGAAGAGAGTGGCCACCACGATAAAAGGTACGCCGCCCAAAATATCAGAGATTCGCTCCAACACGATATCCACGGTGCCGCCGTAATATCCTTCCACTGCGCCGTATACCGCGCCGATGACCAGATTGATGGCGGACACGCACAACGCCACCAGGATACTCAGCTTAATGCCGTCGGCCATGCGCACGGCCAGATCATATCCCTGGCTGTCCGTACCCAGAAGGTAGTTGGGCTCTTCATCGTACAGATAGCGGTAGTAGTTGTAATAGAGGATGCGGACCTTATACAGGGCCGAATCCAGGGTTCCGCCGCCGGCGTACTCATAGTAGACCAGATTGCCTTCGGAATCCCTCTTGTAATTGTCCTCCAGCACCATGCCGGGACCGTATTCGATGGTTTTGGCCCTGCCGTTGTCCGTGATGGTGACGGGAGCGTTCTTTTTGGTTTTGTACCAGTTGTTGGCATCCGTGGGATCCGCGTTCCACTCATTGTTTTCCACCAGGGGATAGAACACATGGATTCCTGTTTCCTGTTCCCAGGAGAGGATTTTTTCGTACTCGGGCTGCTCGATGGTCAGGTACATAAAGCCTGTCTCCAGGTAAGAGTCGATGCGACCGGAGTAGATCATGGATTCCTTCTTGCCGGTGGAGGTGGACAGGGTTCCCTCATCCACTTCCAGAATAGGCTGGTAGTAGCTGGCCATGCCTTCCTCCAGGGTTGCGCCATGGCCGTCAAAATCTTCGGCGCCGATGCCGATGCCGATGGCCTTAATCAGACTCTTCTCCGTAAAATCCCGGTCCATGCCGCCATCGCAGATTCCCAGTTCACGAAGGAATACATTGCGGGGAGGCTTTTTTGCGTAAAAGGCCACCATGAAAGAGGATTCATGGGAGAGCAGCAGCGGGGCAAGAAAAGCATACAGTATCACCAGCATAATGATAACTGCAGCAATCACGGAAGCTCTGTTTTTACGGAAACGAATCCAGGCGTCCTTAAAGTAACCGATGGGCTTGTCATCAAATTTCCTATCTGTAAGCTTTTCACCGCTGTGGGCAAAAGCAAATTTTTCCTTTGGGATATTTCCATATGTGTTTATTTTCTCAGCCATTTATTTTTCCCCCATTCTGATTCTGGGATCTATGAAGCCGTAGCTGACATCCACCAGGATGCCGCCCAGCAGTCCGATAAAGATGTAGAACATGGAGTCAGCCATAAATACGTCAAAGTCCCGCTGACTGATGGACATTAGAAATAATTGCCCTACGCCCGGAATACCGAAAATCTTCTCAATGATAAAGGAACCTCCCAGGATACTGATAAAGCTGGAGATTACCATGGGCAGGATGGGAACCATGGCGTTTTTCAGAGCGTGGCGGGTAGTGGCCTGTCCTCTGGTCAGTCCCTTGGTCCTGGCCAGCAACATATAATCAGAAGTCAGTGTCTCCGTCAGTTCCGCTCTGGTGAAACGGCACAGGCCCGCGATCTCACCAAAGGACAGCGCCAGAATGGGCGCGATCATGCTGTGGAACATCTTCAAGGTCATGTAGGAGCCGCCTGCGTCTGCCACGGAATAGAGCTGCAGGGGCAGCCAGCCCAATTTAAAATAGAAGATATATTGTACCAGAAACGCGTACACATAGCTGGGCACTGATACGAACACCATAACGGCCGTGCTGATCAGGGAATCCTGCCATTTGTTTTTCTTGATGGCGGCGAAGATGCCCAGGGCGATGCCAAGGGGGACCGAGAAAAGCAGGGAGTAAAGATTTACCAGGACAGAGGGCAGCAAACGGCTGGTCAGCGTCTCCATGGCGGGCTGACGGAAGGAAATATACCAGGAGGTGCCGAAGTCCCATTCGGTGAGGATGTTCTTCCAATAGATGAAATACTGGGTGAGCAGCGGCTCATTATATCCCAGTGCCTCCCAACGGGCCTGGATGAGGGCTGCCATAACCTTCTCCTGAGGCAGTTCCCGGGGAAGGATCCTGATGAGGATAAAGCTGATGGTGGTGATGACGAAAAAAGTGAACAGCATCAGGATGATTCGTTTTAATACGTACTTGGCCATTCTCATGTACAGTCTCTCCTTTGACATGCGTCTATACGCTGAAAGCGGGAGACGATAATCCGCCTCCCGCCGTCGGCTTAATTAGCCTTTATTCATAGTTCAGGGCGCCGTTCTGGCTGCTGACATACTCAGCCCACTCTGCATCCGTGTAATCATACTGTAACAGACGGAAGCCGCCGAAGCCGTACATAATATTGTACTCGTCGGTGTAGTATTCACACTGCCAGGAGAGCAGGGTACTAACGGTGGTAGCGCACAGAGGGATACGATAGTATTTCTTCAGGTATTCCTCCTCCATCTGGGCAGTGACGGAGAGTTTTAGGTCAAAGTCACTGTTGCTGTATACGCCGGAACCAGTCAGAGCGTTGGACCATTCTTTCCAGGTCATGGTGACAGGCTCGCCCTTAACATCCATAGTAAGTGTTTCCGTAGCGGGATCCCAGCAGCCTGCCTCATGGATCTGTACATAGTCAGGATCGCAGTATACCCGGAAAGTACGGAAAGGATAGAACGCAGCGCCGCCCCATGCGCCGTAGCCGATGGCATATTCTCCGTTGGATACGTCTGCATAGCGGTTATTCAGATTGCCGATGGGCTCCAAAGTGATGGGACCGAAACCGGATCCTTCTGCGGCGGCATTGATGTACTTGTTCATTAATTCGCACTGCTGGGTGTCAGAGGACTCCAGTGCGCCGGCTGCCCATGCAATACGGATGGAGATGGGATCTCCCTCGGTGTAGAGGCCCTCGCTTACCAATTCCTGACAGGCCTGAGCCATCAATTCCTTGGCCTGGGTCAGGTTGTAGCCGTTGATGGAATCATAAGCGTCCTTCAGAGTGGCGTAAGGGGTGCCTTCCCCGTAAGAAACGTCGTACAGATTGCAGATTGCCTGCATGGCCTCATCGGAACTCCTGTACATGGAGGACGGGTCATTGTACACATCATAGTAATAGAGGCTGTTGAGCAGTGAATAAACGGGCTTGTAGCCTGCGGTTGCGGACACATACTCATTGCGGTCAATGGCAAGGCTCAGAGCCTCACGGAAATTCACATTGGACAGTACAACAGAGTTGGTATTGCCCTTGGACGCATCCATGGTCTTTAAATTGTCCAGACCACAGTTGAAGAAGAAGGACATGGTGTAGGTCTCATCGGCCTTGTACAGCTTGTCACTGGTGGAATAGGCCACCAGATCATCGGCGTCAGGAGACCAGTTGGAGAGTTCTCCCTTCAGGAATGCCTGCTTTGCCGTGGCGTTGTCCATCACATTGATAATTACCTTGTCGGTGATGTACTGCTGCTTTTTCTCCCCGTCCACCTCAAAATTGGTGTAGGAGACAAGGTTGCCGTTCTCATCCTTCTCATAGCCGTACCAGTTTTCGTTCTGCACGAATACCATCTGTTTGTCCTGCTGCATGGACTCCAGCCTGTAGGGGCCGTAGGACTTGGTGGTCTCTGCGCTGGTACCGTAGTTGGTGGTTACCAGACTGCCGGAAGTATCTTTGCCGGCTTCATAGAGATCTTCGGATACCAGCCAGGTGCTAACGCAGGATACCAGAAAGTAATTCTTGTCGATATAGAACTGGTTGACATAACGGATGGTGTAATCGTCCACTTTATAGCAGCCCACCACATCATCGTAGTTTACTTCGGGGAATTCCTTGCTGTAGGCCAGATAGCTGGGGGCATCGTCAGCGGTCTCGCCCCAGGCTGCCTGGGTACTGATCACGCTCACCAGCAGTGCCAGAGACTCCTCGGTCAGGGGAGCGCGGCCCTCTGCGTCAGCCAGTTCAGCCAGCTTCTCAAAATCCGCTACATTGAAGTATTCTTCGCCGTAGTTTGTCACATAGGTGGCCAGAGTATCCCCACCCAGATAAGAGGATTCCGCGTTGACCAGAATGGTCACGGTCGCACCGTCGGGAGTGGTGTAAACGCCGTCATCACCCAATACCAGATCGGCAATGGTATAGTTCCCGGAAGTGGAATTGTCCATCCATACGGTGGAACCCTGGAAGTAATAGGCTTCGCCGCCGGCTACGGCAGACTCTCCGGAATAGTACAGGTTGGCCCGGTAATTCTTCATATCGGGGTCAAGAAGCTGTTTCATGGAATAGATGTAGCTGTCAGCATTAATAGGTGTGCCGTCTTCCCATTTTGCATCGGGATTGAGCTTAATTTCAAATACATAGCCCTCGGTGGTATCCTCGGCGGTCTTGCCTTCCTGCAGGGTAACGCCGTACTTGGTCAGATCTTCCTGATGTTCTCCGGTCACATCCTCCACGGAGGTGGCCATCTCGTAGGTCCACTGGTACAGCATCTCCTCGGTATCCAGTATGGAGATGTCCACGAAACCGGACGAGAGATAGGTGCTCAGGATGGCATCATCCGCATTCATCTCCCAGGTGTGGGGATTCCAGTTGGTGGCCAGGGCGGGTGCATAATCATAAAAGGTATAAGTATCCCCCGCGGACTGGGTGGTATCCCCGCCGTTTTCGGTGCTTTCGACGCTGCCGCCGGCAGTATCGGAGCTGCTGCCTTCAGCGCTTGTGCCGTCGCTGGATGTACTGTTGCCGGGGGCGTTGTTGTCGCCGCAGGCAGCCATGGACATGGCCAGCGTAAAAGTAAGCACAAGAGCAAGTAGCTTCTTCTTTTTCATAAATTCTCCTCCTTATAAAGTTTTGCGCAGTTTCTGACACCGTTTTATGCAAGGCGCAAAAATACGCTTCTGATCGCACATTTTGACACTGTATAATACAAAAAGCAAGCACAACAAAGAAAGCATGCATAAACTCTTCACTTCTTTGCGAATACTTGTATACAATATAAGCCATGTGCAATTTGTATAATCCAGTATAAATTATACTTTTAACAATGTCAAGATTTTTTTGTCATTGTCGGTTATCTTGTCGGCTGCGGGTTTTGTCCGACAGCGCAGAAGCATTTTTGCATTTGTACTTGTTTGACATGATTATGGTAATTTCGACATGAAAACCATGCAAAATGCACAGAACTGTTTAGCCGAATTATAAAAATTTGTTATAAATCTCAATTATTTGTATAAAATAACGGCGATATATCTATATTTCGACTTTTTTATCCTTCAGCGCAGGCGTTCTCCTGCATAAATTCATTCAGTTTTTTCTGTGCCGCATATTTGCGGGCCTCAAAACTGTGGGCGTAGATGTTCATGGTGGTGGAGTAGCTGGCTTGTCCCATCAGGCTTCCGTCGGAGCGGACAAACAGATTGTCTTCCCCGGCCCAGCAGCTGCCTCTGCTGCGCTTCAGCGTCTCGTACTCCGTTTGATAGTCTTTCGGCAGAAGAAGGGTATGATCGGGAAAGGGTGTAAAACACTTTATACTGCATGGATACCACATAGGGTCTGTCGCCTTCCTCCTCACAGTCGTAGGACAGATCCAGGGATCTCAGGATAAAACGCTTCGATATCCGCAGTCCTGACCTGGGCAATTCTACGCTCCTTAAAATAAGGAAGAATTCGGCATTCGAGCAAGTGTTCTTACCCCACATAGGTTCCGCAGGCGTGTGGATGTGCTAAGTATAAAAACAGGGCGTCGCGGAAAGCGGCGCCCTGTATGATAGCAGGTATTAAAATTCGTTGCCGGGGAAGCGGGGGATGCCGTCAATGCCCGGCTTTAAGTCCTCATCGCTGGGGATGTAGTCTGCCATTTCCCCATTGTTGAATTTCTCATAAGCCACCATATCGAAATAGCCCGTTCCGGTAAGGCCGAATACAATGGTCTTTTCTTCACCGGTCTCCCTGCACTTCAGGGCTTCGTCGATGGCTACGCGGATGGCATGGCTGCTTTCGGGGGCGGGGAGGATGCCTTCCACCCTGGCAAACTGTACCGCCGCCTCAAATACGGCGGTCTGCTCCACACTGGTGGCCTCCATGATGCCGTCATGGTAAAGCTGGGAGAGAACGGGACTCATACCGTGGTAGCGCAGCCCGCCCGCATGGTTGGCGGAAGGGATAAAGCCGCTGCCCAGGGTGTACATTTTGGCCAGAGGGCAGACCTTGCCGGTATCGCAGAAGTCGTAGGCGAACACGCCCCGGGTAAAGCTGGGACAGGAAGCGGGTTCTACGGCGATGATGCGGTAATTCTTCTCCCCGCGGATCATTTCGCCCGCGAAGGGGGAGATCAGTCCGCCCAGATTGGAGCCGCCGCCCGCGCAGCCGATGATGATGTCCGGGACAATGTTATATTTATCCAGAGCGGCTTTGGTCTCCAGGCCGATGATGGTCTGATGCAGCAGCACCTGGTTCAGCACACTGCCCAGCACATAGCGGTAGCCCTCCCGGTTCTGTTCCGCCTCCACAGCCTCGGAGATGGCGCAGCCCAGGCTTCCGGAGGTGCCGGGATGCTCGGCCAGAATCTTCCGGCCCACTTCGGTGGTCATGCTGGGGGAGGGGGTGACGGTGGCTCCGTAGGTGCGCATCACTTCCCGGCGGAAAGGCTTCTGCTCATAGGAGACTTTTACCATGTATACCAGGCAGTCCAGGTCAAAATAGGAACAGGCCATGGACAGAGCGGTGCCCCACTGGCCGGCGCCGGTCTCGGTGGTGACGCCCTTAAGTCCCTGCTTTTTGGCATAATAAGCCTGGGCAATGGCTGAGTTCAGCTTGTGGCTGCCGCTGGTGTTATTGCCCTCGAACTTGTAATAGATTTTGGCGGGAGTCTGCAATTTTTCCTCCAGGCAGTAAGCCCTCACCAGAGGCGAAGGACGGTACATTTTGTAAAAGTCCTGGATCTCCCGGGGAATGGGAATGTACGCATTGGTTTCGTCCAGTTCCTGAGCCACCAGTTCGTCACAGAACACAGCTTTCAATTCTTCGGCGGTCATGGGCTGCAAGGTGCCGGGATTTAACAGCGGCGCGGGCTTGTTCTTCATATCGGCCCGGAGATTGTACCAACTGCCGGGGATCTCGTTCTCCTCCAGATAGATTTTATAGGGGATCTTTTTTTCACTCATGTTGATTTCCTCCTGATTTCTTCTGAATTGATATTCAGCAGACGGTCTGTCGGGCCTGGGTAAACCATGCCTTAACCATGGCCCCGCTGCCGTTATGGTTGTTGGCAAATTTTATTACTAAGTATATATATTAGCATAGTTTGGAAAAACATACAATTTCTTTTTTCACTAATCCGGCGTATTCACGGTTTGAAATGTCGGCCGCCGGGGAAAAGCTATTGCAGTATGAAGCCCGATGTGTTATAATCTCTGCGTTGCGTAGATAATAAGGAAGATAAAAGGCAGGGAAGGTACAATATGAACAGATTTCGTAGTCTGATGATCAGGATCCTTTGTGTAAGCATGCTGCTGTGTTTCAGCATGGTGGGCGCTGTGGGCGCGGAGGAATTGCAGGATATGCCGACGGCAGAGGTCTTTGTGGATACAAGACCGAATTACACGCTCTTTGTCAACAGGGCCTTAAACTGCGTTTCCGTTGTGCGGACGGAGGAGGACGGTACCGTGACGCCGGTGAAGGCAATGGTCTGTTCCTGCGGCAGGGAAGGACATGAAACGCCGGAGGGGGTTTTTCAGACCTCCGATTATTATGAATGGCGTCTGATGGTGGATGACACCTACGGAAGATATGCGGTGCGGTTCAACGGGAAAATCCTGTTCCATTCGGTGCCCTACATAGAACCCTCTCCGGATACGCTGGAGTGGGAGGAGTACAACAAGCTGGGGGAAAACGCATCCCTGGGCTGCGTCAGGCTGACCGCCGAAGATGCCAAATGGATCTATGAGAACTGCAAACCGGGTACCACCGTGGTGGTATACTCTGACAGCGAGACGGCGGGGCTGTTCGAAAAACCCACGGCCGCCACAATCGCGGAGGATTCTCCGTGCAGAGACTGGGATCCCACGGATATGGATCTCAATAATCCCTGGCTGGCGGATGGGGCGGAAGGTCTTCCCGCTTCGCCGGTGGTGACCATGGACCAGTTTAACTATACGGAATACGCCGACAGATATCCCGACGTGAAGGAGGCTTTCGGCTATGACAAAGAGGCTCTGTATATGCACTACATCCTCTATGGAATCAATGAAGGAAGAATTGCAACCGTCAATTAATTCCTGCAATATTTATGAAGAGGCTGTCGTATAATGTCTGCGGCAGCTTCTTTGACTGTCAGAATACCATTCGGTTTGGGGAAAAGAGGAACAGATATAGGCCGTCCGGCAGAATTGGCATACAGGCGCCGGGGCGGAGGGGATTTTGTTTCATAAAATCCCGGAGGGAGGGCATATAATGTGTTATATTTCCTGACAGGGAGGAAACTGACATATGCCGGAAGGAACAGCGATTTATGTAGTACGGCGGGGAGACACGGTGGACAGTATCGCCGCGGCCTATGGTGTGGATGTGGGGACCATTATTCGTGACAACCAAATTATTTATCCATATGAGCTTGCCCTGGGGCAGGCTCTTTTTATCGACCTGGGGACAAGGCAGCCCTACCGTTCCCTGCGGGTCACGGGCTATGCCTATCCCTACATCAATGAGACAGTGCTGGCGGATACGCTGCCCTATCTGTCGGAACTGGCTATTTTTTCCTATGGATTTACCACCCAGGGGCAGCTTCTGCCCCCGGCGCTGCCGGACGACTGGATGATCACAATGGCGCTGCAAAACGGTACCGCGCCCATCCTGACCCTGACGCCCCTGGACGAACAGGGGCGCTTCAGCAATTATCTGATTCACAATGTGGTACAGAACCAGGAGGCGGTAAACCAATTGATTGACAATCTGCTGGAGACCATGGCACAGAAGGGTTATCAGGGAGTGGACATCGACTTTGAGTATATTCTGGCGGAGGACAGGGAAGCCTTTACGGACTTTGTGTGGCAGGTGGCAGAGCGTATGCGGGCCAACGGTTATCATACCTCCGTAGCCCTGGCTCCCAAGACCAGCGCCGACCAGAAAGGCGTCCTCTATGAGGGCAAGGATTACCGGGCGCTGGGGGAGGCGGCGGACCATGTGCTGCTGATGACCTATGAATGGGGGTATACCTACGGGCCGCCCATGGCCGTGGCCCCTCTGAACCAGGTGCGCCGGGTGGTGGAATACGCCGTGTCGGAAATTCCGCCCCGGAAGATTGATCTGGGGATACCCAACTATGGATACGACTGGCCTCTGCCTTTTGTGAGGGGGGAGACCAAGGCCACCTCCATCGGCAATGTCCAGGCGGTGCGCATTGCCATAGAGCAGGATGTGCCCATCCGGTTTGACGAGGTGGCCCAGAGCCCCTTCTTCACCTATAGTCAGGCGGGGGAAAATGCACCCCAGGAAGGCGGCGGTGAGGGGGCTGTGGTTTCCCGGGGAGATGCCGTCTCTGTGGAGCACGAGGTCTGGTTTGAGGATGTGCGCAGCCTCCAGGGCAAGTTTGACCTGATCCGGGAGTTTGACCTGGGGGGCTGCGGCTATTGGCAGATTATGCGGTGGTTCGCCGCCAACTGGAGATTATTGTACAAGAATTTTTATACCGAAAAATAGGGGAAGGGAGAGGGGTGACACAGGGACATCTTTATGGTACACTGAAGGAGTAAAATCTGCGGGAGATGGCCGGGGAGAAACCGGGGCACGGAAAGGCGGCGGCAGTATGAGAATGTACGATATCATCATGAAAAAAAGAAACGGAGGCAAATTGTCCTCCGAGGAAATCCGATTTTTCATCCAGGGCTATACCCAGGGGGAGATCCCGGATTACCAGGTCTCGGCTCTGATGATGGCTGTGTATTTCAGGGGGATGGATGAGGAAGAGACCCTGGCCCTGACCATGGCCATGGCCCACAGCGGGGATATGCTGGATCTGTCCGATATCCGGGGGATGAAAGTAGACAAACACAGCACCGGAGGCGTGGGGGACAAAACCTCTCTGGCCCTGGCTCCCATGGTGGCGGCCTGCGGCGTCAAGATCGCCAAGATGAGCGGCCGGGGGCTGGGACATACCGGGGGAACCATTGATAAGCTGGAAAGTTTCGCGGGTTTTACCACCGGTATCAGCCGTTCGCAGTTCATGAGGCAGGTGGAAGAGATCGGCATCTCCATTATGGGACAGACGGCGGAT
The DNA here is from genome assembly GCA_011959105.1 of Lachnospiraceae bacterium. Classification (GTDB taxonomy): domain Bacteria; phylum Bacillota; class Clostridia; order Lachnospirales; family Lachnospiraceae; genus Acetatifactor. The sequence goes on along the minus strand of BLLU01000025.1, from coordinate 47,515 downwards.
CTGGCGCCGGCGGACAAGAAATTATACGCCCTGCGGGATGTAACGGCCACCGTGGACAATATGTCTCTGATCGCCAGTTCCATTATGAGTAAGAAACTGGCGGCGGGGGCGGACGCCATTGTGCTGGATGTCAAGACCGGAAGCGGCGCTTTTATGAAAACCCTGGAAGATTCCCTGGCCCTGGCCCGGGAAATGGTGCGCATCGGCAACGGCGCGGGACGGCATACTGCGGCGGTGGTATCCGACATGGACCAGCCTCTGGGCAGGGCGGTGGGCAATGCCCTGGAGGTGAAGGAGGCCATTGCGGCTCTGCGGGGAGAGGGACCGGCGGATTTTATGGAACTGTGTATGACCCTGGGCAGCCGGATGCTGGTGGCCGGGAAAAGGGCCCGGGATCCAATGCAGGCCCGGGCCATGCTGGAGGAAGCGGTGCGCAGCGGGGCGGCATTGAAAAAACTGGCGGAATTTATCGAAGCCCAGGGCGGCGATCCCGGGGCGGTCTACGATCCGTCGCTGCTGCCCCAGGCTTCCCATGTGGAACCTCTTTTGGCCCAGGGCGAGGGCTATGTGCGGGAGATTCGCTGTGATGAAATCGGCGTTTGTTCCCTACTGCTGGGAGGCGGGCGCGAGACCAAGGACAGCGAGATTGATCTGGCGGTGGGCCTGGTGCTGGAGGCCAAGGTGGGGGACTATGTGAAAGAAGGCCAGCCTCTGGCCTATCTGCATTACAATGACCCGGCAAAGGCGGCATCGGCCCGGGAGCGTTTTTACCATGCATACACCCTGGGCAGGGAGAAGCCCCGGGACCCGGTGCTGATACACCGCATCCTGGATCGGGAATGACGGGAGCCCGCAGATGGCATACCTTATAATGTAGCCGCATATATTGCAGGGAGAACCGTTCTGCCGCGATATGGCCCGGGGCAAACGCCCGCCGGCGGCCACAGGAGATGCCGGATGGGCTGCCCGGAGGGGACTGGACCCCCTGGGCATGCCCGGGATGCGCGGGAATGAGGTAGGCATGAAAAGAAAGCAGGCGGAGGGGCCCAGCCGCAGGGAAGCGCTTATAGATTCGCTCTCCCTGCCCAAGGATATCCTGCTGGGAGCCCTGCGGGTAACTCTCACCGGCAGCCAGGAGGCGTGGGTGGAGAATTATAAGGGGATATTGGAGTACACGGAGTGTCAGATTTTGCTGCAGGGCAAGAACTGTCAGGTATGTTTCGAGGGACAGCGCCTGTGCATTGAGTACTACACCAATGAGGACATGAAGATCAGCGGCTGTATCCGCTGTGTCAGATATCAGTAGCCTTAAGCCGGGAGGTTTTATATGCTGGGAATACTGCAATTCCTCAAAGGGTATGTCAGGATGAAAATATGGGGTGTGTCCCCGGAACGTTTTTTGAATCTGTGCAGCAACAAAAACCTTCTTCTGTGGGACATCTGCAAGGAGGGGGAGGCGTACATCATGTGCATCAGCCTCAGCGCCTTTCTGCAGCTTCGCCCCATAGCCAGAAAAACGGGAGTCAGGGTAGTCGTCTTGCAAAGATATGGACTACCCTTTTTGCTGCCCGGACTGCTGAAAAGGAAAATTTTTATCGCGGGGCTGCTGCTGTGTGTGGCGTTCTGGATCATCAGCTATCGTTTTGTATGGGATATCAGCCTGGAAGGCAATTACCAGATCACCCAGGAGGTGTTTGCGGATTTCCTGGCCTCTCAGCAGGTGCGCGTGGGCATGTTAAAGACAGACCTGGACATCGGGGCTCTGGAGAAGGAGATTCGCAGGGCATTCCCGGAGATTACCTGGACTTCCGCCAGGCTCTCCGGCACCAGGCTGGAGATTTCCATCAAAGAGAATGATGCTCCCATTGTGGTACCGGAGGAGGACTATGAGGGAGGGCGGGATCTGGTGTCGGAATATTCCGGCGTCATCACTTCCATGATCGTGCGCAGCGGCGTCCCGGTGGCGAAGATCGGTGATATAGTGGAAGAGGGCACGCTGCTGGTGGAGGGCCGGGTCCCCATCTATAACGAGGACGCCACGGTCCGGGAGTATAAGTACATAACGGCGGACGCGGATATCACCGTGGAACATTCTATCAGCTATCAGGATACGCTGCCCGCCACCTATATTCAGAAGACCTATACCGGGCGCAGATCCACCCGCCCGTTCCTGAGGCTGGGCAGCAGGGAGTTAAAACTTCCCATGGAGCGCCCCTACCTGGTGTATGACACGGTGATCCAGGGACATACGCCCATGGCGCTGGAGAAACTGTCCATTCCCGTCTCCTGGGGCCAGTACGTTTACCGGGAATATATGAATGTGGAACATGAGTACACTTTGAAGCAGGCGGAGGCCCTGCTGGTGGAAAAGGAAATGCAATTTCTTGCAACTTTAGAGGAAAAAGGGGTACACATTATTGAAAAAGATGTTAAAATAGAGGAGAGTAGCACATGCTGGACCATGGAGGGATGGATTCTGGTGGACCAGCTCACGGGACGCCTGGTGCCCATCGGAACGGAGCCGGGCGCGGATCAGGCTCCGGCGGACGGCGGAGAAAACGGCTCGGCGGACGGTGTGGAATAAGCAGGGATAAGAGGAGTATATATGAGTGAAGTGACATTACAGATGGATATGCCTGCGGAGCATATGCAGAAGATTTTCGGCGCAGGGGATTCCTATGTACGCAAGATTGAGAGGGATTTGCATGTGACCGTGGTGGACCGCAACGGGCGGGTGGCCGTCACCGGAGAAGAGCATCAGGCCAATCAGGCGTGCCGGATTCTGAGTCAGCTTACGGAGATTTCCAGAAAGGGCAGCGAGATCGAGGAACAGAGCGTGGATTATGCCATTACGCTGGGCAAGGAGGAGAAGGAGGAGATGCTGTCGGAACTGGACGGGGATGTGATCTGTCACACCGTCAGCGGCAAGCCCATCCGGCCCAAGACATTGGGCCAGAAGCAGTATGTGGACGCCATTCGCGGCAAGATGATTACTTTCGGCCTGGGGCCTGCGGGTACGGGTAAAACCTATCTGGCCATGGCCATGGCCATCACCGCTTTCAAGAATGATGAGGTGAGCCGGATCATCCTGACCCGTCCGGCCATAGAGGCGGGAGAAAAACTGGGCTTTCTGCCCGGGGATCTGCAGAGCAAGGTGGATCCTTATCTGCGTCCCCTGTACGATGCCCTGTACCAGATTATGGGCGCGGAAAATTTTGCCAAAAATATGGAAAAGGGCCTGATCGAGGTGGCTCCGCTGGCCTATATGCGCGGGCGCACTTTGGACAACGCCTATATCATACTGGACGAGGCCCAGAACACCACTCCGGCCCAGATGAAGATGTTCCTGACACGTATCGGGTTCGGCTCCAAGGTGGTGGTCACCGGGGACAGCTCCCAGAAGGATCTGCCCTCCGGCAGCCAGTCCGGGCTGGACGTGGCCACAAAGGTGCTGGGCAGGCTGGAGGACATCGCTTTCTGTAATCTCACCAGCAAGGATGTGGTGCGGCATCCCCTGGTACAGAAAATCGTCAAGGCTTATGAGGATTTTGAGGCAAAGGAGAAGTACAGGGAGAATCGGAGAGGGAGAGCCGGAGCCGGAGAAAAGAAATACGGACGAAGATAAATATGGGTGAAAAGAAAAAGAATTACAGATGGTATCATCTGCTGGCGGGGTTCGGGCTGCTGGCCGCGGCGGTGGCGGGTGTGTGGCTGCTGGGAAGGCTGCAGCAGGCAGGGCAGGATATCCAGCTGCGAAACATGGTGATGACGGCCATGGGTATGGCGGTGCTGAGCCTGCTGGTCCGCCAGGAGGCCGCGGAGCATCTGATGCAATATGACAACGAGGAGCATTTGATGCGCTTTTATCTGTGCCTGCTGGTCTGTCTGGGGGTGGCCCTGGCCTGCGTGTTTCTGCCTGTGGGGGCGTGGCCTTTTTTGGTGGTCTATATCACACTGGCACTGTACGGCAGCACTTTCCTGGGGGCGGCAGCAGGTTCGGTGCTGCTGATGATCACGGTACTGGGCAGCGGCGCGGAGAGTCAGATGTTCGTCATGTATCTGGTCTGCGGACTCATCGGGGTCAGCCTGTTCCGGCGTCTGGACACGGAATTCAGAGTGGGTGTGCCCTTTGCCGTTTCCCTGATGGCTCTGCTGGTCTGCGGGACCGCCAATGTGGTGTTGTTTGCCAACGAGAGGCTGGACATGGAACTGTTCGTGGTACCTGCGGCCAATGTGATTATCAGTGCCGTGCTCCTGCTGGGAATTCTGAAACTGTTCTCTCAGTCCGTGACCTACCGTTACCGGGTGGCCTACATGGAACTGACTGCGCCGGAATGCGAACTTCTCACCCGGCTGAAGGAAGAGGCCCGGGAAGATTACTACCAGAGCATGCATACTGCCTATTTCTGCGAGCGCATCGGAGGCAGGCTGGAACTGGACGTGCAGGCGGTGAAGGCCGCCGGCTTTTACCACAAAATCGGGGTGCTGTACCAGAATAAAGATACGGAAGAGGGAAAAGAGAGCGGCGGAGAACTTTTCGCCATGTTCCACAAGAAGCATTTCCCCCCTGCCATGCAGGAGATCTTGAAAGAATATCTGCTGCCGGACCGGATTGTCAGGCGGAAGGAGACGGCGGTACTGATCCTGTCGGACGCGGTGACAGCCGCCATTATTCATCTGCTGGCGGCGGATAAGACGCGGAACCTGGACTATGATAAGATTATCGACTCCGTCTTTAAGATCAAGCTGGACTCCGGAGTGCTGAGTCAATGCCTGATTTCCATGAAGGAGATCACACAGATGAAAAAAATCTTCAAAGAGGAGAAGCTGTACTATGACTTTTTACGTTGAGAATGAAACGCAGGCCGCTTATCCCTTCGATGTGGAACAGACCGTGGAGGCCGTGGCCCGGGCGGTGCTGGAGGCGGAGAACTGTCCCTATGAGGTACAGGTGAATGTGCTGCTCACCGATAATCAGGGCATCCGGGAGTTTAACCGGCAGTACCGCCAGATCGACCGGGAAACGGACGTGCTGTCCTTCCCCAATCTGGAATATGAGACACCGGGGCGTTTTGAGATCGGGCAGGAGCAGGAAGCGGATTGCTTTGACCCTGACAGCGGCGAACTGATCCTGGGAGATATTATCCTGTCGGTGGACAGAGTGGCGGGCCAGGCGGAGGAATACGGGCACAGCCTGCGGCGGGAACTGGCATTCCTGGTGGCCCACAGTATGCTGCATCTCTGCGGCTATGACCATATGGAACCGGAGGAAGCGGCAGTGATGGAGCAAAAGCAGGAACAGGTCCTGACTTCGCTGGGCATTACCAGAGAGACTGCGTGAGAAGAGGGCCCGGCGGACTACGGAAGGGAAAAAGGAAAGACTACCGATTATGAAGCAACAGGAGATAAAGATAAGACAGATCATATGTTACACCTATGTCATCGGCATCATCGGCATGATGGGGATGGGCAGGGTGCTGGGGGACGAAGGGCTGGCCTGTCTGGCCGTGGCCATGGAGGGAATCAGCCTGTTCGCGCTGCTGATGACCTGCGGTGTGTCCGATGTGATCGCCAGGCTGCAGAGAAACCGCAGGAGTAAGGAGCAGTTCAAGGGAGCGGCCCGGATGCGGGGACAGCTTCTGCTTTCCCAGGGGATTATGGGGGCGTTGCTTTCGGCGGTGCTGCTGCTGTTGGCGGACCCCTTGGCGGGGAAGTTGTTCCGGGTGCCCGGCAGTGCGGCGGCCATGAGGCTGCTGGCTCCGGTGATTCTGCTCCAGGCGCTGGACGCGGCGCTGCTGGGATATTTCCAGGGGGGCGGCAGCTATATGCCCACTCTGGTCAGCGCCGTGCTGCGTCAGGGCTTTTTTCTGGTGTTTGGTTCCCTGTTCGGCAGGCTGTTGGCAGACTATGGGAGCAAGGTGTCCCGTCTGCTGAAAAACAGCAGTTACAGCGGCATGTATGGGGCCATGGGAGTGGCCATCGGCATATTGGCGGCGGAAATCCTGGTTTTGCTGTTCCTTCTGGTCATTTATCTGGGAAGCGGCCGGAATGCCGATGAACAGAGAGGACAGGAAGGGCTGCGGCACACCGAAAGCATGACGGATGTGCTGAAGACGTTTTACAGGGCTCTTTGGCAGGGAATCTGTACGGCGCTGCTGGTCCTGCTTCCGGCGGTGATGAGCACGATTTCTTATCTGCGCAAGGCTCCGGGGCTTTATATTGCCGTATCCACCCAGGCTTCTTCCGATGTACCCGGCGGGGATACGATCTCTCTGGCCCGGCTGGCGGCGGGGGAGGCGGCGGCAAGTTTCGGGAGTTTCTTCGGCAGATGTATTCTGCTCTGCGCCGCTTTTATTCTGATACTCACTGCCCGGTGTTTTTCCGTGTACGGCAGACTTCAGGGCGCTATCCGCAGGGAGGACGCGCGTCATACCAGGGATGTGGCGGCCTCGGGACTGCACTATGTATGGACGGTGGGACTGTATTTTGCCGTGACCATGCTGATGATGGCTCCCCAGATTGCGGCGGGCTTTTTACCGGGCGGGGAAGAAGAAGTAACCGGCATGCTCAGGGCCGGGGGGGTCCTGGTTCTGCTGGCGGGCCTGGCAGTGCTGTTTTCCATGATTCTGCTGGCCCATGGGGAGCGCCATATTCTGATGGGTATGCTGGGAGTCTGGATGCTCCTGGTGCTTCTGTTCCAGAATGCTTTTGTCAGGGGCAGTAATTACGGGGCATCGGGAATCCTGTCCGGGGTGCTGGTTGCCACGGGAATCCTGCTGGCAGGGCTGGCGGCATACTGTATCCGGCAGGGCAGGATCGGCACGGAATATGTGCGGGTTCTGGGAATTCCGCTGGCGGCGGCCGGGATTACGGCGCTGGCCATGCTTTTAATCATGAAAATTTTCGGGGCTCATATGGGGCATGTGGCGGCAGTGGCGGTTGCGGCGCTGCTGGGGGCCGTGGTCTACGGGACCATATTGGTGGCCGCAAAGAATATCCGGGAGTATGAGATTTCCATATTATACGGAAAAAAAGCCAGAAAGCTGCTGGAACGAATAATTTCATAAAATTTGGTTGATACTATGTGTGAATTCAGCATCGCACATGGAAAAACGTCTCTTCGAGCCGTTTTTCACGAATTGTGGGAAAAAGGGGTAAGAGATGAGACGGAAAAAGACGACAGGGCATGGCATAGGCTTATTCTCGCTGGCGCTGCTGTTGTGCGGCCTGATGGGGCTGGGCGGCGGGGTGCTGGGAGCCAGGCTGGCGCAGCGCTACCAGCCTCAGCAGATAGCGCAGGAGGCTCCCGACAGGCCGGAAGAACAGCCGGAGGAGTCTGTGGCCGAGGCTGCGCCCAGGTGGCACAATCAGGTTATGGAAGGTTCCACGGAGGATCCGGGGGGACAGGCCGAAATGCCGTCGGCCCCGGTAATCAGCATCCCGGAGACCATCAATGCGGAGACGGAATATGTTCTGCGGGAAAAGGATTTGCTCAGCGGTTCGGCGGTGGAGACCAGCGAGGAGATTCCGGACATGTACATCGGCATGGACCGGGAGCAGTTTGTGACGGCCATGGAAAACTATGCGGCCGCGCCTCCTCTGTCGGAGAAAGAGAGGGGCTTTGTAAGCCTGGAGGTGCTGTCCTTCGCCCCCAGCCGGGTAGTGGTGCAGATGAACTACCGATATGTGCAGCCCTCTCAAAGTTTCTATGTGGTGGCAATCAACGACATGATCGTGGTTTATCTGGAGGACCGGCAGACGGTGTACCAATATACCAATATCCGTCTTTCTCAGCTGCCGGAAAAGCTGCAGCAGGAGATCATCGGGGTAATGCATGTCACAGGTGAGGAGCGACTGTATGACTTCTTGGAAAACTATACCAGCTGACCTTTGGGACGTGGCGGTGGTGGGAGGCGGTCCGGCGGGAATGACGGCGGCCATGGCGGCGGCCCGGGCCGGGGCCGCAGTGGTGCTGCTGGAACGGGGGGAGAGGCCGGGGAAAAAGCTGCTGATGACCGGCAACGGGAAATGCAATCTGGGCAACCGGGACCTGAAGCCCTCCTATTATTACAGCGACAATATGGCAATGGCAGCTTCCGTGCTGGAGCGTTTCGGGACGGAGGAAACCATGGCCTTTTTTGCGTCTCTGGGACTTCTGGTGCGGGAGCGGCGCGGGGGCCTCTATCCCGCCAGCGAGCAGGCGGCGGTGGTGCTGGACGCACTGCGCTACGGGCTTGCCCGGGAAGGGGTGACAATCCTGCCCCAGGCCATGGTGCGGGGGCTGTCGGTTGCGGACAAGCCGGCTTCCGGCTATCTGGTGGAATTGGAAGACGGACGCAGGATCAGGGCCCGGCGGGTGGTGCTGGCCTGCGGCGGTCAGGCAGCTCCCAGGACGGGTTCCGACGGCAGCGGCTATGAACTGGCCCGCTCTCTGGGGCACCGGGTTATTTCTCCCGTGCCCGCGCTGGTACAACTGCACTGCGGGGAGAAATATTGCAAGGCGCTGGCCGGGGTGCGGGCGGAGGGCGTGGTGCGGCTCTATGGCGTCTCCCGTCCGGGAACCGGGCGGGGAGGCGAAGGGCCGGGAAGAAAATCCTCCGGCTGTCCCGGAGGGAGTTCCTGGCTCCTGGAGAAAAAGCGGGAGGAGAGACTTCTGGAGGAGACGGGAGAGATTCAGTTCACGGAGCATGGCATATCCGGCATCCCCGTGTTCCAGTTGAGCGGCGGGGCGAACCAGCTTTTGGCCCAGGGGTGGAAGCTGCGGGCGGAACTGGACTTTTTCCCCGGGTATGAGGAGGATACATATGAGCGCCTGTGCCGCGGGCGTCTGGAACAGGCGGACTGGGGGACGGTGGAAATGTTTTTTACCGGTATGCTGCATAAAAAGATTATGCAGGTGTGCATCCGTGAGGCGGGGCTGTCGCCGGAACAGGAAGCTGCCGGCGCGGACAGAGAGAAGCTGCGGCGAGTCTTTGCCCTGTGCAGGAAACTGCCTTTTACGGTCACAGGCAGTCATCCCTTCGACAGTGCCCAGGTGTGCCGGGGCGGCGTCAGTATGAAGGAGGTGGACGGGCAGCTGCAGTCCAGACATAGTCCCGGTCTGTATCTGGCGGGAGAGCTGCTCCATGTGGACGGGCGCTGCGGCGGCTATAATCTGCAATGGGCCTGGGCCAGCGGGCATATCGCAGGGAGCGCTGCGGGAACTGTTAATGGGATCACACAGTCTGTGTGACGCCGGAATGAGGCAAGTTGGATTCTACAACGAGGAAGGGAAAAAATGCTGCGAGTCAATCAGGTAAAAGTGAGGCCCGGTCAGGGGGAGCGGGAGATTCTGCGCAGGGCGGCCCGGCTGCTGAAACTGGAACCGGAGGAAATCGCCGGGATGGAGATTCTGCGCTGTTCCATAGACGCCCGGAAAAAGCCGGAGATCTGGTATAGCTATACGGTGGATGTGGAACTGAAGAATCCCTCTCTGGAGGCGGGGATATGCAGGCGGCTGGGACAGGCCCGGGTGAGCCGGGCGGTGCGTCAGACCTATGCTTTTCCTGCCGGGGGAGAGATGCCCCTGCCCCATCCCCCGGTGATTGTAGGTATGGGGCCCGCAGGACTTTTCTGCGCATATTATCTGGCTCTTCACGGCTATCGTCCCATTGTGCTGGAGCGGGGACAGGATGTGGACCGGCGCAGGAGGGATGTACAGGATTTCTGGGAAGGCGGCAGTCTGCGGCCCCAGTCCAATGTACAGTTCGGAGAGGGGGGCGCAGGTACTTTCTCTGATGGGAAACTCAATACTTTGGTGAAGGATAAATACGGCAGAAACCGGGAGGTGCTGCGAACCTTTGTGGCCCATGGCGCGCCGGAGCGGATTCTGTATGATGCCAAACCTCATATGGGGACGGATGTGTTGTCCCGGGTGGTGAAGAATATGCGCCGGAGCATTCTGGAACATGGGGGGCAGGTGCTGTTTGGAACCATGCTGGAGGGCCTGGAACTGGAGGAAAGCCGAATCAGGGCAGTCCGAATCAGCGGCGGCCGCCGCATTCCCTGCGGGCAGCTGGTGTTGGCCATCGGTCACAGCGCCAGGGATACTTTTCGGATGTTGTATGAAGCGGGGCTTCCCATGGAGGCTAAGCCCTTTGCCGTGGGGATGCGCGTTGAGCATCCCCAGGCCATGATCAACCGGGTTCAGTACGGGACGGCAGAGCCGGGGGAGGGGGAGCCCGTTGGAGCGGCCATGGAGTCCGCTCTTCGAGCGGCCTCCTACAAGGTTACGGCCAGGGTTTCCGGCGGCAGGGGGGTGTATTCTTTTTGTATGTGTCCCGGGGGGTATGTGGTCAACGCCTCCTCAGAGCCGGGGCGGCTGGCGGTGAATGGTATGAGTTACAGCGGCCGGGACGGGGACAATGCCAACAGCGCCATAATTGTGTCTGTAACGCCGGAGGATTACGGCGCGAACGGGCTTTTGCAGGATACCTCTGCGGATTCTCAGACGGATCCCTTGGCGGGGGTGGAATTTCAGCGGCGGCTGGAGGAGAGGGCTTTTCTGTTGGGGCAGGGGGATGTGCCCGTGCAGCGCTACGGACTGTATAAAGCCTGTGTGGATCAGGGATGCGGACAGGAGGAACTGGCGGCCCGGCAGGGGCAGGAATTGGAGAGCCTTCTGCAGGCATACCGGGGATCGCTGCAGCCCTGTATCAAAGGCAAATGGCGGGAGAGCGACTTAAGCGGCCTTCTGCCGGTAGAACTGGGCCGGGCTTTTGTGGAAGGCATGGAACAGTTCGGCAGACAGATACCGGGATTCAATCGGTCGGACGCCATCCTGTCGGGAGTGGAAAGCCGTACCTCTTCGCCGGTGCGGATTCTTCGGGACGAGGAGTTGCAGTCCCGGATCCGGGGGATTTACCCCTGCGGGGAGGGAGCCGGCTATGCGGGAGGCATCACCTCCGCCGCCATGGATGGAATCAGGGTGGCGGAAGCCATTGCCTCCGCTTACCGGCCGCCGGAGGGAAAAAATGTTCTTCACATTGACGATTTGGCCGATTGATGTTAGAATCGAATAAAAAATTAAGGTGAGGAAACAAAAAGTGGCAGACATCAATATGGAAAAGAAATCCTCGATCAGGGAGGCAGTCAGGGAAAAACAGCGCATTGTGGTAAAGATAGGCTCCTCCTCCCTGCAGCATGCCCAGACAGGAGACCTGGATTATATCCGCCTGGAAAAGCTGGTGCGGGAGTTATGCGATATCCGCAACCAGGGCAAGGATGTGATATTGGTCACATCAGGGGCCATTGCCGCCGGAAGGAAAGCGGTGGGCATCCGGGAGATCACGGGGGAGAGCCCGGAGCGGCAGATGGCGGTAAAGCAGGCCTGCGCCGCCGTGGGACAGGCCCGGCTGATGATGATCTACCAGAAACTTTTTGCGGAATACAATCAGGTGGCGGCACAGATCCTCATGACCAAAAACACCATCGTGGATGACCTGAACCGCTTTAACGCTCATAACACCTTTTCCCAGCTTTTGGAGATGGGGGTGATCCCCATTGTCAACGAGAATGACACGGTGGCCACCTACGAGATTGAGATCGGGGATAATGACACACTTTCCGCCATTGTGGCGGCGCTGGTGGACGCGGATCTGTTGGTGCTGCTCTCCGACATAGACGGTCTCTATACGGACGATCCCCGGCAGAACCCGGATGCGGCGTTTATTCCCCAGGTGGATGAACTGACGGAGGAATTGTTGGCCATGGGAAAAGGCAGCACCGGCAGCAATGTGGGTACCGGGGGCATGAACACCAAGCTGCAGGCTGCCCGGATCGCCACAGGATCCGGCGTGGATATGGTGATTGCCAACAGCAAGGATATCGGCATACTGCACCGAATTCTGGACGGACGGGAGGAGGGTACACTTTTTGTGTCCCACCGGGAGGAGGGCTTTGACCTTCCCGGCTTTGTCAATCGGCTGCACAGGCAGTGAGAGGGAGGAAGATCTTATGGACGAAAAGACCTTGGAACAGAGGATTGCCAGAATCAACGCACTGTATCATAAATCCCAGAAGGAGGGCCTGACGGAGGAAGAGAAAGCCGAACAGGCGGCCCTGCGGCAGGAATATGTGGCCAATGTGCGGGCCAATCTCCGGGGGCAGCTGGACAGTATTACAATCCAAAAGGAGGATGGTACTCTGGAAAATCTGGGGAAGAAATACGGAGGGAAAAACGCTCCTTCCAAGGGCAGCGTTTCCGCCGGCCCTGAAGAATCATGACAGGGGGCTCTATGACGGAAACAGGTTCCTCCCAGGAAAGGAAGGCGCTGAAAAGGCGGATCCGCCGGGAAGTGCTGGCCGTCAGGGACGCTCTGCCCGAAGAAGCGCTGCGCAGGGCTTCCTGTCTGATCACGGAGCGGCTGCTGGGGCATCAGTGGTTTTACCGGGCGGAAAGCCTGCTGTGCTATGTCAGCTATGGCAGCGAACTGGATACCCATGAATTGCTCCGGGAGGCGTTGCGGCTGGGAAAAAGGGTATATGTGCCCCGGGTGCTGGAAGATCATGGGATGGATTTTTTTCAGATCGGCTCCCTGGAGGAATTGCGTCCGGGATTTCACGGAATCCTGGAACCGCCCAGGCAGGACGCCGGGATATACAGGGATGGAGGCGGAGCAGGAGTTCCGGCTTTGGGAGACGGGCAGGAACCCCGGGAGAAGGTGCTGCTTCTGATGCCGGGGGTGGCTTTTGATCCGTATGGCCACCGGCTTGGGTATGGCGGCGGCTATTATGACCGATATCTGGCGGCTCATCCCGGATTCTCTACATGCTCCATCGGCATCGGGCACCGCTGCCAGCTGGTGGAGGAATTGCCTGTGGAGGAGACGGACTGCAATCCCTATCAGGTGATTTTGGTTTGAATTACTGTGCCGGACGGAAAGCGGACAAAAAGAGAAAGACGTTGGGTCGCCCGTTAAACCGGGCGTAACGGCTATAGATACAGGGGGTGTCATTATGGAATTAAAAGAAATGGGAAAGCGGGCCGTGGCGGCCAAATATCAGCTGCAGTGCCTGACCACGGAGGAGAAGAACAAAGCGCTCTGCCATGCGGCAGACGCCCTGGAGGAGAATGCCCGGGGAATATTGGCGGCCAATGCCCGGGACCTGGAGCGGGCCCGGGAGAACGAAATGCACCAGGGACTTTTGGACCGCCTGATGCTGGACCAGGGAAGAATCCGGGCCATGGCCCAGGGGCTTCGGCAGGTGGCGGAACTGCCGGATCCGGTAGGGGAATGCATGGAACGCTTTGACCGTCCCAATGGTCTGCATGTAGAAAAGCACCGGGTGCCGCTGGGGGTTATCGGCATCATCTACGAATCCAGGCCCAATGTGACTGCGGATGCCTTTGCCCTGTGCTTTAAGGCAGGCAACGCAGTGATTCTGAAAGGGGGGAGCGATGCGCTGGCCTCCAACATGGCCATCGCCTACGTGCTGCAGCAGGCCCTGAAGGACTGCGGGATCAGCGGTGACGCCGTGCAGCTGATCGGAGATCCCAATCGGGCGGTCACCATGGCCTTTATGCGGATGAAAGAGTATGTGGACGTGCTGATCCCCAGAGGGGGGGCGGGGCTGATCCGCACGGTGGTGGAAAACAGCACCATCCCGGTGATTGAGACCGGCACGGGCAACTGCCATATCTATGTGGACAGGGAGGCCGACCTGGAGATGGCCATCCCTATTATCGTAAATGCCAAGACCCAGAGGATCGGAGTCTGCAATGCCTGCGAATCCCTGGTGGTCCATGAGGCGGTGCGGGAAGCACTGCTGCCCGGGCTGGCCCAGGCTCTGGCCGAAAAACAGGTGGAGATCCGGGGGGACGAGCGGGTGTGCGGCACGCTCCCCGGCGCGGTTCCCGCCACGGAGGAGGATTATGGGAGAGAGTATCTGGACTATGTGATTTCTGTAAAGACAGTGGATTCCCTGGAGGAAGCGATCTGTCATATCAATCACTATGGTACCCGCCATTCTGAGAGTATCATTACCGGCGATGCCGAAGCGGCGCAGCAGTTCCTGAACCGGGTGGACGCAGCCTGTGTCTATGTGAACGCTTCCACCCGGTTCACGGATGGTTTTGAGTTCGGCTTTGGCGCGGAGATCGGTATCAGCACGCAAAAACTCCATGCCAGAGGGCCCATGGGCCTTAGAGAATTGACCGGCTATAAGTATCGGATCACAGGCAGCGGCCAGGTCCGGGAGTAAAAGATATTTTATCGTGCTAAAATTTCTCTGGTATAAAGGGCTTTTGATGTGCTATGATAGGAGCGTAGGCAGCATATTTCCGTTCCGGCAGTGTCTGATCCGCACGCTGAGGAACTGCGCCGGATGGCCGGGAATATGAGAAGAAAGCAGTTGGATGCCCGTGGCAGAGGGCCCTGGGCGGGGGAGACGAAAGGAGAAACAGTATGACAAGTCTAAGTATTGTAATTCCCATCGTAGTAGTTGCGCTAATTGTCGTTATCATTTTTTTGACCGGTTATGTAAAAGCATCGCCGGATACCGCGCTGATTATTTCCGGCATGAGGAAGAAGCCCAAGGTCTTGATCGGTAAGGCCGGTGTGAAAATCCCGTTTCTGGAGAGGAAAGACGAACTGAATCTGCAGCTGATTCCCATTGACGTCAAGACTTCCACGGCAGTTCCCACGGCGGACTACATCAATATCAGGGTGGACGCCACTGTCAATGTAAAGATCAGCGATAATGAGGACAGACTCAAACTGGCCGCCCAGAATTTCCTGAATAAGAAGCCCGACTACATAGGCGGCGTGGCCCGGGAGGTATTGGAGGGCAATGTCCGTGAGATCGTGGGTAAGATGGCCCTGGAGGAGATGGTCAGCGACCGGCAGAAGTTTGCGGTGCTGGTAAAGGAGAACGCGGAGCCTGACCTGGCGGCCATGGGGCTGGACATTATCAGTTTTAACGTGCAGAATTTTGTGGACAACAACAGCGTCATTGAAAACCTGGGTGTGGACAATATCGTGAAGATCCAGAAAAATGCCGCTATCTCCAGGGCGGAGAGCGAGAAGGAGATCGCCAAGGCCCAGGCCAACGCCAAGAGGGAGGCCAATGAGGCGGAGGTGAACGCGGAGTCCGAGATCGCCATCAAGCAGAATGAACTGGCCATCAAGAAGGCGGAACTTAAGAAGGAATCCGATGTCAAGAAAGCCGAGGCGGACGCGGCCTATAAGATTCAGGAGGAGGAGCAGCGCAAGACGGTGGAGATCACCACCGCCAACGCCAATCTTGCCAAGCAGGAGAAGGAAATCCTTCTGAAGCAGAAAGAGGTTGAGATTACGGAGCAGACCCTGGAGGCGCAGGTCAAGAAGAAAGCCGAGGCGGAGCGCTTTGCCAAGCAGCAGCATGCAGACGCCCAACTCTATGAGCGTCAGAGGGAGGCAGAGGCCCGGAAGTTCGAGACGGAAAAAGATGCCGAGGCCATGAAGGCCCAGGCCGAGGCACAGAAATATAAGATGGAGCAGGAGGCCGAAGGTATCCGCACCAAGGGTCTGGCAGAAGCCGAGGCGATCCGGGCAAAATCCGTGGCCGAGGCGGAAGGTATCGAGAAGAAAGCGGAGGCCATGGCCAAGATGGGTGAGGCTGCCGTACTGGAAATGTACTTCAAGGCCCTGCCCGAGGTGGTGAAGAACGCCGCCGCGCCCCTGGAGAAGGTGGAGCGGATCACCATGTACGGCGACGGCAACAATGCCAAACTTACCAGGGATATTATCAATACTGTGAATCAGGTGACGGACGGCCTGAAGGATTCCACCGGAGTGGATTTGGCCGCCGTGCTGTCCGGATTTTTGGGAGGCAAGGTGGCAGGGGACAAAACCCCCGTACAGGTGAACCTGGTGACAGGGGAAGACAAGAGATAAAGTTAGTAGCGGGGCGCTGTCTCATCAGGCAGCGCCTTATAAAATATTCCGGGGCATCATGGTTCGACTTTTCCAGGTCCCGGCATGACCCGGCAGGAAGATCCGATTTGTAAACAGGACAGAAGGAGGAATTTATCATGGAAAATGTAGTAGAACGTTTTTTGCGCTATGTGCGCATTGATACCTGTTCGGACGAGGAGAGCGGTGCCCATCCCAGTACCTCCAGGCAGCATGATTTGGCCAGGCTGCTGGCGGAGGAACTGGAAAACATGGGAGCTGCGGAGATCAGTTATGACAGAGAGCACTGTTATGTATATGCATCCATTCCCGCCACCGAGGGCTGTGAAGACAGGCCGGTGGTGGGTTTTATTGCCCATATGGACACTTCTCCGGCCATGAGCGGCGCGGGGGTTAATCCCAGGGTGGTCAGAAATTATGACGGACAGGATATCGTGCTGAATCAGGAACTGGGAGTGGTACTGCGGACGGCTGATTTCCCGGAGATCCGAAAATATCAGGGGCAGGATCTTATCGTCACGGACGGCACCACCCTGCTGGGGGCGGACGATAAGGCGGGAGTGGCGGAGATTATGACCATGGCGGAATATTTTCTGACCCATCCCCATGTGCCCCACGGCAAACTGCGCATCGGTTTTACCCCCGATGAGGAGATCGGAGAGGGACCGGACTTTTTTGATGTGGCATTGTTCGGAGCCCAGGCCGCTTATACGGTGGACGGTGGGGCTCTGGGGGAGCTGGAATATGAGAATTTTAACGCCGCAGGGGCAAAACTTCATATACAGGGCTGCAGCGTGCATCCGGGATCGGCCAAGGGAAAGATGAAGAATGCCGTCCTGATCGCCCAGGAGTTCCAGAGTCTGCTGCCTGTGGCCCAGAATCCCATGTATACGGAGGGGTATGAGGGTTTTTACCATCTGGACAGCATACAGGGCAATGTGGAGTCGGCCCAGGCGGATTATATCATCCGGGATCACGACAGAGAATTGTTTGAACGCAAAAAGAAATATTTCCTCAACGCCGCCGCTTTCCTGAATGAGAAATACGGCGAGGGCACTGTCACGGTGGAATTGAAGGATTCCTACTACAATATGCGGGAGATTATGGAAGAGCATATGGAGTTGGTTGAGAAAGCGGTGGAAGCCATGGAGGAACAGGGGATCCAGCCTGTTATCACTCCCATCCGGGGCGGCACGGACGGCGCCAGACTTTCCTTTATGGGGCTGCCCTGTCCCAATCTCTGCACTGGCGGAGAGAATTGCCACGGCAAGTTTGAATATGCCTGTGTACAGTCCATGGAAAAGATTGTGAAGCTGCTCACAGGACTTGTGGGGAAGTTCCTGTAATATCTGAAGGAGATTGACTGAGTGGGTCGATAAAAATGACCTGTCTGGTCAATATAGTTGCTTTTATATTTCCTGCCTGATGAGTACAGGGTTCCGATTTTTGATGACGTTGGAGAAGTTTTGGGTTATAATGTGTTTCATGTGAAGTTTGTTTAAGACATGCAGTGGACAGGGAATTGTATCTATAGGACAGAAAGGGAGAAAAGTCAAGCGAAATGGAGCAGGAAATTGATTTGGATAAAATAGATCTAAATGCGGAACCACCTATAGAGGAACCAGACAGGCAATATTATTACATGGCAAAATGCCGGGAATGGGTGCGGGAGTTTGAACAGATAAACGGGCGTGTCCCTACCTGCTGCGTCACCACCTTCGGCTGCCAGATGAATGCCCGGGACTCTGAGAAGCTGACAGGGATTCTGCGCCGGGTGGGCTATGAGGTGACGGAGGACGAGAGGGCCGACTTTGTGATCTTCAATACCTGTACGGTCCGGGACAATGCCAACCAGCGGGTCTATGGCCGTCTGGGAGAACTGAAGAACCATAAGAAGCGCAATCCTGCCATGAAGATCGCCCTGTGCGGCTGCATGATGCAGGAACCCTCCGTGATAGAAAAATTATGTTCCAGTTACCGCTTTGTGGATCTGGTGTTCGGCACTCATAATATATTCAAATTGGCGGAACTTCTATGGAGATGTTTTCAGGGGCAGGGCATGGTGGTTGACATCTGGGAGGATACGGATCAGATTGTGGAGGACTTGCCTGTGGAACGCAAATACCCTTTCAAGTCCGGTGTCAACATTATGTTTGGCTGCAACAACTTTTGCAGCTATTGCATCGTGCCCTATGTGCGGGGCCGGGAGCGCAGCCGTGAGCCCGGGGATATCCTGGAGGAAATTCGGCGGCTTGTGTCCGAAGGTGTGGTGGAGGTAATGCTGCTGGGGCAGAATGTGAATTCCTACGGCAGGAATCTGGCGGAACCAATAACTTTCGCGCAGCTTTTACGGGAAGTGGAGAAGATAGAGGGACTCAGGAGAATTCGTTTTATGACCTCCCATCCCAAAGATTTGTCCGATGAACTGATCCGGGTGATGAAGGAGTCCGAAAAGATCTGCCGCCATCTGCATCTGCCTCTGCAATCCGGTTCCACCCGGATTCTGGAACGGATGAACCGTCGGTATACCAAGGAGCAGTACCTGGCGCTGGCAGAGAAAATCCGCCGGGAGATTCCGGACATCGCCATCACCACGGACATTATCGTGGGATTTCCGGGGGAGACTCCGGAGGACGTGGAGGATACCCTGGATGTGATCCGCCGGGTAAAATATGACAATGCCTTTACCTTTGTCTATTCCAGGCGCACGGGGACTCCGGCGGCGGCCATGGCCGACCAGGTGCCGGAAGACCGGGTCAGGGAGGGCTTTGACCGGGTGCTGAAGCTGGTACAGGACACTGCCAGAGAGCGGGTGGCCGGTTATCAGGGCCGGGAAGCAGAGGTGCTGGTGGAGGAGGTAAATATCCATGATGGGGGCCTGCTCACAGGCCGTATGTCCAACAACACCCTGGTACATTTTCCCGGGGAGCCGGAACTGGTGGGCCGGATGGTCAGGGTTTCCCTGGACCAGTGCCAGGGATTCTATTATATGGGACATATGAAAACGGAAACGCAATCCCCGGATAAAGCCGGCGGTATACTATAGACCAAGTAAAGCAAGATCGCAGGTGTGTCTGCGATACGCAGGGAAGAGGAAAGCATGACAAAACAGCAGTTTAAAGAATTTCTCAGGGACCGGTATGTCCTGCTGGACGGAGCCACGGGCTCCAATCTGATCAAAAAGGGAATGCCCTCCGGGGTCTGCCCGGAGCAGTGGATTCTGGAGCATCCCCAGATCTTGACGGAGTTGCAGCGAAGTTATGTGGAGGCGGGGACCAATATTCTGTATGCCCCCACCTTTACGGCCAACCGCATCAAGCTGGCGGAATACGGCCTGGAACAGCGGCAGGAAGAGATGATCCGCGGTCTGGTAGCCCTGTCCCGGCAGGCCGCCGGGAGGGGAGAGGCCGAAGCGTGGGAATCGAATCTTCCTCTGGTGGCGGGAGACCTGACCATGACGGGTCAGCAGTTAAAGCCCATGGGATCTCTTGATCTGGAAAGCCTGATCACGGTATATAAGGAACAGATCCGACTGATGGAGCAGGCGGGTGCGGATCTGCTGGTGGTGGAAACCATGATGAGCCTGGGGGAGGCCAGGGCAGCTTTGATTGCGGCCAGAGAGGTCACCGGGCTGCCGGTGATGGTGACCATGACCTTTGAGGCGGACGGCCGCACTCTTTTCGGCACTGACGCCGAGACGGCGGCCATTGTGCTGGAGAGCCTAGGGGCGGATGCCATAGGGGTGAACTGCTCCACCGGCCCCGCGGGGATGCGGGGGATCGTGGAGGCTATGGCCCGGGTCAGCAGCCTGCCTCTGATCGCCAAGCCCAACGCGGGACTGCCCGGGGTGGATGGGCAGGGACATATGGTCTATGATATGGATTGCGATGCTTTTGTGAAAGAGATGGAGGAACTGGTGGAAGCGGGAGCCACGGTCCTGGGGGGATGCTGCGGGACGGATCCCTCCTACATCGCGGGGCTTAAGCGTCTGGTGCAGGGGAGAAAGCCCGGGGCGCGGGCGGGCCGGCCTGACGGAGTCCGCTATCTCACCAGCGAGCGCCAGACTCTGGCATTCGGTCTGAAGGATCCCTTTATGGTGGTGGGAGAACGGATCAATCCCACGGGTAAGAAAAAACTGCAGGAACAGCTTCGGGAGGGCTGTATGGACATGGTGCTCCAATTTGCCCAGGAGCAGGAAGCCTGCGGCGCCTCCGTTCTGGATGTGAATATGGGGATGAGCGGCATAGACGAGAAGGCCATGATGCTGCGGGTGCTGGAGGAGGTGCAGGCTGTGACCAGCCTTCCTCTGTCTCTGGACTCCAGCCATGTGGAAGTGCTGGAGGCAGCGCTGCGTCATTATCCCGGGCGTGCGCTGGTCAATTCCGTATCCTATGAGACGGAAAAATTCGAAAAACTGCTTCCCATAGTGCAAAAATACGGCGCCATGTTTATTCTGCTGCCCCTGTCGGACCAGGGGCTTCCCGAGAATCTGGAGGAAAAGAAGGAGATCATTGACCGCATTGTGGACAGGGCGCTGGAATTGGGCATGCGCCGGGAGGACATTGTGGTGGACGGGCTGGTGACCACCATAGGGGCTAATCCCCGGGCAGGGGTGGAAACCCTGGAGACCATCCGCTATTGTAAATCCCAGGGGCTGGCCACTGTCTGCGGGTTGTCCAATATTTCCTTCGGCATGCCTGCCAGACCCTATGTGAACACGGCGTTTTTGACCATGGCCATCTATGAGGGCCTGACCATGGCCATCGCCAATCCTTCCCAGGAAATGCTGATGTGCTGCGCCATGGCCACGGATCTGCTGAACGCCAAAGAAGGGGCGGACCTGCGGTATATTCAGTATGCGGCGGAACTGCAGCCGGGGACGAAAGGCCCTGCGCCGTCCGGTGGAAGCGCTTCGGCCCGGATGACGGTCGAAGCCCCGGGGGAGAAGCAAAATGCCATCGGCGGGAGAGAGAATGCCGCGTTTGCCGCACATCTGGAAAAGATTACCGATGCCGTTCTTAAGGGCAATCGAAACGGTATTGCCGCCATGACCGCCCGGGCTCTGGAGGACGGAGCGGATCCCGCCGGCCTGCTGAACGAGGGTTTGCTGCCTGCCATCAACAGGGTGGGGGATTTCTTTGAACAGAAGAAATATTTTCTGCCCCAGTTGATTGCCAGCGCGGAGGCCATGAAGAATGCCATCCAGGTGTTGGAACCTCATCTGCTGCGGGAACAGGACGGGCAGTCCATGCCGGTGGTGGTCATTGCCACCGTGGAGGGGGATATCCATGACATCGGCAAGAATCTGGTGGCGCTGATGCTGAAAAACCATGGTTTCCGAGTGGTGGATCTGGGGAAGGATGTACCGAAGGAAGAGATCATTCGGGCGGCTCGGGAACACCATGCGGATCTCATAGCTCTGTCGGCTCTTATGACCACCACCATGCAGCGGATGCGGGAAGTGGTGGATTTTGCCAGACAGGAGGGGATTACCGCCAAGATCATGATCGGAGGGGCGGTGACCACCCAGGAATATGCGGACGAGATTCATGCGGACGGCTATTCCAAAGATGCGGCAGAGGCGGTGAAACTGGCCCGGCGTCTGCTGGGTATCATGAACGTGTAGAAAAAGTTTTGGAATCTGGTTAAATCCTTGACTTGTATATCATAATCCATTGTGTTAGAATGGGAGGAATTAAAACTGGAATATGCAGAGCAGAGGAACCAGCAATCCTTAAATCAGGAGGCTTTCAGGAGGTTTATATGATAGGTGCGGATGCCATAATTAAATGTTTGGAAGAAGAGGGCGTGAAATATGTATTCGGATACCCCGGCGTAGCCATCTGCCCCTTTTATAACAGTATCCTGCAGTCGGAGATTCAGACCGTTTTGATCCGCACGGAACAGAACGCGGCCCATGCGGCCAGCGGCATGGCCAGGCTTACGGGCAGGCCCGGGGTCTGCGCGGTAACCAGCGGTCCCGGCGCCACCAATGTGATTACCGGTATTGCCACCGCCTTCGCGGACAGCATTCCCCTGGTGTGCATTACCGGGCAGGTACATACGGATCTGCTGGGCAGCGATTCCTTCCAGGAGGCGGACATTACCGGCGCGGTGGAGTCTTTTGTGAAGTACAGTTACCTGGTCAAGAATGTGAACGACATTCCCCGGATTTTCAAAGAGGCTTTTCATATCGCCAACACAGGCCGCAAGGGGCCCGTGCTGATCGACATACCCATCGACGTTCAGAATGCGACTCTGGGCAGGTTTCAATACCCTGCGGAAGTCAATATGCGCACCTATAAGCCCACGGTGAAGGGCCATGCGGTACAGATCAAAAAGGTGATCAAAGAACTGGAGCGGGCAAAACGCCCCATCATCTGCGTGGGGGGCGGCGTGCTGCTCAGCGGGGCTAGAGACGAACTGCGGGATTTTGTAGAGAAATATCGGGTTCCGGTGGTGTCCACCATGATGGGCATCGGCGTCATGCCCACGGAGCATCCCCTGTATTTCGGTATGGTGGGCAATCATGGCAAGGCATATGCCAACAGGGCCATGAATGAGTCGGATCTGTTGATCATGGCCGGCGCCAGAGTGGCAGACCGGGCGGTGAGCCAGCCGGATCTGATTACCCGGGACAAGGTGCTGGTGCACATTGATGTGGATCCGGCGGAGATCGGTAAAAACGCAGGTCCCACCATTCCTCTGGTGGGAGATGTGAAACATATTTTCCAGGACTTTGCCCGGGAGGAGTTCGGCTGCGAGCATGAAGAATGGCTCCGCACGCTGGCGCAGTACCGGGAGACTTTGGTGGCAAAGCGCAGCCCCAACCCGGCCTATGTGGATCCGGCGGCCTTTATCACCCGCCTGTCCGAAAAGATGGCTTCCGACGCGGTATATGTGGCGGATGTGGGGCAGAACCAGATCTGGTCCTGCGGCTACCATATTGTAAAGGAGGGCTGCTTCCTCACCTCCGGGGGCATGGGCACCATGGGATATTCGATTCCTGCGGCCATGGGAGCCAAGCTGGCAGACAGAGGCAGGCAGGTTATCGCCGTATGCGGCGACGGTTCTTTCCAGATGTCCATGATGGAACTGGCCACCATGCGCCAATACCGGATTCCGGTGAAAATCATTGTGTTGAAGAACGGCTATCTGGGGATGGTCCGGGAATACCAGCACTATGCCTACAAGGACAACTATTCGGTGGTGGATCTCTCCGGCAGCCCCATGCTGGACAAGATCGCGGCGGCCTATGATATGCAGTACCAACTGCTGGAGAATATGGACCGGGCGGAGGAAGTACTGGACGCGTTTTTGAAAGAGGATGCCTCCGTGCTGCTGGAATGCCTGATTGATCCCATGGATCTGGTAAAATAAAGGGGGCGGATGCTATGAGAAAAAGAATCTATTCCGTTCTGGTGGAGAACCGTTCCGGCGTGCTGGGCAAGGTGGCCGGGCTCTTTGCCAGAAGATGTTTCAATATTGACTCCCTGACGGTGGGAGAGACCGACGATCCGGAGATTTCCTGCATGACCATTGTCAGCAGCGGGGATGCGCGCACCATAGAGCAGATCGAGAAACAGCTCAACAAAAAACTGGATGTGATCAAGGTCAAGACATTTGACGAGAGCCAGAGCGTCAGCCGGGAACTGATGCTGGTGAAAGTGCGTCACAACAAGGGAAACCGCCGGGAGATAACGGAGATCTGCGAGATTTTGCGGGCTGAGATCGTGGACATGTCCAAACATTTTATGATGATCCAGATCTGTGATACCCCGGACCGGACCAAGCTGCTGCTGACCATGCTGCAGTCCATCAGCATTGCGGAGGTGGCCCGCACCGGGACTCTGGCTCTGGCAAAATGCAGCGAGAACGATGATTAGGGTTGACATTCACGCTTTATCTTGCTAAAATGTAGAACGAATATAAGGCAAGTTTCAGTTTGACGGAACAGGAGTATACCATGCAGAAAAGAGTATTCCAATTATTGACAGATAATACATCCGGCGTGCTGAGCCGCATATCCGGCCTGTTTTCCCGCAGGGGATATAATATTGAGAGCATTACGGCGGGCGTGACGGCAGATCCCCGTTTCACACGAATCACCATTGTGGCATACGGCGATGATGAGATTCTGGAGCAGATCGAAAAGCAGGTGGGCAAGCTGGTGGATGTGCGCAGCATCCGGGAACTGAAGCCGGAGGAGAGCGTCTACCGGGAGTTGGCTCTGATCAAGGTGAAAGCGGATCCCCAGCAGCGTCAGGGCATTATAGCCGTGGCGGATATTTTCCGGGCCAAAATCATCGATGTGTCCAAGGACAGCCTGATCATCGAGATCACCGGCAACCAGGCCAAGATTGACGCGTTTATGAACCTGCTGGACGGCTATGAGATTCTGGAATCGGCCAGAACGGGCATCGCGGGTCTGGGCAGGGGGATGGATAATGTAATTCATCTGGAGAGCCAATAGACCGGGACAAGTTAGCTCTAGGGACAACAACCTATCAGTTATAAATTATTTAACATAATGGAGGAAAAGAAGATGGCAAAGATTTTTTATCAGGAAGATTGTAACCTGTCTCTGTTAGAGGGTAAGACAATCGCGATTATCGGCTACGGCAGCCAGGGACATGCCCATGCGCTGAACCTGAAGGAGTCCGGCTGCAACGTGATCATTGGTTTGTATGAGGGTTCCAAATCCTGGGACAAAGCCGTGAAACAGGGCTTTGAGGTGTACACTGCCGCAGAGGCTGCCAAGAGAGCGGATATTATCATGATCCTGATCAATGACGAGAAGCAGGCAGATCTGTACAAGAAAGACATCGAGCCCAATCTGGAGGCGGGCAATATGCTGATGTTCGCCCATGGCTTCAATATCCACTTTGGCTGCATCGTGCCCCCTGCGGATGTGGATGTGACCATGATCGCCCCCAAGGGCCCCGGCCACACGGTGAGAAGCGAATATCAGGAAGGCAAGGGCGTTCCCTGCCTTATCGCCGTAGAGCAGGATGCCACCGGCAAGGCACAGGATCTGGCACTGGCCTATGCGCTGGGGATCGGCGGCGCCAGGGCAGGTGTGCTGGAGACCACCTTCCGCACTGAGACCGAGACGGATCTGTTCGGTGAGCAGGCCGTGCTGTGCGGGGGCGTGTGCGCGCTGATGCAGGCCGGTTTTGAGACTTTGGTGGAAGCCGGTTATGACGAGAGAAACGCTTATTTCGAGTGTATCCATGAGATGAAGCTGATCGTTGACCTGATTTATCAGAGCGGCTTCGCGGGCATGAGGTACTCCATCTCCAATACCGCAGAGTACGGCGATTATGTCACCGGACCCAAGATCGTGACCGAGGAGACCAAGAAGGCTATGAAGAAGGTTCTGAGCGACATTCAGGACGGTACTTTTGCCAAGGAGTTCCTGCTGGATATGTCCTCCGCGGGCAGACAGGTACATTTCAAAGCCATGAGAAAGCTGGCAGGCGAGCATCCCGCCGAGAAGGTTGGTGAGGAGATCCGCAAACTGTACAGCTGGAACAACGAAGAGGATAAGCTGATCAACAACTAAACGCAGCTTTGAAGAAGTAGAATTTTGAATCATATGGAGGGAGTTGCCGCAGGAGGGAGAATTTTTCTCCGGAGGACGGCAACTCCCTTTTTTTGTATCTCTGTATGTAGTTCTAGCGTTTCTGCCGGTTCGCGTATTCACTGCGGTACTGCACCGGCGTCTTTCCCGTGGCTTTTTTGAAAGCCTGGGAGAAGTAGGACTGGGAAGAGAAGCCCAGTATGTTGGAAATCTCAGCGATGGAACAGGTAGTGGACTCCAGCAGGGATTTTGCCTCCTGGATTCTTTTCTGCAGAAGGTAGTTGATGGGGGACAAACCCGTGTATTTGGCAAAGGCGTGGGCCAGGTAATATTTGTTCATATGAGTGAGGGCGGCCAGGGTATCCAGGGAGATATCCTCCGCATAGTTTGCGTCCAGATAATTTTTGATCTGGGCGCATTCCCGGTTCAGGAGTTTTTGATCCCTGGGCACGATGGACAGATGGTCATTGCGCAGCATGCAGATCAGCAGGATCTCCAACAGGTTCTGGCACACAGTCTCATAATTGTCCTTCTTGGAGGAGATTTCTTCCAGCATGATATTCAGATAGGCATATACATTGGCGCTTTGCATGTTGTATTTGTAGACCGCCCCGGAAGCGGTCTGCATGGAGAGGCCGTCCTGGGCGGTGGCGATATCCTCGAAGGAGAAGGTAAGACCTTCGATTCCCAGGGCGATATAGTCCAGAGGTTTGGTGTGCAGGGATTTTTCGGTGTGCTGCACATGGGGGTTGATAATGACCATGTCGTTTTTGGATACAGGGAATTCGGAACCCTCCGCGATAAAAGTCCCGTGGCCGTCCACCACATAGAACAGTTCGCTGAACGGGTGAGAGTGCAGAATGCTCTGCCAGTCTCCTTCATATTTGGATGTTGTGACGTACAGGAGCTTGGAACTGTAAGAGAAGGAAGGTTTGTCGTGCTCCATGCGATGTCTTGTATTTCCCATAGTCTGGTCCTCCGAGGCGGTGTCTGTTTCAGACCCAGTATAGCAGATTTTATATATTTTGTCTATTACCATAGAAGAGATCAAAAAACCTAAAAACAATATCGGCGAAAAAGAAAAAAATCCGAAAATTGCTTTTTGGTATAAAATGTACATATAATCAAAAATATAAATTGTATATCTGTCTGATTTTTACAATATCAAAAAAGTTTTTTAAATATATCGCAAAAACTTGCACAAAAGCAAGATATATAAAATACCAAGCAATAAACAGGTTGAATATCAGTTAGTATTTTCTTATACTGTAAATACAGATGGACGGCAGCTCCAGAGTCCAACCCATACATACGGTAATTGTGCCGGATGGAACTTTAAAAATGGAGGGAGTTATTATGAAAAAGAAAAAGGTAATTTCGGCTTTACTGGTGACAGCCATGGCAGCTTCCCTGCTGGCAGGGTGCGGCAATAATGGCGACAAGCCCGCTTCAGGAGGAGGAGAACAGGTACTGAAGGTGGCAGCTTTCGAGGGCGGATACGGCGCGGAAATGTGGTCGGAGGTGGTGGCTGCGTTTGAGGCTTCTCATCCCGGCGTGACCGTGGAACTCACTGTTGACAAGAAGCTGGAGGATGTGATCAGCCCCAGCATGAAGGCAGGCGACTATCCCGATGTGGTGCATCTTGCCACGGGGCGCGAGGCGGCCCTGACCGAGACTCTGACCAAGGAGAACGCACTGCTTCCCCTGACAGATGTACTTGAGATGAATGTGCCCGGTGAAAATGTGAAGGTAAAGGATAAGATCATTCCCGGATTTTTGGACACTTTGGCCACCAATCCCTACGGGGATGGCGTAACTTACTACGCACCCATGTTCTACAGCCCCTGCGGCCTGTTCTACAACGCGGGCCTGTTCAAGGAGAAAGGCTGGGAAGTACCCACCACCTGGGAACAGATGTGGGCGCTGGGCGACAAGGCGGCGGCTGAGGGTATCGCATTGTTCACCTACCCCACCACGGGATATTTTGACGCATTTACATACGCCACCCTGTCCTCCGCAGGCGGTCCCGAGTTCTTCAACAGCTGCATGACCTATGAGGACGGCATCTGGGAGAGTGAGAACGCTTCCAAAGTATTCAATCTGATCGAGCAGTTGGGCAGATATACGGAGAGCACCACCGTGGCCAATGCCAACAACGACAACTTTACCAAGAATCAGCAGCTGATTCTGGACAATAAGGCAATCTTCTGTCCCAACGGTACCTGGCTGCCCGGAGAGATGGCAGAAGCGCCCAGGGCGGAAGGATTTGAGTGGGGCTTTATGGCCATCCCTGCAGTAAACGAAGGCGGAGCCGGCTGCTCTTTCTGCTGGTTTGAGCAGATGTGGATTCCCTCTGCGGCCAAGAATCAGGATCTGGCCAAGGAGTTCGTGGCTTATATGTACTCTGATGAGGCGGCCAAGATTTTTGCCAAAGCCACCGCAATCCAGCCCGTTAAAGGCGTGAGCGATTATCTGGAAGGCGATAACAAGATGTTCTACAGCATCTACGACAATGGTGCCACCGCAGTTATGGGCGGTTTTGCCGCCACAGCCCCGGTGGAGGGCGTCAATATGCTGGACACCCTGTGTGGGACCGTCAACAGCATCGTGAGCGGAGATAAGACTGTAGCTCAGTGGCAGGCAGCCGTTGAAGAAGTAAGCGACAAACTGAGAGCGGCAATGGAATAAGTGCCAGAAGGGTGCTCCGGAGGCTTCTGCCTTTGGAGCACTTTTATTAAGGAGGTATAAATGAAAAGGGGCAGAGCGAGAAGCGTTTTTATCGGGGTTTGCGTGACACCGGCGGTCATACTGTTTATCATTTTCATGCTGATCCCCACCATCAATGTGTTTAAGATGTCGCTGTATAAGTGGGGAGGCTATTCCAACAATAAGACCTTTGTGGGACTTAACAATTTCAAGATACTCATGGAGGATATGAACTTTTTCCGCTCCTTCCAGAATACCATCCTCCTGATTATTTGCGTCACCATCGTTACCATGGCGTTCGCGCTGGTGTTCGCGGCCATTCTTTCCAGAGAGAAGATCAAGGGCCAAAATTTTTATCGGATTGTGTTTTACATTCCCAACATCCTGTCCGTGGTGGTGATTTCGGCCATTTTCTCGGCCATCTATGATCCAAACAACGGGCTGCTGAACAGCATAATCGGTATCTTCCGGGGGAACGGCAAGCCTCCCATCCTCTGGCTGGGGGAACAGAAGCTGGTGATCTACAGTCTGGCCATTGCCATGATCTGGCAGGCCATCGGCTACTACATGGTCATGTATATGGCCAGCATGGCCAGCGTGCCAGAGAGCCTCTATGAGTCGGCGAACCTGGAGGGGGCGGGGAGGGTCCAGCAGTTCTTTTCCATCACCCTGCCGCTGATCTGGACCAATGTCAGGACGACCCTGACCTTTTTCGTGATCAGTTCCATCAACTTGAGTTTTCTGTTCGTCAAGGCGCTGACCGGCGGCGGTCCGGACGGGGCTACGGAAGTTTTCCTGAGTTATATGTATAAACAGGCGTATACCAATTCTTCTTATGGGTATGGCATGGCAGTGGGAGTGGTGGTATTCCTGTTCTCCTTCGGCCTGTCGGCACTGATTAACTTTGTCACCAAGAGGGAGCCTTTGGAGTTTTAAGGGGGGAGTATAATGAAAAAGAAAAAAGAAATGAGCTTCAACACCTTATACAGGCTGTTCATTTATGTGGCTTTGCTGACGCTGGCCGTCAGCATTGTGGTGCCCGTGGCCTGGGTATTCCTGGCGTCCGTCAAGGAAAACTCCGAGTTCTATGGGAATCCCTGGACCATGCCCAAGGGCTTTTATTTTCAGAATTTTATCGACGCTTTCCAGAAGGCCAAGATGGGAGAGTACTTTCTGAATTCGGTGCTGGTGACCGCGTTGGCGCTGGCCATATTGCTGGTGGTGGCGCTGCCGGCGGCCTATGTGCTGGCGAGATACCGCTTCCGGGGCAGTAAGCTGATCAATGTGATGTTCATGGGAGGCCTGTTCATCAATGTGAACTATATTGTGGTGCCCATTTTCCTGATGTTCGTGGATGCGGACAAACTGCTGAGAAACTTGGGAGGTTCCGGCTTTTTCCTGAACAATCTCTTTGTGGTGGCCCTGGTGTATGCGTCCACGGCGCTTCCCTTTACCATATACCTGCTGTCCGGCTTCTTTGTCACCATTCCAAAGGATTACGAGGAGGCGGCCTATGTGGACGGCAGCGGCTATTTCCGGACCATGATCCGGATCATGATGCCCATGGCGCTGCCCAGTATTATCACCGTGATTTTGTTTAATTTCCTGTCCTTCTGGAATGAATACATCATCTCCATGACCCTGCTCACCTCGGATGCAAAAACGCTTCCTGTGGGCCTCATGCAGCTGATGCAGGCTCAGAAGGCGGCGGCCAACTACGGGCAGC
The DNA here is from genome assembly GCA_011959105.1 of Lachnospiraceae bacterium. Taxonomy (GTDB): domain Bacteria; phylum Bacillota; class Clostridia; order Lachnospirales; family Lachnospiraceae; genus Acetatifactor. The sequence continues at coordinate 17,568 of BLLU01000025.1, read as the reverse complement.
TGTACGCAGGACTGGTCATTGTAATGCTGCCCACGCTGATCCTGTACATTATGGTACAGAAAAAGCTGACCCAGGGTATGAGCCTTGGCGGATTAAAGGGGTAAAGGAGGAATTCATATGAAATGGATAACCAGATTGCTTTCCGCAGCGGTTTTTATAGTCAGTGTGGCCCTGGTGATGATCGGGCAGCGCATGATCGGACCGGCCGGGCTGTCCATCATGCTGGTGGGTCTGGCAGGGATATTGCTTCTCCTATACTTATATAATCGGAAGTTTCAATGACACTTTATTATAACTGGTTGATTGCCTGCGGGGAGCAGGCGGATGGGAGTGGGAATGAATATGGAGAATAAGGGCAGACTGACCTTGCCCACCGATGTGGATATGGTGGAAGAGACCATACGTTTAAAGAATCTGCTGGGGGCGGACGCTTTGCGGGACTGCGACGGCACAACCATGCCGGAGGAACTTTTAAGCCAGGACGCAAAGATTTACGCCACTTACTATACTACCAGAAAAGACAATGACTGGGCTATGAAAAATCCGGAGGAAATCCAACAGGAGTACCTGATCAGCGACCGGGTGACGGCCAGGGGCAGCGAGCTTCGAATAGAACTTATGAAGGGTTTCCACACCCAGCAGCTGAAGGTGAATACCATTGACTCCCCCAAGCGTTGGTGGGAGGTGGTGGACAGAACCACGGGAGAAGTGGTGTCTGTGGATCAGTGGGAATATGAGGAGGAATCCGGGGAAGTGGTGATCCGGACTGTTCCCTATCACCAGTATACGGTGAGTTTCCTGGCTTTTCTGATCTGGGATCCGGTACATATGTACAATTTTATCACCAACGACTGGAAGGACGCGCCCCATCAGCTTACCTTTGATGTGCGCCAGCCCAAGACCCAGGCTTATGTCAAAGAGAAATTGCGGAAATGGTGCCAGGAGAATCCCCATGTGGATGTGGTGCGTTTTACCACCTTTTTTCACCAGTTCACCCTGACCTTTGACGACCAGAAGCGGGAAAAATTTGTGGAGTGGTTTGGCTACAGCGCCAGCGTCAGTCCCTATATTCTGGAGCAGTTTGAAAAATGGGCGGGGTATCCTTTCCGTCCCGAGTATATCGTGGATCAGGGCTATCATAATTCCATTTTCCGGGTGCCCTCCAAAGAGTTCCGGGATTTCATGGAGTTCCAGCAGATCGAAGTGTGTAAGCTGGCCAAAGAACTGGTGGACATTGTGCATGGTTACGGCAAGGAAGCCATGATGTTCCTGGGGGATCACTGGATCGGCACGGAGCCCTATGGAAAATATTTTGACAGCATCGGCCTGGATGCCGTGGTGGGTTCCGTGGGAGACGGGGTGACTCTGCGGATGATTTCGGATATAAAGGGAGTCCAATACAGAGAAGGCCGTCTGCTGCCCTATTTCTTCCCGGATGTGTTTACGGAAGGGGGAGATCCCATCGGGGAGGCCCAGGACAACTGGCTCAAGGCCAGAAGGGCTATTCTGCGCTCCCCGCTGGATCGGATCGGATACGGCGGTTATCTGAAGCTGGCATCGGAGTGGCCGGGCTTTATCGACCAGATCGGCCGGGTGGTGGAGGAATTCCGGCAGATCCATGAGAATATGCAGGGAACCAGGGCCTATACGGCTCCTTTCAAGGTGGGTATTCTGAACTGCTGGGGCAATATCAGGAGATGGATGTCCAACCAGGTACACCATGCCCTGTGGTACAGGGAAATTTATTCCTATGTGGGAGTGATCGAATGCCTGAGCGGAATGCCGGTGGATGTGGAGTTTTTGACTTTCGATCAGATCAGGCAGGGTATAGCCCCAGATATCAGGGTACTTATCAATGCCGGAGACGCCTACACTTCCTGGAGCGGAGCGGAAAACTGGAAGGACGAGAAAGTGGTGTGCGCCATCCGTAAATTTGTGGACCAGGGCGGCGGCTTTATCGGCGTGGGTGAGCCCAGCGCCTGCCAGTATCAGGGCCGGTACTTCCAGTTGAGCGATGTGCTGGGAGCGGACAGGGAACTGGGCTTTTCCATGAGTACGGACAAATATAACCAGGAGAACCGCAGCCATTTCATCCTTGAGGATACGCCGGGCGAGATTGACTTCGGTGAAGGTAAAAGCCGGGTCTACGCTCAGGGAGAGAACTGCCAGGTGCTGGATATGGATGGAAAATACTGCCGCCTGATTGTAAACGAGTATGGCAGGGGACGGAGCGTCTATTTCACTGGCTTGCCCTATTCTCCCCAGAATTGCCGCATTTTGCTGCGGGCCCTGTATTTTGCGGCCCATCGGGAAGAGGAGATGCGGAAACTTTATGTCACCCATATGGACACGGAGGCGGCCTATTTTGAAAAGACCGGGAAGATCGCGGTGATCAACAATGCCAGAGAGCCCAGGCAGACCGACCTGTATGTGAACGGCAAAATCCTGCGGCATCTGGACATGGCTCCCATGGAAATGGTATGGGTAGATTGCGAGGAAAAACTATGACGGAAGAAAACCTGAATTATCCCGGGGCAGAGGAAGCGCTGCGGCAGTTTGCCGTGGAAGGCTGCCTGAAAGAGATACGGCCCTATGGAAACGGACATATCAATGATACTTACCTGGCTGTTTTTCGGACTAAAAACGGCGAAGAAAAGAGATATATTTTACAGCGGATGAATCACAATATCTTTAAAAATCCGCCGTTGCTAATGGAAAATGTGGTGGGTGTTACCGACTATCTGCGAAAGATGCTTCAGGCTCAGGGAGGTGACCCGGCCAGGGAAACGCTGAACGTGGTGAGAACAGTGGGAGGCGCCAGCTACTATGAGGACGCCGGTCATAATTTCTGGAGAGTGTTCCTGTTTGTGGAGGGGACAAGATGTCTGGAAAAGGTGGAGAGCGCCCGGGATTTCCGGGATGGCGGGGCCGCTTTTGGCAACTTCCAGAAAATGCTGGCTGAGTTTCCCGCAAAGCAGCTTCACGAGACCATTCCCAATTTCCACAACACGCCCTCGCGCTTTCGGGATTTCCGGAAAGCGGTGGAAGAAGACCGGGTGGGAAGGGCGGCTCTGGCCGGTCCTGAGATCCAATTTGCTCTGGCCAGGGAGGCGGAAGCAGCGACTTTGACAGATTTGCTGGACCGGGGAGAACTGCCGCTGCGGGTGACCCACAACGACACCAAGCTCAACAATATCCTGTTTGATCAGACCACCGGAAGGGCCTTGTGCATTATTGACCTGGATACGGTGATGCCCGGTCTCTCCCTTTATGACTTCGGCGATTCCATCCGCTTCGGGGCCAATACAGGGGCTGAGGACGAGAGAGATTTAAGCCGGGTGGAGCTGGATCTGGATTTGTTTGACGCCTTTACAGAAGGCTTTCTAAAGGGCTGCGGCGGGAAACTCACCCAACGGGAAGTGGAGATGCTTCCCATGGGCGCAAAACTTATGACCTATGAGTGCGGTCTCCGTTTCCTGGCGGATTTTCTAGAGGGAGATGTGTACTTTAAGGTGCATCGGGAGAATCATAATTTGGACCGGGCCAGAACGCAGTTTAAGCTGGTTGCGGACATGGAGAAAAAATGGGCCCAAATGGCCTCTATCGTGGAAAAGCACTGCTGAAAATGCCATCAGGCAGCCGCTCCCTTCGGGGCTGCGGCTGCCTGATGGCTGTTTTGTTGTCCGTGGAAATTCCGATTGAAATATGTTAGAATAGGGATATGCAATATTGCAGCAAGGAATTGTGAATAAGGGATAGGGGGAACGGAAATGTTTCATTTTCCAAAGAATCTGTTTACGGATGTACGGATAGAAACCAACGACTATGTAAATTATTGTACGGTCAACGGCGAGGTGGAATGCAACAATCATTCTCAGACTGTCAGCATCCTGATCCGGGTGTTTGACGGTAATATGTGGTATACCTGCAGCATCAATGAACGGAATCGAATCCAGGAGGAGATTGACAATCTGGCTGATCTCGCCCAAAGAAATGAAAAAATTTATCTGCATCCGGCGATTATAAACTTCGGCAGTCACAGGGCCCGAATATTGAACTGCGAAGGAGAGACGGATCTGCGGAAAGTCACGCCCGGGCAGAGAGAAGAACTGGTGGCCCGTTATATTTCCTCCTGCGTGGATCAGTCCATAGAAGAACTGAGATCCTATGGAGGCAATTATTACAGTACACATAGGATTAAGGAATATTATTCCAGCAAAGGCGCGGAAATCGTGCAGGATATGCAGCGCTGCAGTGTGTGGGTGGGAAGCGCCTTTGAGGTGGAGGGCGTCACTACCTGGGGAGGTAAAAATATTCAGGAGGCAACTTTCGACAGACTGCGGGGGCGGGAGCAGGAGATTACGGAGGCTTTGGGGCGGTATCTGGACTATGCCAGAAATGCGGAAGACATAGAGCCTGGTGATTATGTCTGTGTGTTGGCTCCCGCTGCTACGGCACTGTTCACTCATGAGAGTTTTGGGCACAAGAGCGAATCCGATTATATGCTGAATGACAGAGCCTTGCGGGAAGAATGGGTATTGGGCAAAAAAGTGGGAAATGAGAAAGTCTCCATCTGTGACGACGGAAGCCTGCGGCATAACGGTTATACGCCCTATGATGACGAAGGTAACCAGGCCCGGGAAACCTGGCTGATCCGGGAGGGGGTGTTGACAGGCAGACTGCATGACAGCAAGTCTGCCTGGTCTCTGGGGGAGGAAGTTACCGGGAATTCCCGGGCTGACGGAGAGGGCGTCCCCATGGTGCGGATGACCAATACTTATATGGCGGCAGGGGGAGATGCGCCCCAAGAGATTTTACGGAGCGTGCAGGACGGCCTCTATATTTACAGTATCAATTATGGCATGGGTTCTTCCACATTTACCATGCAGCCTGACCTGTGTTACCGGATCCGGGATGGCCGGATCTGCCAGCCGATCAGAGTCAATGTGATTACAGGGAACGTGTTCCAGACTTTATTTGATATTGACGCTGTGGGAGATGATCTGGAAATATTTGATAATTTCAGCTGCAGCAAAGGCGGTCAGACTGTGCAGGTGTCCGCAGGTGGTCCCACCATCAGAGTCAGGCGGCTTACAGTCAACTGATTCTTCGAATATGCGGTATCCTGAGCAGAGCAAAAATGGGAGAGCCTGGGGATGAGGGAAAAATGTACCATGAGGATCAATGTGTCCGCCGTGTCAATAGAGGAGAACAGGATTGATTCTTTTAGAAGAGGAAACACGCTGATAAATACTTTCAGAGTACAGGAAGAAGGGATTCTGGGCATACATTTCCAGCAGGGTGAGATAAGTGATGAGGAGGGATATGCCAGAGCCCGGCAGAATCTGGCACTGAATAGGCCCTATCCTTTCACGTTGGAGACCGGCGTGCGCAGCCGCGATATGACTGAGAGAGTACTCACGAATCGTCAGTTGATGGAATATACCGAAGAAGCGCTGGAATATGTGCATTCCGAATTTCCGGAGTTTACTTTGAACGGCGGCTTTGCGCAGTCAATTCTGTACTTCGGACAGGAGAATGACAGGGGATTGGATTACAGCAGTCGGGACTGCACAACGGAGTTCCGCCTTTCCTTTAAGCATAAGGAGAGCCGGGAACTGCATGATGGCTGGTTTTCCATAGGGCAGCGGGACTTTGATATGCAAAAGTTCCGTGCCATGGCAGATAATTATCTGACTGCCTTTGGGCTGTCCCGGGATTTTCCCAAGGAAATTCTTGTCCAGATGCGGTATTATGATTTGCTGAGCCTTCTTGCGGGAAGCCTGAATGCGGAGAGCATTTGTCTGGGTACTTCTCTGCTGTCCGGCAGGCTGGGGGAAAAGTTGTTTGCGGAGCATTTCAGTCTGGCTCATGACGTATCTGACGCAGAGTGCTGGAATACCCCGTTTTTTGACGGCGAAGGTGTCGTTCAGAAGGGGGACAGACTGCTTTATATTGAGAACGGTGTGGTGCTGCGGGGGTATGCGGATAAGAGAATTGCCCGGAAATATGGAGTGGAGCACACCGGCAGCGCTTGCAGTGCCTGCGCTGACCTTCCGTATAACGGCAATGTAAATCTGCGCATCAAATGCAGTGACAAGACCGTTAGGGAATTACTGAATGGCAGCTTGTCCGTTGTTCCGATTCGATATGGCGGAGGCGGATTCAATGAAAAAGGAGAGTGGGTCATGCCGGTACAGCTTGGGTATCTCTGTGACGGAGAAAGGCTGCTGGGCAGGCTGCCGGAATTTACTCTGGTAAGTAATCTGTTTGACATGTTCGGTGAGGATTTCATTGGTGTGGGCTGTGATAACCCGGTGTTCCATGATAAAAGCATTTTGGTCCGGATGCGTCTGGGAAAGAGCAGGGGATGAGGAGAAAGAGAAGCAAATAAAAGTTTCCTCTATCAAAAGTTTCCTCTATCTCTGGAATTGCCGGCAAGGATATGCTAGAATATGACATATGGCATAAAAGAGTATGAGAGAATTGGTAAGGCAAATAGATTATAGCGGGAGGATACCGGATGTTCATAAATTTTTTTGATAGTCTTCGGGCAAAAGGGCTTCGGGTGACACTGGGAGAGTGGCTTACCCTGCAGAAAGCGCTGGATCAGGGGCTTTGCGGCAGTTCCCTGACGCAGTTTTATCATGTGGCCCGGATGATTCTGGTGAAGAGCGAGACGGATTTCGATAAATTTGACATGGCATTTGAGGAGTGTTTTAAGGCGGCTCAGAAGGAAACGGAAGTGGGGGCTCAGATGCTTCGCTGGCTGGATAAATCCGATATGATGGAACTGGCCCATGAGGAGGCCCGCAGCCACTTAAACCAGATGGAGGACATCCATGTGGACAAGGAACAGGTGGAGGAGACTTTCAAGCAAAGGCTGAAAGACCAGAACGAGGAACACAACGGGGGAAGTTTCTGGATCGGTACCATGGGCAAGACCTCTTTTGGCAATATGGGCGGCAATGTGGGGGGCGTACGGGTTGGAGGTAAGACCGGATACCAGTCCGCCTTTGCCGTGGTGGGCGCCCGCAAGTACCGGGATTTCCGGGATGACAGAGTACTGGATAATCGGCAGTTTCAGCTTGCGTTTCGCAGGCTGCGGCAGTTTTCCAGCAGACTGGACATTCCCGAGACGGAACTGGATATAGACGGCACGGTGGACAAGACCTGCAACAATGGCGGCTGTCTGCAGATCGTCATGAAAAAGCCCCGGAAAAATGCGGTAAAACTGCTGCTTCTCATGGACTCCGGGGGTACCATGATCCCTTTCAGCAGTCTGCTCAACGATCTGTTCCAGGCGGTACACAAGTCAAATCATTATAAGGATGTAAAGACTTATTACTTCCACAACTGTATATACAGCAAGCTGTACAAGACCCCGGAGTGTGAGAACGGGGACTGGGTGGACACGGAGTGGATGTTCCGCAACGTGGGCAGCGATTATAAAGTGATTATCGTGGGGGACGCCGCCATGGCGCCGGAGGAACTTTATTCCACCAGCGGCAACTACCGCGGTCCCAATGAAGGGTTGTCAGGCTATGAGTGGCTGCAGCTGGTGAAGCGCAAGTACAAGAAAGTGGTCTGGCTCAATCCCAAAATGGCCCCGGGACATGCTCCCTGGAGGGAGGCGGAGACTGCGGTGAAGCAGCTTTTTCCCATGTACAAACTCACGGTGGACGGCCTGAACAGGGCTATGGTTACACTGATGGCAAATAAATAAGAAGCAGGGCGGAAGTCTGTCCGGATGGGACTTCCGCCTGTTTTTAGCTTTTCTTAAGCAAATTTTAAACATATCTTAAACAAGTCTTAAACTTCCTGTTCTTGTCAGATTCCATGGTTTTTCGTTATAATTAAGTAGAGAACGAAAGGTGTCATAGCGAACCACTAAGGGGGGACGATCCATGAAACCAAATTGCATAATCGGTAAAGGAATCATATGCAGGGCGGCGCAGGGAACTGCGCTTTTATTGTTGGCGGTCCTTTGCGGCTGTGGAAAGGGAGAGCCAAAATCCCGATCCGTGGAAGCGTCCGAAACCCAGAGAGAAGTGGCATCCTGGAATGTGGCGGACTGCCTGGAGGTCTCTCTGCCGGATACTGCAAATGCGGATTTCTATTATTCTTTCAGCGCAGTGGATGGTTCCTGCTACTATGTGCTGGAGGATCTGGTCACGGAGCAGGGAGAACAATTTGGGCATACTTTGTATTGGGCGTCTACAGATGTGCATGGTACGGAATCTGTTCTGAAAAAATGGCAATTGCAGGCGACGGTGGGAGCAGACAAAGAGGTGCAGTCCCTGTTGGAAGCCTTTGGAGATAACCGGGCATGGATCAACGGAATGGACCTGTGGGAGGGAAGGGTATCTTTGTTCCTGCAGCAATGGGATGCCCAGGGACAGATCATACACTATTACAGAGCCCTGACAGACAGGGAAGGACAGGTGGAGGAGGTGCTGGATTTGCTTCCGGCCCTGCGGGAGGCTGAACTTTTGTCCGAGGATAATATGCAGCTTTCGGGAGGCCGATGTGATGGCGCAGGCCGATGTTATATAGGCGATAGTACCATGGGGCGGGTGGGCGTGATTGACCGGGACGGCCGCCTGCTGACGGTGCTGGAGGCCCCGGGAGGCACGGGGATCCCTCTGAAATATGTGGGAAAAATGCAGGATGGCAGACCTCTGTATGCCTGTGGAGATTCTCAGGAGCAGAGCCTGGCTGTTTTGGGTTATGACGGACAGGAGGACAAGATCCTTTATCAGGGAGAGTATGAATTTCTGCAAAACTGTCTGATTTGTTCAAACGGAGACATTGTGTATGGACAAAACGGAAAGTTGCTGCGCTGGGATGGGCTGCAGGGCGTCTGTGAACTTTTATATGACGGAAAAAATTTGAACTTTATGAACTGCGACGGTATGCTGGAGGGAGCGGAGGGAGAGGTATACGCCGTGTTCCGGCAGGAGGACGGGACTTTCATCTACGGATTTACGGATCGCGTGGTAGAGACGGTGGTGATCCGGCTGGAGCTGCTTACCTGGGCAAACGACTATATAGAAACCTGCGTGTCCGAGTATATGAGGCGGCATCCGGGCGTGGTCATTGAGATGGCGGAGCGTCAGGAGAATACCGAATCACAGCAGAGCCGCGTCCTGGCTCAGATTTCCCAGGGGGAAGGGCCGGATCTGCTGTTGGTGAACCGGCAACAACTTTTGGCCTTTCAGAGGGAAGGCGCGCTGGCGGAATTGTCGACTGTATTGACCGCCGCTGATAAGGAGAAGATTTTTCCTGCCGTGTTGGAAAAGGGACAGATAGAAGACAGCCTGTACGGCATTGCCTGTGATGCCACTTTTTCTACAATGCTGGTCTCCGATCAGGTGTGGCAGGGGGATACCTGGTCTCTTCAGGACGTGCTGGGGATTTTGGAACAGCGGGAGAGGGAGGGAAATCCGGTGGAATGGTATTCCGATTCCTCCTATGGCAGCAAGGGAGCTTCTGCCATGCTTAATGATCTGGTGCTGGCCAATCTGGGGCGTTCCTCTCTGGTGGATCTGCAGGCGGGAAAGTGTTATTTTGATACGGAAGCGTTTTGCCGGGTATTGGAACTTTGCAGGAGATGCCAGCAGACTGCACAGGGCAGCGCCGACCTTACAGAGGATGAAATAGTAAAGCGGTTTCTGGAAGGAAAAATCCTGGCTCTTAAAGCAGAGGGAAACCTTATGGGGGTCAGTCGGAAATTAGCTCTGCTGGAAGAAGGGATTCATGAGGTAGGGTATCCCACGGAGGGGAAGTCCGGGCATCTTGCCATGGCCTATGACGGCTGTGTGGCAGTGAATGCTTTCGGGGAGCATCGGGAAATTGCGGAGGATTTTCTGCACAGCCTGGTGGGCTACAAATCCCAGCGGCTATACAGTACCGGCTGGGTGAGGGAGGATGTGCTTCGGGACTGTGTCAAAGAACAGGTGGAACTATATAATTTCCCTGCTCCGGTGCCCGTGTTCCGGCATGGAGACAGATCCGTCACCGTGCTGGAAGGAAAGCCCGATGGCAGTTCCTACCTGACGGAATTTCTGCAGGTGGCGGAAGGCAGCAGCCCCTATGAGACAGAACTGGACCTGGTACGGGATATGGTACGGGAGGAGGCGGCCGCCTGTTTCGCGGGACACCGGGGGGTGGAGGATACGGCCAGAACCATTCAGAAAAGGGTGCAGATGTATCTGGATGAGAGAAAGTGACGGAATTAATATAAGCAAAGAAGGCGAAGAAGAAAAATGAAGTTTGTGAAATCAGAAAATATAATGCATATTTTATGGAAAATACTTCCTTTTGCGGGGCTGCTGCTCTGGGGGCCGCTCTGTGTCACCGACAATCTATGGTACGATGAAGGGTACACGGCGGCGCTGATCTCCCGTCCTTTGGGGGAACTGGTGGAGATCACGTCCCAGGATGTCCATGCTCCATTTTATTACATTTTGCTGAAAGGCTTCTATACCCTTTGCGGCGGGGGAACCTGTTTTTTTTCCATCAAGCTGTTTTCCCTGCTTTTTATGACAGCCTATCTGTTTCTGGGAAAATATGGAGTGAAAAAGCTGTATGACGAGCAGACGGCGGTATACTTTATGTTGTTTTCCCTGTTGATGCCCAGTATGTGCATACAGGCCGGCAATGCCCGGATGTATGCCATGGGGCTGTTCTTTTTCACCGCCGCCGGGCTGCTGGCCTGCGGCCTTGCCAGGGAACCTTCCGGAAAAAAGTGGGTTCTGTTTAGTCTGTGCGCCCTGGGCAGTGTCTACAGTCATACCTTTACCATGGTTCAGACCTTTCTGCTGTACCTGCTCCTGCTGGGGGCACTGCTTTGGAAGAAAAAATATGTCTGTATAAAATGGTATCTGGGAAGCGGGCTGGCGGTGGCGGCTGGCTATGGGGCCTGGCTGTTGGTTATCTGCAGACAGATGCAGTCCCGCATTGCCTCCGCGGGGGCGAACCAGGAGGCGTTTGTACCGGGCCTGTACACCCTGATGGATTATTGCAAGGAATGGTTTTCCGCCATGGACAGCCCCATCACACCGGTGATTTATCTGGGTATGGCGCTCACCCTGTTTCTGGGCTACTATGCGGTGGATGGGATGCGCAGGAGCGGAGGTTATATCCCGGCCTGGGGCATGGGCATCCTGGGGATTACCACATTGGCGGGCTGCCTGCTTTCCTACTATGTGACACCCTGCTTTCTGGGACGTTATGTTTTTCCCGGCTTCGGCATTCTGGCCCTGTGGTACGCAGTGGGTATGAAGCAGATTTCCTCCGGCAAAATCAAGGCGGCGGTGCTTTTGGTTTTCCTGCTGTGCTTTGGTCTGCAATATCGTTCCGAACTGGAACTGGAATATGACGGGGGACTGGAGGCATACCAGACATTTTATCAGGAAAATATCCGGCCGGAGGATCTGATCATGGCCACGGACATCCACACGCTGTATCTGAATGTGTACCATCCCGGTCAACAGTACATGGCCTACGGCTATCTGCCTCCCTTTTCTCCGTTCCGCAATACCACCGTGTTCACTCAGTGGGAACAGCTAAAGGACGTGACGGGGAATATCTGGCTGTATGCCTTCGAGGATCGGGATCTGCCAGGTTTCGCTCCCTATTATAACACGGAGGAGGCTTTTCGGTTTTCCTATATGTATTATGACTTTGTGATTTACCGGCTGGCTCCCGTGGGATAGAATCATAGGCAATGTGTTCTCAAAGTTGGGAAAAAAGGTTGACATCTTTGTTCATATCATGTAGAATGGCTCTTGATTTTGAATAGACTGGAATGCGTTGAAGAGAAAGAGTACTGTCAATCCGCTTTATACAGAGAGCCGCCGGATGGTGAGAGGCGCATAAAGCCTGACAGGAATACCTCTCGGAGCAGCAAACCGAAATGCATTGTTTTCCCGCAGAGTAGGCTTTGACGGCAGGCCCCGATATCGGCCGGGGTATTTTGACGGCGGGGTGCCGTGCGGGAATACTCTCAGAGCCATAAAGCGTGAGCTTTGTGGGAAAAAAGGTGGTAACACGGGTGCTGGCCCCGTCCTTTTGCGGGACGGGGCTTTTTATATGCATGAAGGGGCCGTGTCTTTGGCAGGGCTGGCGGAACCATAAACGGCAGTATCCCGGACATGCCTGGAAAAACGGCGTCCACAAATGCGGATAGAGCAGCTTCCGGCCGGAAGTGTCCAGGATTTGCAGGATTCAGAACAGGAGAGAAGAGATGACAGTATTTGACGAGTTAAAAGCCAGAGGGCTGTTGGCCCAGTTGACGGACGAGGAGGAGATCAAGGAACTGATCAATAATGGAAAAGCGACTTTCTATATCGGTTTTGATCCCACGGCAGACAGCCTCCATGTGGGACATTTCATGGCGCTTTGCCTGATGAAGCGTCTGCAGATGGCGGGCAACCGGCCCATCGCCCTGGTGGGGGGCGGCACGGGTATGATCGGGGATCCCTCTGGCCGGAGCGATCTGCGGACCATGATGACCACGGAGCAGATCGACCACAACTGCGAGTGCTTTAAAAAGCAGATGAGCCGCTTTATTGAGTTCGGCGAGGGCAAGGCTATGATGGTGAACAATGCGGACTGGCTCAGAGATTTGAACTACATCGAGTTCATCCGGGATGTGGGAGTGCATTTCTCCGTGAACCGAATGCTCACTGCAGAGTGCTATAAGCAGCGTATGGAGAAAGGGCTGAGTTTTCTGGAGTTCAACTACATGATCATGCAGAGTTACGACTTTTTGTGCCTGTATGAGAAATATGGCTGCAATATGCAGTTCGGCGGGGATGACCAGTGGAGCAATATGCTGGGCGGCACAGAGCTGATTCGCCGCAAACTGGGCAAGGACGCTTATGCCATGACCATTACGCTGCTGCTGAATTCCGAAGGAAAGAAGATGGGCAAGACCCAGAAGGGGGCAGTGTGGCTGGATCCCGAGAAAACCTCTCCCTTTGAGTTTTTCCAGTACTGGCGGAATGTGGCGGACGCGGATGTGCTGAAATGCCTGCGGATGCTGACCTTCCTGCCCATAGAGGAAATCCAGGCCATGGACGCCTGGGAGGGCAGCAAACTCAATGAGGCCAAGGAAATTCTGGCTTATGAACTGACTGCCATGGTACACGGTCAGGAGGAGGCCCGAAAGGCTCAGGAGAGCGCCAGGGCGTTGTTCAGCGCGGGCAATGCGGAAAATATGCCCACCTATGAACTGCAGGAGGGCGACTTTAAGGATGGAACCATTGATATTATCGGCGTGGTAGCGGCTGCCGGTCTTACCGCTTCCCGCTCCGAAGCCAGACGCGCGGTGGAACAGGGCGGCGTCACCGTAGACGGTGAGAAGGTGTCGGATATCAAGACAGTGTACACCAAAGCGGACTTTGCCGGCGAGGGCAAGGTGGTAAAGCGGGGCAAGAAGAGTTTTAAGAGAGTGGTCGCCAATATATAGAAGAGGCAAAGACGCTCCGGGCAATATATTTGAAACGGAAAATCATCTCAGGATAGGGAGGCTCTGCCGAGGATGGATGCGGAGAGCGGTTAAAAGATGTAAGGAGACTGCGCAAAATGAACAAGGGATATAAGTGGACCGTCAATGCCTGTTTTGCCGGGTATATCGTCCAGGCTATCGTGAACAATTTTGTGCCATTGCTTTTTCTCACATTCCAGAGCAGCTATGGCATTCCTCTGTCCCGGATCACGCTGCTGATCACGGTGAATTTTGCCGTACAGCTTACAGTGGACTTGGTTTCCGTGACTTTTGTAGACAGAATCGGCTACCGGGTTTCCATGCTGATTGCCCATGGCATGGCGGCTCTGGGGCTGGCGGGGCTCACCGTCCTGCCCCGGATGCTGGACAATGCCTATGCGGGTCTGCTGGTTTCCGTGGTATGCTATGCCGTGGGGGGCGGCCTGCTGGAGGTACTGGTGAGTCCGGTGATGGAGTCCTGTCCCACGGATAACAAAGAGAAGGCCATGAGCATGCTGCATTCCTTTTACTGCTGGGGGCAGGTGGGAGTGGTACTGATATCCACCCTGTTTTTTTTGGTTATTCGGCATCGGAAACTGGTGGATCCTGGCATTGGTGTGGGCCGCGGTGCCCATAGCCAACGGCCTTCTGTTTGCCAGAGTTCCCATTGCCCCGCTGATCCAGGAGGGGGAAAGAGGGCTGAAGGTCAGGGAACTTTTCAGAATGCGGCAGTTCTGGCTGCTGATGTTGATGATGGTCTGCGCTGGGGCCAGTGAACTCTCCGTCAGCCAGTGGGCCTCCACCTTCGCAGAGAAGGGGCTGGGGGTGAGCAAGACCCTGGGGGATCTGGCGGGTCCCATGTTTTTTGCCCTGCTTATGGGCGGGGCCAGGGCTTTTTACGGAAAATACGGGGAGAAGGTGGCACTGGAGAAATTCATGACAGGGAGCGCCCTGCTCTGTGTGGCATCCTATCTGTGCATCTCCCTGGTGCCCGTTCCCTGGGTGGGTCTGCTGGGATGTGGTGTCTGCGGGCTGTCCGTGGGAATCATGTGGCCGGGAACGTTCAGCAGAGCCACTGCTTCCATCAAAAGAGGCGGGACCGCGCTGTTTGCGCTGCTGGCCCTGGGCGGGGATATCGGCTGTTCGGCAGGCCCCACATTGGTGGGCTTTGTGTCGGGGGCATTTGGAGACGATCTGCACAAAGGCATTCTGGCCGGGATTCTGTTCCCGGTGCTGTTGCTGGCCGGATTGTTTTTACAGCGGGAAAAAGAATAAGCATTCATGGATTGGGAACCTTTCGCATATACATATACCAGTATAGGCGGGAGGTTCTTATATATGGAGAATTATTCGATGAATACTTATGACCTCTATCATGATATACAGCAGCGGACCGGTGGGGAGATTTACATCGGCGTGCTGGGGCCTGTGCGCACGGGAAAGTCCACATTTATAAAGCGCTTTATGGATGTGATGGTCCTGCCTTATATGGAGGATGAACATGCGAAGACCCGTGCCATGGACGAACTGCCCCAGAGCGCCGGAGGGCGCACCATCACCACCACGGAACCCAAATTCATTCCCAAAGAGGCGGCCCATGTGGTACTCAGCGAGGACGTGGAGGTGGATGTACGGCTGATTGACTGCGTGGGCTACATGGTGGACGGCGCGGCGGGGCACATGGAGGAAAACGCGGAGCGGATGGTGAAAACCCCCTGGTTTGAGAATGAGATTCCTTTTACCAAGGCGGCGGAGATCGGCACGGATAAGGTTATGAACGATCATTCCACCATCGGTCTGGTAGTCACCACGGACGGCAGCTTCGGCGAACTTCCCAGAGACAGTTTTCTGCCGGCGGAAGAGAGGACCATCACGGCCCTGAAAAAATTACATAAACCCTTTCTGGTTCTTTTAAACAGTCAGAAACCCTACTCCGAGGAGACCAGGGGGCTGGCGGAGCAGATGCAGGATAAATACGGTGTCGCCGTGCTGCCTGTGAACTGCGAACAGCTAAAGAAAGAAGATATCCATAAGATTCTGGAGAATGTCTTGTATGAGTTCCCCATATCGGTGATAGAATTCTTTATGCCTAAATGGGTGGAGATGCTGCCCCGGGACAATCGGATGAAACAGGAACTGATCGAGCGGGTGAAGGGGATCATGAAGGAGTATACCACTCTGCGGGACTGCCTGGAGCATCCCATCAGCATTGACAGCCAGTATGTAAAGCGTACCAAAGTGGACCAGATTTCCCTCAGCGACGGCTGCGTCCGAATCCAGTTGGAGGCAGACGATGCCTACTATTATGAGATGCTGACGGAGATGGTGGGGGAGGATATCGGGGACGAGTATCAGCTTCTCTCCAAATTGCAGGAATTCGCCAGAATGAAGTCGGAGTACTCCAAGGTGCTCCAGGCCGTGAACATGGTGCGGATGAAGGGTTATGGCGTGGTGATGCCCATGAAGGACGAAATCGTCTTAAACCAGCCGGAGGTCATACGCCATGGCAATAAATACGGGGTTAAAATCAAGGCTGTAAGTCCGTCTATTCATATGATTAAGGCCAATATTGAGACGGAGATCGCCCCCATTGTGGGCACCCAGGAGCAGGCGGAGGATTTGATTGAGTACATCAACAATACCGACCATGAGGGAGAGGGAATCTGGGAGACCAATATATTCGGTAAATCCGTGGAACAGCTTGTAAATGACGGCATCGCCACCAAAATTGCCTCCATAGGGGACGAGTGCCAGGTGAAACTGCAAGATACCATGCAAAAGATCGTCAATGACAGTAACGGAGGCATGATCTGTATCATTATCTAGCCTGATGGAATCGGGAGCTGCTGCATACGCACGGCTCCCGATATCAGCGTGAAAGCGGAAAAAAACGGAGTCAATCCCCTGAGAAAAGACATTTAAATCCCTGCGAGATGCAACCGGCAGTTGCGGAAATTCCAAGAATACTTGGTAGATATTTTGTTCCCGGGCAGGTACAATAAATGTTATAGTAAACCAAAGGAGGAAAATCATGAGTATCGGAACCAGAATACAGCAGCTTCGCATAAATAACGGGCTTACCCAGGAACAACTGGCGGAAAAGCTGGCTGTTTCCAGACAGTCCGTTTCCAAATGGGAGATGGACCAGTCGCTGCCGGAGATTGACAAAGTGATACAGATGAGCAGACTGTTTTCCGTAGGGACCGACGGTATCCTGCTGGAACCGGAGGAGGCCGGAAAACTTCGTCCCCAGGAACTGCATCTGGGATCCGTCTATCTGATTGCCAGGGATTTTGAGGCCTCTGTGTCGTTTTATGAGCAGCTTCTGTCCATGGGGGTGTCCACCAGAAACTGCGGCAATAAGTTTGCGGAATTTTTCTTTGACAACAAATGCCTGTCCGTCATGAATGAGGAAAATCTGCCGGGACATCACTATGGGGACGGAGACTACAAGTTTGTACTGAATTTCTGGGTGGAGGACTTAAGGAGGGAATATCAGAGACTGCAGGGGCTGAAGATCGGCAGGATGACGGAGATTAAGAAAGTCCATGAGGGCTATTACTATTTTCACATTTTTGATCCGGACAACAATGTCTGTGAAATCACCGGCGGGTATACCGCAAACGCTGTTTCCGAAACGGAAACACAAGACAGGAGGAGCGACATGAAAACCATATGCCAGAGCTGCGGCATGGAAATGGGAGCCAATGATTACGGAAAAAACGCTGACGGGAGCAGAAACAGCGACTACTGCAAATACTGCTTTCCCAACGGGAACTTCGGAAAAGACGAAACCATGGAGGAGATGATAGAAAGCTGCATCCCGTTTCGGATAGGCCAAGACCGAACGCCGGAGGACGCCAGAAAAGAAATGCTGGCTCTGCTTCCCACATTAAAAAGATGGAAAAACCAGGGACGGCCGCAATAAGCGGTCGTTCAAACTTTTTATCAACAACAATTGCATTTTAGGAATAAATTGGGTATAATGTGCGTGTAGGGCAGAGTCAAATTCATAAATAACCAGACCCCGAGCCAGCTCGAGGGGCTGGCTATTTATGAATTTGACGAGCGAA
>BLLU01000024.1 GCA_011959105.1 Lachnospiraceae bacterium | reverse complement strand
AAAGGCGGCTGTATCAGACCGGTGATCGAGGAATACGGCATTGACCGTCTGGACAGTGTTTGCCAGAACCCAGTCCACCCGGTCAATGCCGTATTCCTCGATCACCGGTCTGATACAGCCGCCTTTCAGGTGGAGGCCGTCAAAATTTTCCCGGATTGCCGCCTCCACCGCATGTTTGCACGCAATGTTCAGTTTATGGGAAGCCCGGAACAGGGCAGTTTCCTCCCTGGCCCGTGCTTCCGCTGCGGAAAGTTTATAGATTTCCGGATATTCCATGTTCATTTCCTCCTTTTTCCGCCCGGTATCCGGACGGATCCTTTAACGCGCCCCTTTGTCCGCTGATCTCTGTGCTTCCGGGGCCGGACGCGCGGCGGCTTCTTTTGCTGCGCTTTGCAGCGCCCCGCGCAGGGAAGGTTTTTCCACCGCTTTCTGGTATTCCCCCAGGACAGCGGTATTGATCGCCTGGCGCATTTCCGCCGTGGTGGGGCAGCATATGTCATGGTATTTGCCGTCCTTCCCTTTGCTGCTCGGCATGGCGACAAATTTTCCTTTTTCGCTGTCCATAACGCGGATCCCGTTCACGGCAAAACAGCCTCCGACCGTCGCGCTGGCAAATGCGAGCAGGTTCCCTCCCTTTTCCTGAAGGGGATATACCTTGACGCTGACGTCCAGCGTATTCTTCTGGTTTTCCATAGCAGCCTCCTTTCTTTGTGTTTCCAGGGGCAGGAGGTTCCCGTTTTCATAACGGTAGCCTGCCTCCCGGACTGCGTTTTGTGTTTCCGCTGACACACGCCCATTTACCAGAAGATCCGTATCAATGGCAAACAGGAGCATATCTTTTTCGTTAAATTCCTCCGGCAGCTTCCCGTTCCATGTCCGGCGCATCTGCCCGGTTTCATCCATACGGTAACGCGCCGGCATCCGTCTTTCCCCCATAAGCGCCCCCTTTAATGTGCATTGAATATGGAGCGGGAGATAGAGCTGGTCTTAAACAGCGAGAAGCATAAGAGCAGGGTGTACCCGGCACAGCTCCAGATCGCCTTGTGGATATTGGGCGCTGCCCCGATGCCTGCGATCAGTGCGGAATAAATGGCGATACAGACCATGATGAAAAAGCCCTGCAATCCCAGGGCCACCAGCCCCCGCAGGTAGTTGTTCCCCATCTGCCCCCATTCCCGGCTGGTCATGGTAGCGAAAGGAATCGCGCCGACGGAACAGTAGATATAGATCTCCACCATGCGTCCCACCAGTACCAGCATGACACAGACCGACAGGATAGGTGTGGTGATCCGGATCAGGGCGGTCTCCACCAGAAGCCCGAACAGTTCCCCGATCCCCATCGTGTCAAGCTGGGAGGCCAAGCTTCCCAATACGGCAGAAAACCGGATGCTCGTGTTCCCGGTGATCACGGCGGCGCTCCGCCGCACGACTGTCTGCGACAGCTCGAAGATCGCCATGGTGATGTCAAACGTATGGGTGACAAGGTAAGTCGCAACATATACCTTGAAGATCCACTTGAAAATGTTGAATGTATCAAAATCGTGCATGTTATTCTTTTCCACGATCATGCTGATCAGTTCATAGCATAAAACAAACGTGAGTATGATTCCGGCTATGGGGACGATCACGTTATCTGACAGGGA
>BLLU01000023.1 GCA_011959105.1 Lachnospiraceae bacterium | reverse complement strand
TTATGTGCTCCCCTTAGAGTGTAAAGCATAATTGCCGGGGCGTGCACTGTTGCCTATTTACTTGGTTTCCCATTCTTTCATCATAAAATATCCCGGTGTTTCTGACAATGACCTATCGTATGGAATAATTGATCTATCCTCATAAATACGCCCCCATCCGCTCCCGCGGACCGGGGCACCCGAATCATTCCCCCGCGGCAATGGCTTTTGCCACCACCACAAATCTTCCGTCCTCCACATGATAAGCACAGGTGGAAAGGGTCAGAAAAGTGTCTCCGAAAGCGGCTGTCACTCCCGTGTCATACAGAGACAATTCCTTGATATTTTCATAGAACCAGGAAAATTCTTCCTGATTATCGGCCTGGTAAAACTGATAATACTTGAATACATCCTCCTCCGGCTGATAAACCCGGGAGCGGAACACCGCTATGATTTCATAGGTTCTCTCCTCATAAAGCGTATCAAAGGAGATCCTGGGATGTTCCCGCCAGAAACTTTCCTTCCGGTACAGATCCAGATCCCCGAACATGGAACCGTCCTTCATATTGTGCCCATAGATGATAAAATTGGTTCCAGGCGTATCCACGTCCGCCTGGCCTTTCACATACAGGCATCCGTATCTGCTTTCTTCGCCATAAAAATCATGGTGCAGATAATACTCGTCATCCTCCCGCTGCATCACCGGATAGTCAATATCCGTACCTTCTATGGAGAGCCATCCCACCAGGTCGCCGTTCTCCTGATACAGCGCCCGGTATTTTTCCAAGACAGGAGGCGGGGCGTTGGACAACTCCCCCTCCGGGAGGGGATTCGTCTCTCCGGGAGCCCTGCTGGTCTCCGGCGGCACAATCCCATCCTGCGGCCCGGCAACCTCCGGCAATGAGGAGCCGTCCTGTGTCCCTGCTGCCGCCGGCCCGGAAATCTCCCGCAGTTCCTCCAGCGCCCTTTGCTGTTGACGCTGCCGGTAAGAATGATAATACGCCTGCCCCAGAAAGATCAGGCAAAGGATCACCACCAACAGCAGCATTCCTCTGAAAATCCGCATTTTCCTGTTACCGTTCATTTTCCGCCTAACCCCTGTCAGTCCGTCAAGTCCCTCTGTTCCCCGCAGCTTTTCGCATTTTTAATTCAACTCATATGGAGCGCCTGGACCCGCACCATCACATCCAGCACGAAATTCCCGTTCTCCGTATAACACAGCATATCGCCGCCCAGTCTCCCCGCAGCCTCCTGTATGGTAATCAGACCAAAGCCATGACCTGCCTCCTTCTTGTCTGTAGAGGGCAGTATGCCTTTTTCCACCCGCAGTCCCTTCCTGCAGAGGTTCCTGACACGGATCACCAGATAGTCCCGGCTGTATTTCATCTGCACCGAAGCCTCCCGCTCCCCAGGGGCCAGTTCCCGCAGAGCGGTCAAGGCGTTATCCAGCCCGTTGGAGAGAATCTGGCACAGCTCCATATAGGGCAGTTCCTCCTCCCCGACCCGGATGTCCAGCCGAAGTTCCGCCTCCAGTTCCTGAAATTTCCGGGCGTAATAACTGATCACGGCATTGAGGTATGGATTGGCACAAAACTGCCCCCACAGCACATCCATCTCCACTACCAGCTTTTTCAAGTATTCCAGAGACTCCTGGGTTTTGCCGGC
Organism: Lachnospiraceae bacterium; assembly: GCA_011959105.1. Classification (GTDB taxonomy): domain Bacteria; phylum Bacillota; class Clostridia; order Lachnospirales; family Lachnospiraceae; genus Acetatifactor. The sequence continues at coordinate 24,226 of BLLU01000023.1, read as the reverse complement.
AGAGAGCAGCCCCGACAAAGTTACCACATGCCCCTTCATATCGTGCTTCAGCTTCCGGATCGCCTGCTGGTTCTCCAACTGCGCCTCCAGGGAATGTTTCTGCTCCTGCAGGACCCTCTCGCTCTGCTGCTTCCGATAAAGTTGAAGCTGCCGATACATGGCTATGAAAATTGTGGCATAAGTCATGGGCATCAGCGCCAATACCAACAAAAACGCGGGCATTTCCTGGGGTCTGGACGTGATCACAACAGGAAAATTGGAAAATACAGCCAGCAGCACATAATACAGAGCCGTCATGCCCGCAAAGATTCCCCAGCCGCCGGTCACCCATTCCTGCAGCTCCAGATAAGGCTTTCTCAAATAGCGGACAGCCACCCATTCCGCCAGCAGGAACAACACAAATCTGCCGATAAGCATCAGTACAAACTGTTGCCCTCCCAGATAAAAATCCAGCAGATTGGTTACGGCGATAATCCACAATGCCGCCGTATCTGCCAAACAGAAAGTAAAAAAGAACCTCCCATTCTTATCCCTGGAGACAAACCAGAAAAACAGCAGACTGGGAAGAGTACAGGTAAGGATGAAAGCCTTTCCCATAAACTCCGTCCCGAAAATCACCACCCCTGCCACATTCAGCAGGATCAGCGGCCCCATCGTAATTCCTGTTAGAAAAAAGGTTTTTCTTTTGGAAAAGCGGGAACGGTACAGCAGCATAAAGATAATCAATATGTGAGACAGGGACCACAGCAGGGATAAATCTCGAAATACTGCCATCAATCCACCTCCTCAAACAAAATCTCCTGGTACCGGCTCTTCACTTCGGCAAAATAGCGTCTGGATATGGGAATACCCTGGCCCGCAACCAGCAGTTGGCACCCTTCCAGCCTGTTCACATGATACATATTGACAATAAAACTCTGATGACACCGCGAAAACACTTCCCCGCACACCTGAATCTCCAAATCGTCCAGCTTTCCTTTACACGCCTGCACAGTCCCGTCCTGGCAGTGGATAAACAGCGTGTGTTCCCGGCTGTCGATATAGAGAATCCTGCCATAGGGAATAAAGCCTGCCTGGCCCCGCCATTTGTATCCCAGGCGCTGGTCCCTTTCCCTGCCCCTGCGCCGGACCAGCCGTTCCAGAAGCTGCCGGACATCCGCCTCCTGCACCGGTTTCAGCAGATATTGCACTGCATAGAGATCATATGCCTGCCGGTAAAAAGCATCACTGGTGGAGACAAAGCAAATAACGGCTTCCTCATCCCGGGCACGGATGCGTTCCGCAAGTTCAATCCCTCCCATGGAGTCATCCATGAAAATGTCAAGCAAATACAAGTCAAAGCGCATTTGACGGTTTTCCACATCCGCCAGCAGTCTTTGGGGGTCAAAGTACAGCCTGATATCCTGACCTTCCATAAAAGTCTCCAATCGCATGGCATCTTCATGGCAGTCATCACAAACTGCTATTTTCATAGGCTTCTCCCGTCCTGTTTCCTCAATTATAACACTTCTATTCTCTGTTCTGTCTGTTAATTTTGTCCTGAAAAGGGTTAATTTTGTTTTGCAGGCAATACAGGATATGCTCATGACGCCCCATGGCTTCTACGGCTGATTCCGCTTCTTTAACAGGTCCAGATGGAGCCAGCGCTCCAGTCTGCTCCTGGGAAGCAGATAATTTAACAGAAGTGCAATGACCACCCCCACGCCTGTGTCAATCATGCGGTGAATCGCGTAATCAATGTGGTGGGCCGGCGTACTGAATAAAATGATACACAGCACCACGCCCCCCGGCTGCACCCCGCCCGGCCAATGAAACATGACGCACATGGAAATCAGTACAATAATCCCCAGAAAAACCATGGGAAGCCGCAGCCAATAACAGCCCTCCGGATAGGCCAGATGCTCCAGCCAGTACAGTCCCAGCCCGATAAAGCCGCCGATCACCGTGCCGAAGAAACGGTTTCCCCCACTGCGGCGGGATTCTTCCATGTCCGCACCCATTCCAAATATGGCGCCTATGCAGGCAAAGGTGGGGCTGCCCGGTAAAAAGCCGTACAGCAGGGCCGTCAGCAATGCTGCCAGGGCTGTTTTAATACTTCGGAGCCCCAGCCCGGGAATGGGCGCGTGCACCGGATTGTGCCGCTCTGTATGATTTTTCCCATGACGCTGCGTTGAATCCCCGGACTGTACCGCATGGGCTTCCTCCCGCCCCTCCGTGCCCTGCCCGGACAGCAGTTCTGCCCCTTCTGTCAATTCCTCGCTTTTCATAGATATACCCCTGTTCTCCAATACTCTGCCGCCTCCCGGCTGCCCTCCTCCTTTTGCTCCGGCAGCGCGGGGCCTTCCAGAAACAGCCTTTCCTCTCCCTCCTGCTCTATTGGGTTTCTTCCATATGACCTTCCCCAATTCTTTGAAGAACGGCGGCTATCTCTGCTGGCTGTCCGATGAAAACGAACCTTCCCACATCCTTTTTAGCATCATAAAGATATGTGTAGGCAAGTTCCCCTCCACACTCCCGGTTGATATAATGCAGCAACATCCCATTCAGTTCTCCTGCCCGCGCTTCGCCCGGCTGATCGTAGATCAGGCAGGACGAAGGCTGCCGGGTATGTTCTTCCTCCAGAAAATGCCGCACCCGCATTGCAGCCTTGGTCTGTATACCGCTTTGGATGAAAGGCTGCGCTGCAAAACGCTCCACATCCTCCTGTGAAAATACATGCCTTCCGGCTGTCTTGGTTCCGGTCAGGATTCCCTGCCGGTAAAATTTCCGCAGAGAGCGGGCAGAATATCCTGTCATCAGAGCCAACTCCGCCAAAGAATAATTCATGGCTGTTCCTCCGTTATCATACGATAGTTTCCTACTGAATATCTCTTCTCGCTTCAGAGTGTATTACATAGATTATATGATATCATATGGGAAAAAGTTTGACAAGAAATCATGTGCACAGGTTTGGGGGGATATGCTGCGGAATTATTTTACATAGACTCGGAATCCCATGGACCATGCTTCAGGCCCGAATTAAAAGAACACACATTGTTATAGTTTAGCAAAATCTATTCAGGATGATTGCCGGAAAGTTGCGGCACCAATCGCAATGTCATTAACCGACATCCTTTTTTTCTCCATGATAGTCAGTACCTTGCATTGTGCGGATCAGCCTTTCATGATTTTCAATAGATATGTAAAACTGTTCCAGCTGCCCTTGAACATAATCCTGCTCCCCACGAATCTCTATTTCATGTTCCCCATGTTTAATTCTTATATATACCATGTTATTCCTCCTTATCGCACAATTCTGCCAAATAAAGGAAAGACTGCCCTTCCCCACAACTCGCCGGATCATTCATATTATCTGCTTTTCTAAAGCATAGCATAAGGGTCGAAAACTTGCAACATAAAAGCAGCCGGTTCTGCCGGCACATTTGATAAGGCATGGACGAAACCTCATATCTTGTGTTATACTTGCCATACAGGACTTTGCTTCATTCCTTACAAGGAGAACAATATATGAAAATAGAACCTTCCGCGCGGCTTGCGCATTTCCAGACCGGCATATTTGCCGCATTGAACGAGAAAAAAGAAGAACTGCTGGCCAGCGGCCGCAAAGTGTACAATCTGTCTGTAGGCACCCCGGATTTCCCGGTGGCGGAACATGTGCGCCAGGCCCTGACCGCCGCTGCCGGCGATCCGGAACAATACCATTATACCCTGCGGGATTTGCCCGAACTGACCCAGGCCGTGCAGGCGTATTACCGCAGACGTTTTCAGGTGGAATTGGATGCCGACGAGATTCTGGCCGTGCCCGGCTCTCAGGAAGGCATCGCCCATATCGGCATGGCGCTGTGCGATCCCGGCGACGTGGTGCTGTTGCCCAACCCCGGTTACCCAGTGTTCGAAGTAGGGGCTTATCTGGGCGGCGCCGAACTCTACTTTTATGATCTGCGGGAGGAAAACGCCTTTCTTCCCAGACTGGAGGAGATTCCGAAGGACATTGCCCGGCGGGCCAAATACATTATGGTCTCCTATCCCTACAATCCTGTATGCGCCATAGCGCCGCCCTCCTTCTATGAAGAACTTATTGCTTTTGCGGAGAGGTACAATATCATCGTAGTGCATGACAACGCTTACTCCGACATCATCTATGACGGCCATTACGGCGGTTCCTTCCTGGAGTATACCCGCGCAAAGGAGGTGGGCATCGAGGCCTTCTCCCTATCCAAAAGTTTCAACCTGACAGGGGCCAGGGTCTCCTTCCTGATCGGTAACAGGGAGATCATTAAACCTTTAAAACTCCTGCGCTCCCAGTACGATTTCGGCATGTTCGCGCCGATTCAGAAAGCGGCCGTTGCCGCCCTGACCGGTCCTCTGGAAGGAGTAAAGACCCAGTGTATGGCCTACCAGGCCCGCCGGGACGCCCTCTGCGGCGGCCTTCGGTCCATCGGCTGGAACGTACCCGACAGCCGGGGCACCATGTTTGCCTGGGCCCGCATCCCCCGGGGCTTTTCTTCCTCTCAGGATTTCTGCATGGAGTTGATGGAGCGCACCGGAGTGATCTGCACTCCCGGAGACGCCTTCGGCAGCCTGGGCGAAGGCTATGTGCGCTTCGCGCTGGTACTGCCGGTAGAAACCATCCGGGAGTTGGTTGCGGTTATTGATAAGAGCGGTATTTTATCCCGCTGAACTTTTCTTCTGCCTTCACCGGCAGGAATCGCCTTAATCGGTCGTACCCGGATCCGCTCCCGTCTCCTGAAATCATCTGCCGCTGATCTGCCATCTGCGGTAGATCAGGCTGCCCAGCAGCGCCAGAACCAGAGCCAGCAGGGGATACAGGATTATCCCCGTCTGCCAGTTGGTCAGATAGTGCCCGCCGCCTCCCACCAGCCGGGCGTCATAAAAGGCGCTGCTTCTTACCAGTTTGGCGGGCAGCAGATACAGACATTGGGACAGCACCCGCAGCCGTTCCGGCACATTGATAAACAGGGTACCCAGAGTATATACCATCATCAGGCTCATGGTTGCCAGACTGCTTCTGGTCCAGCCTGAAAATACCAGCGCCAGAACGCTGTGCAGCACTGCGGCCAGAAGCAGCAGCACTGTCAGAATCACAATGCCCTCTCCCAGGGTCAGGGCAAAAGGGGAAGATTCCAGATACATCTGCAGCATGCCGTTCCAGTTATTTCCATATCCGTACAAGACGCCGAAGCTGAGCAGTGCGACCCCCTCCACCAGCAGTGTTCCCACCACTCCCAGGGTCATGACCGTCAGCAGCTTGGCCAGATAAAGCCTGCCCCGGCCATGGCGGCTGCACAGCACAAGCTGGTCTGTCTTGCGCATATGTTCCTCTGCGAATACACCGGAAAATACCATACCCGTCATCAATGCCGTCAAAGCCAATATGGTTTTAAAGGCAGCCAGCATCATGGACGGCCCCATGTCCCAGCAGAAGATGAGGGGAACCTGCGCCTCATGCTCACGCCAATACCCCTTCTCTCCTTCCGTGAGATGCAATGTATCCTCATATTCCGTCACCATCCGCTGCCTGTGCTCATAAAACGCGGCGGCATCCACCCTGTGTACATCCTGCTCTCCCACCACTCCCTTCACATACTTATAGATCGCCTCATACGCCCTGCGCTGCTGATCCTGCCGCTCCGCTTCCGCCTCATCGTCCGAAACTTCCGTCAGCACGATTGAAGAGACTGTCACGGCATTATCCCGCACGGTCTCCTGCTCCACGGGATGCCAGTCCGCATAAGCCGCCTGCATCTCCTGAAGCAATGTGTCGTCAAGCAGCCGGCCATTCCATTTCTCCGCGCGTTCCTGGCGGTCCATGGCACTCTCATACTTGCTGTAGCGCAAGCTCTCGCCGGTCTGCGGATTGGTAATGCTGTAGTTGTTCATCAGCACTTCAAAACACAGAAGCAGCATCACTGACACTACACCGCCAAAGGCGATCCAGGTCATCCTCCGCTTCAATACTTTCCTCAGTTCAAAAAAATATAAGGTTCCAAACAGGCCCATTTTCAATTTATCACCTTTCCGTTTTTGTTCCGCATATGCTGTTTTTGATTCACATACGCTGTTTTCAGTTCCGCTTCTGCCCGGGCTCTTCCCCGAACTGTTCCAGATAGAATGCCTCCAGGTCTCCCCTGCTTTCCTCCCACTTGCCCTGGTAGATCAAACGCCCCTCCCGCATCATCAAAATGCTGTCCGCAATATGTTCCACATCAGACACAATATGGGTGGAGAGCAGAACGATGCTGCTTTGACCCGCCTGCGCGATCAGATCCCGGAAGCGCACCCTCTCCTTGGGATCCAGCCCCGCAGTGGGCTCATCCAGTACCAGCAGGCGCGGTTCGTTCAACAACGCCTGGGCGATTCCCAGCCGCTGCTTCATGCCGCCGGAATAAGTCTTTATCTTCTTGTGGGCCTGCTCTGCCAGACCCACAAGTTCCAGCAATTCCCTGCTCCTGCTCCGGGCCCTGGACTTGGGAATCCCTTTCAGCGCCGCCATATAAAGCAGGAACTCTCTTCCCGTAAAATCGGGATAATACCCGAAATCCTGGGGCAGATAGCCCAGCATGGAACGGTAGGCTTCGCTGTCCATGGACTGCCCTCCCAGTGTGATCTTCCCCTCCGTGGGACGCAGGATTCCGCAGATCATCCGCATCAGGGTGGTCTTGCCCGCACCGTTGGCTCCCAGCAGGCCGTAGACCCCCGGTTCCAGTCTCAGATGCATATGATCCACCACGGTTTTGTTCTGATATTTCTTGCACACATTCTCAATGCACAGAGCCACAGGGACGCCTTTTCCTGTGATAATAGATTCCTGTACCTTGTTTAACTGTCCTGAATTTTTCATGGATTCTCCTTTTTGTCTGTCATACCGATGCCTTCTCATATATACTGTCCGCCCGGTTGGCCGCCTGATAATATTCCCAGACATTCCCCGCCAGCAATACCGATAAAGCCAACAGCCACCAGATAAATAATTTGTCACTATACCAGTTTACCGCCTTACTGCCCAGCACCTGCAGACTGCTCACCAACACAGCCGCCCCGAAACAAAGGTACAGGCTCTCCCGTCCCCGCACTTTCCTGGCCAGGACCATGCTCAGGAAGGTGGTCAGCAGATAGGGCACCAGCAGATAAATGCCTGTATGCAATAACCCGGCCTGCCCCTGCAGCACCAGAAAGGGCAGCAGCAAAAGCAGCAGGATCAAATGGAAACTGCCCAGCAATCCCATCCTGGCCAGAAGAATGCTCTTCACGGAAAAGCGGGTGGACAATTCCAGTTCCGTCATATTGTACATAGAGGACCGCAAATGCTCCTGCATTGCGGTCAGTGCCAGAAACGGCATCATTCCCGCCGCCACCCAGAGGGCTTCCCGGGGCCACCGGGCCGCGATGTCTGCCAATGCACCCAGCAGTATCACCGAAATCACCCACACCCATTTGCGGATATAGGCCGCCTGGGCCAGCACAAACGAGCCATGCCCCATGTAAAACCGGGGGGCCTCTGCCAGAAACGCGTCACGCCTTGAAGGATTGGGAGCCTGAAGTACGATCCGAAGTTCCCGCTCCAGCATATCCGTGGATACCTTTTTCTCTTTTCTTCCTTTTTTTCTTCCCTTTTCTCTTCCCTCCATCAGTTCACCTCTCCACATATACGAAAGTTGTATGCTGCCGCATTTGCCCCGCTCAGGGATGCCGTCACCCGTCAGCACACCGATGGGCTGTACACTAGCACAGCTGATTCCGCAGTTTTTCCAGCGCCGCCATAATCCTGCGGCGCAGAGCAAAACGGGATATTCCCAGCATTTTCGCCATATCTCCCACCGGAATCTCACTGCCGTAGCGCAGAGCCAGTATTTCCTTCTCCTCCTGCGGCAGGGTTTGAAAGGCCTGCCGCAGCCCCAAACGCAGTTCCGGTTCCAGCCCCGACTCTGCGGTCAGCTGCTCTTCCATCTCTTCTGTCAGTGGCTGGGATTTGCGCCTGCGGTATTCGTCAATACAGAGGCGCCCGGCTATGGTATACAGATACTGCAGCATCTTTCCCTGCTCTCGATATCCCCTATCCTCCCACAGCCGAAGGAAGGCTTCCTGGGTGATATCTTCCGCCGTTTCAGCCTGCCCAAGCCTGTAATAGCAGTAGCGGTATATCTTGTCATATAATGTTTTTTCGTCCATGGACACCGGCCGCCCTCCCTTCACTATGTATAACGGATCAGATTTGCGGATGTGCGAAAAAAACAGGAGCGTCACCCAAATCCCACATTCGGTAACACCCCCATCCCTTTTCCATTCTCCTTTATTCCCGCCTGTCCGCAGCCGCTTTTCTCTCCCCGGCCCTATCCCCCGGGTCCCTGTTCCGCTTATCAGTCTCCTATAATATCATCCGCCGAAGTACGGAATATTTCCGCGAAATAAGCATCGTCAGACAAGGAGGAATCCGAATAGAACCAATCCACATTGTTGAGAAACATTTCCCTTGCCTCCCCGTCCATTACGCTGCCCGCATCCGTTCCTGCATAAAGATACGTAATATATTCCGATTCCTCATACTCCATAAAAACAAATAACATGTGGCCTTCGTCGGCATATAAAGATTCATAGAGTCCCTGCAAAAAAATTTCCGCCTCGGCGTCTGTAATCTCTTCTCCTTTTCCGTCAATGCTGTCACAGATTAGCAGATACGGCTGCACGCCTGTCCTGTCATAAAAGTAATCCATGGCGGTCTCTACTTCTTCCGCGTCTGAGAGCCAGCCAAGCGAGTCCTCCAATACCCGGCTGCTTCTGACGCATGCCCCGTCTTCCAGTTTTACCCTTTGTGCTCCTTGGGACTCATCAACCGGCGCGGTACTGTAATCTCTGTTTTCCACTGCCGCAGGAAAAGAATTTACCTTCTCCCGATATTTTGCCATAGCTATAGGAAGCAAATTCATATAAACAAAAAAACCTACTATAACAAATAATATATAGCAGCAGCATCCCTTTTTTGCGGAGTTTCCCCCATTATTTGGCTTCGCATAACCATTATTCGGCTCCGTATAACCATAATTTGACTCCGTATAACCATTATATGATTCGTAAATCTGCCCGCTCGCTTCCATCGGCCCCCGTCCCAGTACATTCCTGTCTCTGTCCCCCACGACTGCTCCGATAGAGGCACATTCCCGGACCATCCCGACGGCGTATTGGTATATGACGTCGGCGAAGTCATACCCCCGGACCGTCTTGACGACGATGTACTCCTGGACGGCCTGGAAGGCGCGGCACTGTAATTCGTCGACGGCGGCGTGTTCCTCAGCGGCCTTGACGGCGGCGCACTCTTGACAGGCCTTGACGGCGGCACATGCCTGGATGGCCTGGACGCGGACATGCTCTTGGACGGTTTGGGCGGCGGCGTGTTCCTGGACGGCCTGGACGCAGACATACTCTTGGTCGGCCTTGACACGGACGCTGTCCCGGATCCCCCTCTCGCCGACGATGTACCTCTTGAAGCGGATCCTCCCGAACCTGACCTGTGGCCGGATAATCCCCTGCCTGTACCGCCTGCTTTTCCTCCCCCTCTCCCCATGCTTTTTCCCTCCTGGCTCTTCTGCATCTATTTAATCTATTTCAATAAAACACAAAGTTTATTTTATTATACCTGAAATCCAATTCTCTGACAACCGCTATTATTTTCTTGACACCCCTCCCAAAATCGTATATGATGGGATACGAACTAAATAATACTTGCTAGGGGAGCACATCGCTGAGATTGGATCTTCCAGATCCTAACCCTCACTACTTGACCCGGACAATACCGGCGGAAGGAAGCAGAAGCAAACAGCCAGGAAAGCAGTATATTCCTGAACTGTTGCACGATGTCGTCCCTCCTTGCATCCACAAAGGAGGTTTTTTTATGTTGTATGATGTAATTATTGACGAATGGGGCGGGACCAGCTATGTCCCCACCGCATTGGGAAATGCCCTGCTGGCCCTGATCATCCTGGCCCTGCTGGGAGGCGCCATGGCGTTGGCCCGCGCCCATGAGAAAAGCAGGCCCCGGACCAATGCCCGGGGAAATGACAAATCGGAAAATACCGTTTCCGCCGGAAAACATGCGGGCAGGCTGACTGTCAAGCATCTGGCATTCTGCGCCATGGCCATGGCACTGGGCACGGTACTGTCCAATATAAAATTATTCAGCTTTCCCTGGGGCGGTTCCATTACCCTGATCTCCATGCTGGTAATCTGTCTGCCCGGGTATCTCTTCGGATTGGGCACCGGGCTGCTCACCGGCGTTGCCTACGGTGTACTGCAAATGCTGATTGATCCCTATATCCTGCACCCCGCTCAGTTGGCAATGGACTATCTGCTGGCCTTCGGCGCGCTGGGACTGTCCGGTCTGTTCTCCGACGCGAAAAACGGGCTGATCAAAGGATATCTGGTGGGCATACTGGGCCGATATATCTTTACCGTGCTCTCCGGCTGCATTTTCTTCGCCTCCTATGCCTGGGAGGGCTGGGCCCCTCTGCCCTACTCAATGGCATATAACGGCATCTACATCTTTGCGGAGGCGGCCCTCACCATTCTGGTCCTGCTTCTGCCCCCTGTGAAGAAAGCGCTGGGCAGCGTAAAAAAAATGGCGCTGGGATAACCCGGTAAAGGGGCTGTCGCAAATTGCGGCAGCCCTTACTGCGGCATTGGGGCACCTGCCGTCTCAGGTCCTGTCACACAGCAGCCCAGCCTGGTAGAGTATAGAATCTTCTCCCCCACAGGCAGCCCGGTCAGCCTGCTCAGCGCCTCCTCGTAATATTTCAGCTGCTCCGCATAACGGTTCCAAAGTTCCCCGCCGGTCTCCACCCGGTCCGTCTTATAATCCACCACCACAACTTGTTCGTCCTCTATGAAAAAAGCGTCAATAATCCCCTGGATCAGCACCTTCTCCTCTGCCGGGAACTGGGCTTTCAGTCTGGCGGCGCTGATGCCGTAGACAAAGGGCTGCTCCCGATACAGCATCCCCGCCCCGTCACTGCGCCACATACGCCAGGCGATGGGATCCCGGAAAAACCGTACCAACTGGTGCTCCTGCAACACCTGACGGTAGCTTTCCGGCAGTCTGCCCTCTGCCACTTCTCCGGCCAGCATCTCCCGCAGATTGGCTTTCAGCTTTTGTACATCCCCCGCCGCAAACGTCTCCGGGCCCTCGGGCATGGTCTCATAAACCCCCCGGTACAGCCGCTGGTAATCCACCAATTCCATGACCTTGTGAAAAGCATTACCCCGCAGAGTTCCTCCCGCCTCCTGGGCCTCCTGCCGGAAGCAGGGCACATAGGGAACCACCTCTTTTTCCTCAAAAGCCTTGTAGGCCGCCTCATCCTTCTCCTCCATGGCGGCGATTTTCAACTCCGACACACTGGTTTTGGTATAGAGCTGTTCCAGTTCCCGATAAGCATATGTATAGGAAAACCGCCGGTTCAGTTCTTCGACCCGTTCCGGGTCTGCCAGATGCCCGGCCTGCTCCAGCACCAACTCCTTCCGCGCCAGGTCCACCTGCCGCCGCACGGCCTCTCCCTCCAGGTCTTCCTCCTGCCAGACAACAGTCTGCACCTGCGCCGGGTCCAGCGCGGGCAGTATATCTTCCAGATAACTGCCCGCCTTCATAAAGTCCAGAAAACTCAGAGGGCCCGGAAGCCGCAGCTTTTGCTGCTCCAAAAGTGCCTCCGCGTCCGCCGCGCAGGCCGTCATGATCAGCTTCTCTTTCGCTCTGGTCAGCGCCACATACAGAACCCGCAGTTCCTCCGCCAGATTTTCCTCCCGCATCTTGCGGGACACCACCGTCTTGCGTAGCGTTTTGTTGCGCACCCGGCTTTCCGCATCCACAAAATCGGTTCCCAGCCCGTAATCCATGTCCATCAAAAATCCCTGGTTCACATCCTGCATATTGAAGCGCTTGGCCAGACCGGACACGAAAACAATGGGAAATTCCAGACCTTTGCTCTTGTGAATGCTCATGATCCGCACCACGTCCGCATACTCGTCCAGAGAACCCGCCTCTCCGAAGTCCACGTCATATTTTTCCAGCTGTTCGATATAACGGACAAAATGGAAAAGCCCGAAATAGCTGGTTTTTTCAAAATCCGACGCCTTGGTCAGCAGCATTTCCACATTGGCCCGGCGCTTGCTGCCCGCAGGCATGGCGGTCACATATTGCAGATAGTCATGATCCCGGATCACAGTCTCCAGAAGCTGGCGGATGGGCATGTACACCGTGCAGCGCCGATACCCCGCCACCATCTCCAGAAAGCGGCGGCATTTTTCCTGCAAAACAGAGTCCCCTGCCTCCACGCCTGCGCAGTGCTGCAGCACCCTCCATAAACTCTCTTCCCTGTTCTCGCTTCTCAGCGACGCGATCTCCTCCTCCGTGAAACCTCCGAATGCAGACTTCATAACGCCGAACAGGGGGATGTCCTGGGTGGGATTGTCCAAAACCCGCAAAAGCTGCAGCAGTTCCTGCACCTCCTGGGCGGCAAAGTATCCTGTTTTGGAGGAGATGTACACCGGAATCCCCTCCGCCTCCAACACTTCCCGGAATGTCTCGTCCCATCCGCTGGCAGTGCGCAGCAGGATCACCATGTCTCCATATCTGGCAGGACGCAGCATTCCGGTAGCCGGGTCTGTCACCTGATAGTCCCGGCGCAGTCGGCGGATTCGGGCAGCCACCATCCGGGCCTCCCTGGCTTTGGCCGTCTCCTCGCTGCCCTGCTCCGGTTTCTCCGCCAGCAAAAGTTCGCTGCGGCAGTCGGGGCCTTCCGGGTACTCTGCTCCCGCATACAGCGCTGCCCTCTCATCATATGCGATGCCCCCCTTATCCCGGCTCATCAGATTTGCAAAGACGCCGTTGACGGCTGCCAATACCTCCCTGCGGCTCCGGAAATTTCTGCTCAGGTCAATGCGTTGACGGCTGCCCTCCCCATGGGAATAGGTCTCATATTTTTCCAGAAAAAGTTCCGGTCTGGCCAGGCGGAATTTATAGATACTCTGCTTCACATCTCCCACCATGAAACGGTTATAGCGGCCCTCCTCCTCGCCGGACACCGCCCAGAGCAGATATTCCTGTACCAGATTGCTGTCCTGGTATTCATCAATGAGTATCTCCTGAAAATATTCCCGGTACTCCCGGGCCACGGGACCGGGCCGAATCTGCCCCTCTTCCTGCCGCAGCAATATCTCCAGGGCATAGTGCTCGATATCAGAAAAATCCATCAGCTTTTTTTCCTGTTTCCGTGCCCGGAACGCCTGCCCAAATTCTATGGCCAGTTCTGCCAGTATCTGCACCGGCTCCCGGCAGGCTTCCATCTGAGCCAGACTGAGCGCCATGGGCGTGGTAAAAAACTGTTCCCGCAGTTCCTGCAAAGTGTCCTTGACCCTGCTCCGCAGGCCCTTTACCAATTCCCGCTTGTCAGAGGATACAGCCGGATCTTTTTTTCCCGGCAGCCGCCCAAAGCTGATGCCTGCCAGCTTCTCTGCCAGGTACTCCATGACACTGCCCCCTCCGTCCCGGCTTTTCTCCGCCCCCGCAGTACTTTCCTGTCTCTGCTCAGCCTCCTCCCTCACCGGCGGCCGGGCGGAGCAAAACAAAAGATCCATTTCTTCCAGCAGGCCCAGCAGCATCTCCCGCTCCTGCTCCACCACGGACGCATACATATAGGGGCCGTCCGGCTCCTGGCAGATCTTCAGTGCCTGCCCCAGGGTATCCCCACAGCCCTGGAGCATCTTTACCAGATACTGCCGCAGATACTTTCCACAGGCAGACTGCTCCCAGCCAGCCTGGTCCGGGATCACATAGTCGCTTTTTCTCTCTTCCAGCCACTGCTCCGGCCAGGGGCAGCTCTCCGCGTATTCGTGAAGTTTTAAAATATGCTGCTCCAACATGCTCTCCCTGCCGCCGGGACAAAAGAACTCCACACAGCGGACAAAGGCAGGATCCTCCCCGGCAAAATGCTGCTCCAACAGGGCCTGCAGCACATCCTGTTTCAGCAGCTTGCTCTCTCCCTCGTCCGCCACCCGCATGGCCGGGTCCAGTCCGATTTCCTGGAAATGATTGCGGATCAGGTATAGGCAGAAGCTGTCGATGGTGGTAATCAGCGCATTGTGCAGCAGCGTCACCTGCCGCTCGATATGGGTATTATCCGGGTGTTCTTCCAGCTTTTTTTCCAATCCCAGCCGGATCCTTTCCCGCATCTCAGCGGCGGCGGCATTGGTAAAGGTCACGATCAGCAGACGGTCCACGTCCACAGGATGGGAATCGTCACAGATCATGCGGAGAATACGTTCCACCAGCACCGCCGTCTTGCCGCTGCCCGCCGCTGCCGACACCAGAATATTGCAGTCCCGCAGATCAATGACTTTCTGCTGGTCCGGGGTAAATTGTATGCCCATTCCCAATACCTCCTGATTAAAAATCGCTGCGCGATGGCACTAAAGGGTAAAGTTCCCCAGCACTTCCTCCATGCCCTGAAAAATATCCTGCCGGTCCAGTTCTTTCAGCTGCCGCTTGTGATATCCCGGTATGCCGGGATCGAAACCGCATACATTTTTGTAGGCACAGTAGGTACAGGCCTCACTGCTGCCCTTTTCATAAGGGTTTACCTCCATATGCCCTTCCAGGACTTCCCGCCCGATCTGCCGCACCTTATGGGTCACGTAGGCAGATACTACCTCCAGTTCCCGGCTGCTCATGACGCTGGAACGGGCCGAATAACTCCCGTCCTTCTTTTTTTCCACAGGGATAACATCGGAACGGTCTCCCATCTCCCGGTCCAACCGCCTGATTATATCCTCTTCACCGCACACCACGCCGTTCATCCGCAGCTTCTCCAGAATCTGCTCGTTCACCTCCCGGGGGCTGAGTTCCACCTGAGACTCCACCATGGGATCCGTCACATGGTAATATAGCATGGCCGCCGGCAGGATCTCCTTATCCGGATGTCTGCGGGCCTCCAGTTCCATGGCGGCGTTCATATACACCACCAGCTGCAGCTGCAGCCCATAGTACAGCGCTGCCAGATCAAAACGCCGGTCCCCGGATTTATAGTCAATCACTTTCACATATACCCTATCCGCATCTTCCGAGATATCCACCCGGTCGATGCGCCCCTGGAGCCGTATCTGGTCCTGGCCGTACCACTCCCCGTAGTCCCCGCTCATGCCCTGGCCAGGCTTTGCGGCCTCCCACATCTCCTGCTCCGACAGGGTAATATCCACCTCTTCCAGCCGGCTTACCATGTGAAAAGAAACCTCATGTCCGTCCGGCACAAAATTCCCCTTCTTCAACTGATGCTGCAGCGTCCGGACCGTCCGTTTCAGGATCCTGCCCATGCGCCGTATCCCATAGGCACTGCGGGCACTGGCATAGAGCACGCTGCCGCCGTACTCCGCCGCGAATTGCTCCAGAGACTCCTCCACGGCCCGGTCCCCCCACTCCCGGGGAAAGTCAAACCAGGTGTAGCCGCTCTCTTTCAGCCGCCCTGCAAAAGCGTCCAGCACCTGGTGGAACGCATTGCCCATGTCCACATTCTCAAAGCCGAATTCCTCCCGTTCCCGCAGGGTCAGACCGTATTGCAAAAAATGCCGGTAAGCGCAGGCCGCATAGGTTTCCAGGCGGCTCACGCTGTTCTCCAGCCTGATACCGTAGAGGGCCCTGGCCACCGCCCTGGACAGGCCGCTCTCTTCATAGTGCAGAAACGCCGCATGGTGCAGCAGTTCCACCTTTTCCCGCTGCTCCTGCCGCCCCGCATAGGCGGCATACAGGGAGAAAAAATCCCGGCAGCCCGGCTGCCCGCTGTTTTTCCCTTCGGGGACATCTATCACCCCCTCCACAAAATCCCGCAGCCCCTGGGCCAGATAGCGCATCCCCTCCCGGGGCGTCATCACCTGGTCCAGCACCGGAGCTCTCCCCGGGCGGCGGATTTCCAGATCCGGGAAAAGCCGCTGCAAAGTCCCCACCAGATAGGCGGGGCGGATGCTTTTGCCGTCATTGCCCATGCGGGCGTAGGATAGATATAGCTGTCCGGAGGGCTTGGTCAGATTCAGATACAGATACAGCCTCTGTATAAACATCTGCTGCCTTGGGGTGGGCGCCAGCTCCAGTCGGGACCCCTTCAAGAACTCCCGGTCCATATCCGAAATAATGCCTCCCTTGGAGGCACTCTTGGGAATATTGCCGTCGTTCACCCCCAGGAAAAAAAGCACCTGGATCTGCTTCAGCCTGGTACGCTCCATGTCCCCCACCAGTATACGGTCCACATTTTGGGGCAGAGTGCCCACCTGAATCTCCCCGAAACCGGCTTCCAGGATGTCATAGAATTCCTGCCTTGTGATCTCCTCCTCCCCCAGCAGCCCATGCACCTGTTCCAGCAGTTCCATTACCAGCCGGTAAATCTGCTCGTACTCCTTGGCCCGCACCAGATCCCCCGCATTCTTAAAGTCAGCCGCCATGGCAGCCAATTTCTGCTGTGCCCGGTTGTCATACAGAAAATCATAGAGTTGGTTCACATACACCGCCGCCAGGTCCCGCCTGCTGCCCTGCAGCGGCGAAAGCTGGTCCATCATCCGCTGCCGCAGCGCGTTGATCCGTTCCAGCGGCTCTTCCTCCTCCCCCATCTCCCGGATTTTTCTCGTAAAAAGCCGGTTCCATTTTTTCAGTCCCCGGATCCCCGTCTCCCGCACATAATTTTCCAGATCGTCTATCTCCTCCGGTTCCAGCGCCGCCAGACCGCTGCGCAGATAGTGAAACACCGCCTCATAGGAAAAATCCTGCAAAAACAGCTGTAAGGCGCTCTTCACATACTCGGTCATGGGATTCAGGGCAATGCCCCGGGTGCGGTCGATATAGCAGGGAATCCCCATATCCGCAAACTCCGTCTCCACATGGGGGGCATAGGTCTCCAGGCTGCCGGTGATCACCGCGATATCCCGGTATTGCAGCCCCGCCTGACGGATCAGGGAAAGGATGGCCAGCCCCGTCTGATGAACTTCCTCCTTGGGCGTATCCGCCTCAAAAAGCCGGATCTGATCCTGGCGTCCCTCAAAGGGGCTGGGACTCATTCGGAACAGATTCCGCTCAAGCTGCCGCAGCGCCGGATTCCGGGCAAAACGATCCTGGTCCCCCGGAAGCACGGCCACGTCCTGCCCCCGTTCCACCCCTGCCTGCTCCGCCAGAGCACACAGGTCATGCACCGTCTTTTTACTCAGGTAAAACAGCTTCTGCTCCCCGTCCGGTTCGTAGGGATTTTCTCCCTCCCCCAGGGTCAGCGTGACAATCACCTCTCCCGCCAGCCGCATCAGTTCCTGGATCACCCGGTTCTGTATGGGCGTAAAGCCCGTGAAGCCGTCAAACACAATAACGCTGCCCGGAACCAGTCGGGACTTCTGCAGAGAACGACACACCAGATCCAGGGTCTCCTCTGTGGTGATGAAATGCCCCCGTATATAATCCAGAAACCCCTGGTATAAAAGTCCCAGATCCTTAAGTTTATGGTGCAGCGCCCCCCTCTTCGCCGCATAGTCCGTCAGCTTCCCCACATCCTCCGGAGACAGGCCGTACTGCATGAACTCGGAGATGGCACTTTTTACCTCATGAATATAACCCTGGCGGTGCAGATAGCCCCCCAGAGCGGGAAGGCGGTCCTTCAGCCCCGCCGCCACTTTCTGCAGCACCAGACTCTTACCTGTGTCGTCCAGCACGGGAATATCCTCCCCGCCCACCTCCTCCAGAATGCGATGGGACAGACGGCCAAAGCTGAGCACATCAATGTTCATAATACCCTGGGAGGGGTGCATGGTCACCAGTTCCTTCTGGGTCTGCATGGTAAACTGATCCGGCACCACGATCATGAAGTTCTGTTTTTCCCGTTCCATGGACCGGGCGATAATCTCCTGATATAACCGATGGCTTTTTCCTGCGCCGGAAGGCCCAAAATAAAACCGCAGACTCATGGCTGCCTCCTTTGTATGCCTGCATCGTTCTCCGCGGACGTGCTTTCTCTACAGTTCCAGTTCCACCGGACAGTGATCGGAACCCATCACCTGGGGATGGATTTTGGCGTCCTTAAGCTGTCCCGCCAACCCCTGGGAACAAACAAAGTAATCAATGCGCCACCCGACATTCCGGGCCCTGGCCTGAGCCATGTAGCTCCACCAGCTATAGGCATTTTCCAGATCAGGATAAAAGTGGCGGAACGTATCCACAAAACCGCTCTCCAGCACCTTGGTAAAGCAGCCTCTCTCTTCGTCGGTAAAGCCCGCGTTGTGCCGGTTGGTCCTGGGATTCTTCAAATCAATCTCCTTGTGGGCCACATTCAGGTCCCCGCAGAAAATCACCGGCTTGTGTTCCTCCAGCTTCTTCAGATAAGCCAGAAACGCCGCCTCCCACTCCATCCGATAAGACAGCCGGGTCAGTTCCCGCTGGGCATTGGGCGTATACACCGTCACCACATAATAGTCCGGGAACTGGGCCGTGATCACCCGCCCCTCATGATCATGTTCCGGGACGCCAATGCCGTAAGCTACACTGAGGGGCTCCTGCCGGCAGAACATGGCCGTGCCGGAATAACCCTTTTTCTCTGCATAATTCCAATACTGATAATAGCCCGGGGTCTCCAGATCAAGCTGTCCCTCTGACAGCTTAATCTCCTGGAGACAGAACACATCCGCGTCCGCCGCCTTGAAGAAATCCATAAAGCCCTTATCCAGACAGGCCCGCAGTCCGTTCACATTCCAAGAAATCAATTTCATTTTTATACCTCCTGTGTGCTTCAGCGCACGCTCCAATCAGTTATTCCTATTCCGGCAGCAGACCATCGGATGGTCCTCCCTGCCAAGTCTGCATTTGGTTCATGCATAGATTACATCTATCATACTTGATTTTACAAAATGGGACAAGTACAAAAATTTTCCCCCTGACCCGGACCCGATAATTGCCTCAAAAAAAAGAGTCCTCGGCTTACCGATGACTCCTTTTCTGATGCCTTTACCACCTTACGCCCGCATGGTACATTTCTGTACCATTCCCCTTTTACATTGCGGACTCTAATCCCCTTTCACGGGAAACTGTTTGGCATAACGCACAGCCTTGAATATGGTTTCCCTGCCATATTGCGCCTCAATGCTTTCCCCAGTGCCGTTCTGCGTCCCTTATTCCCTATGAGTATATCATACTCCAAAACCATAACACTTTGTAGCACCAAATGAATTAATTACGATGTACGGCATCGGCAAAAGCATACGAAAGTGTGCTATTTGCTACATTTTTCTGTCAGATTTATCGGAAAATCCCAGAAATACAGGCTATTCCAACATATGGGAATTTTTGGAGAGATAATCTGAATTTGCTAACATTTTCGCAAAAATGTCATAATATACATACAACATCTGGACCCCGTTCTCCAAGATATAGTAGTGTCGTATGTAGGGAACCAGCAATACCAGCAACAATATTACCAGCGCAAACAGTGGCGGCTGGGGCAAAAAGACACAGCCCAGAAGGGACAGCACCGTCAGGATCGCGAAAGTTGCTGTGACGATCAAATGTACCAGCCTTTCATGTTGGAAAAACCGAATCTGTACCAGCAGATCCTCCCGGGTACGCCGGATCGCTTCTCCATCTATGGCCCCGGGCTTTTCCCCGTTCTCTGTAAACCGCTCCAGCATAGCCAGATACTTTTTCAGCCGCTTTTCCATAAAGTTTCCCCACTTCTATCTTTTTTCCCGTCTCTGTTTGTAGTATAATGGCTCTTGTGCCCCTTATGCGGGCAGAGAATATGCGAAACTGCTTATCAGCATGTTTTCGGTTGGTGCACAGATCGGGAGTGGGACGCACCGCGGCCTGGTCCCGATCTTGGGATTGGTGTACCAATCGAAAATAGGCGGAACTAAAATTAGGAGGCAATTTATGAAATCTGACAGGCATATACGCCATTTGGCGGCGCTACTGACCTTTTTCCTTCTTCTCACCGGCTGCGGCAGTCCGGCGGATCCCGTGGGGCAGACCGCTCCGGTGGAGGCGGAGCAGAATGTACTGGGCATCCCCGCCTATACCATCCCGCCCTCACCCACACCCGAGCCCACCCCCACGCCTTTTCCCGAGTACGATATCTCGCTGATGATGGTGGGGGACAACCTGATGCATCTGGGCCTGATAAACAGCGGCTTGCAACAGGACGGCAGCTATGACTATACCATGCTTTTCGAGGACATATCCGGCCAGCTTCAGGCGGCGGATATTAAAATCATCAATCAGGAGACCATTCTGGGGGGCAATGATCTGGGCTTTTCCGGTTATCCCAGCTTTAATTCACCCACAGAGGTAGGGGACGGCATTGCCGCCGCAGGTTTCAATGTGGTACTTCATGCCTCCAACCATGCGGCGGACAAAAAACTCCAGGGACTGAAACACTGCGCCGCGTTCTGGCAGGAACAGCACCCGGAGGTATTGATGTTAGGCATTCGCGGAGAAGACGGGCCTAATCTGCCGCTCACCGGCACTTCCCGAACCGTAGGGGATGAGACCGCCGGCTGGCAGACCGATGAACGAGGCATCGGATATATGACCGTAAAGGGCTTCACCTTTGCTCTCCTGAACTATACATATGGTCCCAATATGGAAGTGATTCCCTCCTCCCTCATGGACCATGTGAATATTCTCTGCGATTATAACCGCCAGAACGGCCAGCTTGACTTCACCACCCTGAACCCCCAGGTGCTGGAGGATATCGCCGCCGCCCGGGAGCGGGCTGATGTGGTCATCGTCTGTCCCCACTGGGGTACGGAATATACTACAAAGCCCTCCGGCTATCAGGAAAAATTTGCCCTGCAGATGACGGAAGCCGGAGCAGATATTATCATCGGCACCCATCCTCATGTGGTACAACCCATGGAGTGGATACAGGCGGAAAACGGGCGGCGGGCCCTGTGCTTCTATTCTCTGGGCAATTATGTATCCACCCAGAAGCAGGGGCTCTGTATGTTGGAGGCCATGGCCTGGATCACCTTCCATGTGGACGAAAACGGGCTTTCCATCACAGAGCAGAAGAGCGGCCCCATTCCTCTGGTATGCCAGTATGACAGCGGCCCCGTAAGGTTTGAAGGGGTATATCTGCTGCAGGATTATACCCAGGAGCAGGCACAGAATCACGGTATCCGCTCCTATGGCGGCGTGACCATAAGCCTGGATGAACTGTTAGAATGGTCCTCGGAAGTGTTCGGCGACACAGCCCTGCACTGGCCCCTGGACTAAGTTTGCCGCCGGCCCCCGTCAGTCAATGACATTCCTGACATCCAGTATCGTGTCATACCCGGCGTCATAGATCACCACGCCCTTGCGGGAATTGGCGGCATGAATGATCTGGCCGTCCCCGATATACATTCCCACATGGGTGCATTTGCTCTTCCCGTAACATATAATGTCTCCGGGCTGAATCTCACTGTAGTCGATGCTTCTGCCCGCTGAACTGTACTGCCCGGAAGGAGTTCTGCTGATGGAGTATCCGAAATCCGCATAGATATAGCAGGTAAAGCCGGAACAGTCCGTGCCTCCGGCCAGGCTCCTGCCGCCGTGCACATAGGGATATCCCAGATACAGCATGGCATAGTCCACGATGGCGCGGCGCAGTTCCTCATTGGAAGTATAGACGGCGGCGGGCGGGGTCAGGGGCGCTGCCACCGTATTCTCCGGCACTGCCTGCTCCTGTTCCGCCATACGCCGTGCCAGTTCCCGCTGGGCCGCCTGTTCCGCTCTCTCCTCCTCTATGGATTTCGCATAAAGAAACTCCTCCGAAACGGTTACATACTCTGCCGCCACATAGCCGGTCTGATCCTCCGTATATTGTACCAGCATCCAATCTCCCTGCTGTTCCAGAAGTTTCAGTTTTTCCCCTTGGCCGGCATAGCCTATACGCCTGGAATCCGTACTTGGCTCCTGGCGCACATTGAGCCTGTCCACGGTCACGGCGGCATAGCGGGTCACATACTCGTCCACCGCCTCCACAGCTTCGTCCCCATAGAGAAAATATTCCGACTTGATATAGCCTTCCACGCTGCCGGAAATCACCTGAAACCAATCCTGCTCCTCCCCGGCTACGGCCTGGATCTGGGCTACAGCCCCATTGTAAATCTTACCCAGTATCTCGCTTTCCGTGTTTGGCTCCTGACGCACGTTCACATAATGGGAAACCTGGGCAATGGCCAGGTTGGCATATTCGCTCTCTTCCTGTTCGGTCTCCGAATCCCCGGGGGCAGATTCTGCGGCGTTGTCATCCTCCGTCCCGGTCTCCGGCTCTCCGCCCGGCTGGGACGCT
This sequence comes from Lachnospiraceae bacterium, assembly GCA_011959105.1. Classification (GTDB taxonomy): domain Bacteria; phylum Bacillota; class Clostridia; order Lachnospirales; family Lachnospiraceae; genus Acetatifactor. The sequence continues at coordinate 1,880 of BLLU01000023.1, read as the reverse complement.
GTATGGACCGCATCAGTCCCTTCACTCGTCGCCGCGCCCGAGCCGGAAATTTGTCCGTCATGTCCCTCCGTATCTGCTGCATTTTCTTTCTGCTTCGGTTCTCCCTGGATGGATTCTCCGTTCTGTACCGGTTCTCCCTGGACGGATTCTCCGTTCTGTACCGGTTCTCCCTGGACGGATTCTCCGTTCTGTACTGCTTCCCCTTGCGCGGATTCTCCGTTCTGTACTGCTTCCCCTTGCGCGGTTCTCTCGTTCTGTACTGCTTCCCCCTGGGCAACGGTTACTTCCGTAATATCCTCCCCGCCCTTTTCCATAGCGGGAAGGTTCCCGGATTCCATGGCTGCCGCTATTGACGGCGCCTCCAGAACCGACTGTTGTAATATAAAAGCTGCCAGCATTCCCACCAGCAATGCGCTAATCACTCTCTTTTTCATAATGTGTTATACCTCACTGCATACGCTTTCACGCACATTTTGTCAAAAATTACAGTACTGTTTTTCCAGTATAACACATTTTGTAATATTTCCCAATACTTTCTTAAAATATTTTTAACATTTTTTTAATATCTGCAAAAAGAAGCCCCTCCTGTGTACAGGACGGGGCCAAGTTCATTCTTTACAATGCGCTGTCAATCAGTTCCTGATAAAACAGGGCATAATCCGTTCTCTTCTCCTTGATAAACTGAATGGCGGCGGAAGGGTGGCAGTTCAACATCCCTGTGAGTAAATAGGGAATATCATATCCCCACACGGCCCCTTCTTCTTTCAGCCTGCCGATATGTTTCTCAATGAAATTCATAATGGCGATCTTATTATACCTGGGATTGCGCAGGAAACTCAGCAGCAGTTCCATATAGCAGTTGCCCGCACCGCGGCCCATCCCGCTGACCGTGGCATCCAGATAGCTTGCCCCTTTGGACAAACTCTCAATCGTATTGGCAAAGGCAAGCTGCTGGTTGTTATGGGCGTGCATCCCCACCTTCTTGCCGTATTTCGCGGCCACATCCAGATACTTGTCCGTCAGCCGTTCCACCTGCTCCGGGCAGAAAGCACCGAAACTGTCCACCAGATAAATCACGTCCACGCTGCTCTGGGCCAGCAGTTCCAAACCGCCGTCCAATTCCGCGTCTCCCACCTTGGACACCGCCATAATGTTGACCGTAGTCTCGTAGCCCTTCTTCTTGGCGTCCTCCAGCATCTCTATGGCGGCGGGGATGGTATTGATATAAGTGGCCACCCGCACCAGGTCGATGACGCTGTCCTTACGGTTTAAGATGTCCTTCCTGAAATCGGTACGGCCCACATCCGCCATGACGGAGATCTTCAAGTCCGTCTTATTATCCCCTACAACCTCCCGGATGTCCTTCTCATCACAGAACTTCCATTTGCCGAAATCCTCTCTTCGAAAAATCTCTTTGGAAGCCTTATAGCCAAACTCCATATAATCTACTCCGGCCTTAATGTTGGCCAGGTACAGGTCTCTTACGAATTCATCCGTAAACCTGAAATTATTCACAAGCCCGCCGTCCCTCAATGTGCAATCCACTACCTTGATATCCGGGCGGAAGGATACCAGGCTGCCCTGTCTCTCTCTGCTCATGCCTATAGCCATTCCTTTCTGTGACTCTGCCCCGGGACAACTGTTCTGATACCGGGTCCGAAAGAACAACCCTTCGATTTATCACTTTAAACTGTCGCACTTTAAACCAATAAAATGCCAGGGAGTAAAAAAATGGAAGCAAGGAGGCTCGAACTCCTGACCTTTCGCGTGTGAGGCGAACGCTCATCCCGGCTGAGCTATGCTTCCATGAACCTTATTATATCACGATATGCGTAAAATGCAATACCCAATTTTTTATTTAAACAATTTTCCACATTTTT
>BLLU01000022.1 GCA_011959105.1 Lachnospiraceae bacterium | reverse complement strand
ACATGGCATAGGCCACTTCGGTGCCGACGGACAGGTTGCCCATCTCGCCCCTGAGATACCACGGGATCGTCAGCGGTCGCGTGACCATACTGTCGGCCGTGTTCGGGAGCACGCGGGCGGTGGTTTTGTCGCCGTTGCGGTCAGGTGTGCCCTCCACGCTGGAGATCTTGCCCTTTTGGATCATTTGTGTGTTGCTGTTTGGCATGGTTAATATCCCTCCAGTGGTTTGCGGAGGTAGAGCTTGCTCCTCGTCTTGACATAGTCGTGCCGGATCCGGCTGATGAAGGCCGGGCCGTCCCACGACTGCACCGACTGAGTCGCCAGCGTGACCACGGAGCCCGCTGCATAATTGCGCAGCAGCGAACTCGTCCAGAGTGTGCCGACCGTGGCGCCTTTGTTGGCGTCTCGGAGGAGCCCCTTGGCGAAGCGGTCGGCCTCGCTCTGGTCGGTCATGCGTAGCGGGAGGATCTTGCGCAGCACCTTGTCACCTCCAGCGGGAGCGGCAAAGGTGCCCATCAGGCCGCCATTGACAGCTTCGGCCGAGCCGTAGGCGTTGGCGCCTTCGTCTCTGTACTCGAAGTCGCTGGCCGGCGTGATGGTGATGGTGTCGGCCGGTGCTTGGCTCTCCATGTACGCCTCGTCATAGACCACCAGCTTGCCGTCATACACCAAAAATGCCGCGCCCTCGAGGGTGCAGCGTGCTTGTAAAAATGCGAAGTCGGGGAGGTTGTTCTGCTCTACATAGTCATAGGTCTGGTCGGTGATGCCATAGGTCTCGACGGACAGGCCGTGGCGGCCAGCGATCTCCTGCACGAGCTGGAGGAACTTGACCTTTTCCCACGACTTGCTCCTCTTGTCTTTGACAGACTGCGGGGCAGAATAGGCCCGCAGGGTGACGACGCCAGACTCCGGCACCACGCTCTCAACGAACATTTTGCCGGTCTTGGCAGCGCCGTCCTCGATGGCGATGGTGTCGCCCTTCTTCGGTGCCCATCTGTCCCACAGCCCCCGGGTGTCGTTGAGCTTGAGCAGCAGCTCGTCGCTCTGCTTTTCTGCATACATATCGTGGAAGCAGCGGTGGACGCTGATGTCAGGGTAGATGTCAGTGCCTTCGTATATGATTTTCATGGCCTCACCTCCTCCACGGTGGCAGCGTGTCCGGGGTCTCCACCTGTTCAACAATGGGGATCCGCACGGACTCGCCGCCCTCGAAGATCAGCACATCGCAGAGCTCGAGATTGGCGGCGATGATAGTGCTCGCCATCCGCTCCTCGTTATAGGCGGCCAGCGCGATGCTGTCGAAGGTGTCGCCGCC
>BLLU01000021.1 GCA_011959105.1 Lachnospiraceae bacterium | reverse complement strand
CTGGATTTTACCAGAAGGATTTTTCCTCCATAGACACAGAAAAATTTACAGCCTCAATGCTTATTTTTTATGTTTTTGTAAAATATATTATTTTTTGCTTTACCCACTTTTCTTTTTTGGTTTTTTATCTATTTATTTGAAATTTATAAGTAAAAATCAATACTTTATTCAGTTAGTTCCTTGTATTGTGATGGGGCTCTCGTATTTTGGTGCAAAGATTCTTAAAAATCGTAGTCTAAAAGGCAATATTTATTGGGAAACATTGATATTTATTTTCACTATGGTGTTGCTAATGTTAAATACAATTTTGTATTTTGAATCGAATGCTATTATAGCTGTCTCATTAGCGCTTGGCTTCATCATTATGGATATTTGTGCGGCTTCACTGATAAGTGGTATATTTGTGGAGTCGTGTTATAAAAGTAAAACTGTAAAAATATTGACATTTTTCAGACATTTCTTCTTTTATTTAACATATGGATACATTTATCCGAAACAGAATGGCGCAGATAATATGCAGAATCTCTACTATGGCTTTATACTGTGGATTATTTTTTGTACTTTGGAATTAGTAGTAAATCAAAGAGCCCTAAAAGAAAAGGTATGTGTAAATATATACACCATTGGAGGGAAAAGGATTACAACGTCTAGAATTGTGCAGTATGGGGGCGCTAAAGTCAAATATAAAACAGTTGAGGGAGTCACGGAGATTATTGATGAAGAGGATATTCAATATATATCATATATTCCCCCCCAACGCATTAGTACAGATCTTATGGAAGCAATCAGAGGAGAGTCCAGTGTGGATTGTGTTTTTAAAAATATTGAATTACAGGAGACTGAACATTATAAAATCACTACGTATAAATATAAGTGTGAATCGTGGATTTTAATGAATTTGAAGGCGCAAGAAGGAAGATGCAACATAATTATAAACGCAAATAGAATAAAAAAAATAGTTTATAGAAACAAAATACCTCATACTTCTGATGGTGAAGTCAAAAACGGCGAAGAGTTTGACATGGCAGAAAAGCAAATAATGGGTAGATGAAGCCGGGGCAATAACGTTTGCATTCGCACCCTGTATGGTATATAATAGCAAATACTTGAGAACCTTTTTGCACATCTCTTTGACTCCCGGGTAGCGAATTCCCGGTGTACAGGAAATTTTAGCCTGGAAAGGGAAAACCATGCTGAGTGTAGGACTGAACTGGATTTATATCATATTGACCACATTTTGTGCCGGATCCGGCATAGGGTATCTGGCGGAGAAAAAGCTGCGCTATCGGATACGGGGATTGGACAGCATATTGATGGCGGGACTGGTGGCGGTAACCGTGTATGCGGAGGTTTTCAGCCTTTTCTATAAAGTGGGCGCCGTTGCCAACGGGATTCTCGCGGCAGTTTGCCTTGGAGTGTTTTTACTGTTGCGTAGGCAGATTTCCCGGAGAATGGGAGACTGGTGGCGGGAGACGCCTGCTGTGAAAAAAGTGCTGCTGCCTGTTCTGTTCCTGCTGTGGACCTATTTCTCCTCCAGAGGCTACATGGCCTATGACTCGGATCTGTACCATGGCCAGAGCATACGCTGGATCGAGGAATATGGCGTGGTGCCGGGACTTGGCAACCTGCATGAGAGATTCGCTTACAACAGCGCTGCCTTTGCCGTGAACGCCCTGTACAGCATGAAGTGGCTGCTGGGCCGTTCCCTGCACACGGCCAGCGGCTTCTTTGCCTTGCTGCTCAGCAGTACGGCGCTGGAACTGGGCCGGACCTGGAAGGAGAAAAAGCTGCGGCTGGCTGACTTTGCCATGATCGGGGCCGTTTATTACCTGGCCACCATCTGGGACGAGGTGACGGCTCCCAGCTCCGACTATCTGATTATGTGTACCCTTTTTTTCATCGTGATCAAATGGCTGTTATGTCTGGAACGGGACAGCGGCCCCCGGAGAGAAGGGGTGGTTCCTTATGCGCTGCTGTGCGTGGCGGGCGTCTATGCCCTGACGCTGAAGCTGACTGCGGGTCTGATTCTGCTATTGGTACTCAAACCCGCCGTATCGCTGCTCCGGGAAAAACGCTGGGGGGAAATCCTGTTATATCTGGGACTGGGGCTGCTGGTGTGCCTGCCCTGGATGGTCCGGACGGTGGTGATATCCGGCTGGCTTCTGTATCCCTTTCCGGCGCTGGATCTTTTTTCCGTGGATTGGAAAATGCCGGCCGGTCCCATCGCGTTGGACGCAGCGCAGATCAAGACCTGGGGGCGGGCGCTGAACAACGCGGCTCTGGTGGACATGCCCATGAGGGAGTGGTTTCCGGGTTGGTTCGCCGCTCTTTCGGGCATGGAAAAGCTGCTGATCCTGGGGGATTTGGCCTGCATCCCCTTGTTTATGGGCTATGCGCTTCTCAGCTTGCTTAAAAAGAAAAAAGAGAATTTGGACATTCTGCTGGTGCTGGTCACCGTAATCGGTTCCTATGGGTTCTGGCAGTACAGTGCCCCGATTCTGCGGTATGGTTATGCCTATGTGCTGCTGGTGGATTTGCTGCTGGCGGGGATAATCCTGCAAAACCTGCGAAGGCAGCAGGTGCTCTATGCCTTTGTATGCCTGTATGGATGTTACAAGCTGGTGATGATGGGGGACTATATCCGCGGCAATTATCTGATTGACGCCTATGTCTGGCAGCAGGATTATGGCAGTTATGAACTGACTGCTTATGAGTTGGGCGGCATTACATTCTATCACCCCGCCATGGGGGATCGGACGGGCTACGCTGATTTTCCTGCCGCTCCTACCCGGCCCCGGATCGAACTGCGGGGAGATGGGCTGGAGGACGGTTTCCGCCCTGCCGGGCAGTAATACATCCAAATAAGGCTTTCATACGAATAGATGCTTGCCATATTGCATTTTTTCGTGTACAATATTTTTGCCGGAGGATGTTCTGAGGAATGATACTGCCGGAGCGCATTGCGGAATCAAATTAGTGGAAAGAGGAAAATATATGCCTACAATTGAAGAAATCCTGTCAGCAGCTAAGGAGGCGGGCGCGTCGGATGTGCATCTGACGGTGGGTATACCGCCCAAGATGCGGGTGAACGGTAATCTGATCACCATGAATTACCCCAGGATGCTGCCGGCGGATACGCTGGATGTGTTGCTGTCCATCATGACGGAACCCCAGAGAGACCGCTTTGAGGAGAGAGGAGAATATGACATGTCCTTCTCCATTCCCAATGTGGGGCGTTACAGGGTTAATGCCTATAAACAGAGAGGTTCTGTGGCCATGGCTTTCCGTCTGGTGGGCACCAAGGTGCCTGCTCCCGAGGAATTGGGAGTGCCTGTGTCCGTGGTGGATCTGTACCAGAGGAAGAGAGGACTGATCCTGGTGACAGGCCCCACCGGCAGCGGTAAGTCCACCACGCTGGCGGCGATTATAGACAAGATTAACAACAACAGGGATGCCCATGTAATCACGTTGGAGGATCCCATCGAGTACCTGCATCAGCACAAGATGTCCATGGTGAATCAGAGGGAGATCGGCTTGGACTCCGAGAGTTACGCCAACGCCCTGCGCGCGGCCCTGCGTGAGGATCCCGATGTGATTCTGGTGGGGGAAATGCGTGATTTTGAGACCATCAGTGTGGCTATCACGGCGGCGGAGACAGGACATCTGGTACTGTCCACCCTACATACCATCGGCGCGGCCAGTACGGTGGACCGGGTGATTGATGTGTTCCCGCCTCATCAGCAGCAGCAGATCCGGGTACAGCTTGCCAATGTGCTGGAGGCGGTGATTTCCCAGCAGCTGATTCCCACGGCGGACGGCCGGGGGCGGGTGGCGGCTTTTGAGGTCATGCATGCCAACCATGCGGTGCGCAATCTGATCCGGGAGGGCAAGTCCCACCAGTTGGCCTCCGTCATGCAGACCAATCGCAAGATGGGTATGATCACCATGGACGAGGCCATTTCTCAGCTTTACTACGAGGGCAGAATCGACCGGGAATTGGCCATCCAGTTCGCCCAGGACCCGGACGCCATGGAAAACAAAATATAGAACAATATAGAACGGATAAGAAAAAGGAATCCTCCATAGACTATAGTTTATTCTATAGAATGGGGGATTTTTTATGGAAAAATCGGTTTGGACAGATACGGTGACCCTGAAAAAGCATGAGGCGCTGCAGGGGGATGTGAGCACCGATGTGCTGGTTATCGGCGGAGGACTTTGCGGCATACTTTGTACTTATTTTCTAACCTCCATGCCCGCTGGGCACCACCATAAATGAAACTGTGCAGATGGCAGGGTG
>BLLU01000020.1 GCA_011959105.1 Lachnospiraceae bacterium | reverse complement strand
TATATGATAACACATAAACAGCTCTCTTTGGCAGATATTTTTACCGATTGCCAAAATAAATTTGATAACGATAAATATGAGTTTCTTTCCATACTCGATGAAACCATCAACCTTGATGAAATTATGGTTCTTTCTGAACTTTGGGTATGACAGCACCGCAATTAAGCCGTCAGATAAGTGTTCTGACGGCTTAATTTATATCAGATCCATAAGGGTAAAATCTTTAGTTTTGATCAGAAAAGCGAGCTTGCATTTTTTGGTCAGGTTGACAATCTCAGACCTGCCATATACCATACGCTTGATGAGTTTAAATTTGTTGTTGTTCCCTTCGACAAACCCAGAGCTCACGTCCATGGATATCGCATTCCTGACCGAAGAGATATCTTTTTTTAAACTATTACAGAAAGAGGACAGTTCCGTATCAGCATATTTCTCGATATATCTATCTATTTCCTCAGGTTCGTCACCCATCAGTATCCCGTGGAACTCATGGAATGTATCTGCAACCCATGTGACCATTGGGAACTTCTTCTTAATGATCTCCAGGTTTCCAGAAATGACCTTGTCCTTTTCTTTCTTCGGATCTATTGTCAGGATGTGTCTTAATAATTCATTCCGCCTGATGACAATTACATCATCAGGATATCTTTTATCCATGAGCCTCATGCCATACATTCTTTTTCGATCCGGAAAGTTTTCCCTGCTGATGGCTTTCATGTAATCAAACAATGTATTACGCGAAGTCGACACCCCGGATTTCCGGAGATATTGGTATATGATCTCATCATCGTATCCATCCGCCATCATTTTATATATGATATTTACGAAACCATTCCCGGCACGTTTCCTGGTTTTATAGTCCTTGGGTGCATCCATCCCGTTGATCTGGTCATCTGTCATGGAAACATATTTTTCCGCTGTATGCCTTGCAATGCCATACTCCCGGCACACCAGGCTGATCTTCTTCTTTGGCAGGCCGTCCCAAAACAGCTGAATGTCACGTATCAATTGCTGTTTTTTTCCCTGTTACAGGCATTCTTCTTATACTGCTTGCTGTTGAGGTTCCGCTTCTTGCTCTTGAATTCAATTTCAGCTCCATCTTCATCAACCGGTGGCGAATTATCATAGGAAATACCATCCAGCAGATTCCCGTCAAACCCCTTCTCCCTGACTTCCTTTTCGGGGGCCTTGTCCAACACTGCTCCGTCCTTTATGAATATAGTAGC
>BLLU01000019.1 GCA_011959105.1 Lachnospiraceae bacterium | reverse complement strand
GGATTTAATGACAAAGTTAATCATGGAGAACGCCATCCGAAGACTGGAACGAATACCAGAACCAGAGTGCAGCCAGTTTATTGCCAGTGTAAAAGCACAGTTCCCGACAGAACAAAACAACAATTCTATCCGTCAGCGGCTTGCGGCGGCAAAAGCACAGGAACAGATTTTACAGGGGCATGACCTGTCAGGAAAAGAACGGTTCCGCCCGGAAACCCGCCACATGATTATGGTGGAAGTACAGAAACAATGCTTTGTTGGCTTTAAAGGGGAGCGGTTCCGCTTTTATCTCTCCGATGAAGGCTACAGGAACGCAAAGCGCAGCGAGCAGGAGGGAGAAATCAAAATAAAAAGCCATGCCGCCGTTGTTGACGGAAAGCTCTATCCAGATAAGAAACCGAAACAGCAGGAACGGTAAAAATGCGTGTTCAAAAATCAAAGTGCGCCGGGCGCGTCTTGCGGACAGCAGATGATTTCCGTAGATTTCCAATCTGCTCCAATCATCACAGGGGAAGCTACACTTCCCCTGCGCTGGCTCCGCCAGCTACCCCTTTGTATACTTGTCGCCTAAAAGTTCTTTGCATTGTAGGCTGCTTTCACGCAACAAGTTCTATAATTTTATCCTGATGAAAATGGAAAGTGTGCTTGACATTTGTAACAGTTATGCTATAATGAAATCACGGAAAGCAAACTTTCCATCAGAAAGGAGGTTCGCATGAAAAATCGATTGGAAGATTTGCGAAAGCAACGGGGAATCAAACAAGAAGATTTGGCTAACGCATTGGAAGTATCACGACAAACAATCGGTTCTTTAGAGAATGGGCGTTATAATCCATCTATTCAGTTAGCATTTAAAATTGCCCGGTATTTTGATATGAGTATTGAAGAAATTTTTATTTATGAGGAGGAGTCAAAATGAAAGAAAAAAAGCCATTTGTCATTGATATTTTAGTGGGTATCGGGTTAGTATGTGTGAGTTTTTTTGTTAAAGCTGACTACTATTCGACTATGATTTTCTCTATGGGTGTTGGAATCACGGCTGCTTCTATCGTACAGATCATCCGTATCACTTATTGGCAAAATCCTAAACGATATGCAGAATATGAAGCAAAAAAGAAGGAAGCCCATATCAATAGTGTTGATGAAAGAAAACAATATTTACGAATGAAAGCCGGTCATGTCACCTATCAAATCATGACATTTTCTTTACTCATCCTGTCGCT
>BLLU01000018.1 GCA_011959105.1 Lachnospiraceae bacterium | reverse complement strand
AGAAGTATAAAAGAGGTGTCATACAGCACATTTTTCATTCTTCATCAGGAGTGGGGTGGTCTTATGTCAAACTTGGAAACATTTTTAAAAAAGCGTCACGCAGAAATATTGATGGCAAGATTAAGAATGTTATAACTAATTCCGCTGAATATGGTCTAATACCGCAACGAGACTTTTTTGATAAGAACATCGCAGTCGATGGGAATACCTTAAATTACTTTGTAATCAAAACGGGCGATTTTGTTTATAACCCACGGAAATCCAACAATGCTCCATATGGGCCGTTCAATCGTTATACGCTAAAAGATAATGGTATCATTTCTCCACTATATACTTGTCTTGTTTTGCAAGCCGATATTAATCCATCGTACCTCGCTTGGTATTTCAAAAGTGATGCATGGCACCGGTACATTTATGATAACGGTTCACAAGGAGTAAGACATGATCGAGTTTCAATGACAGATGACTTACTTATGGGTATTCCAGTAGCCATTCCATCAGCTGATAATCAAAGGAAAATTGCTCGAATGCTTGATACCGTTGAAACTCGACTATTAGCGTTTCAGAGTGAATATGCTCTTTTGGAAAAAGTACGAAAGGGATTTATGCAACAGCTTTTCATATAAAGACCTGTTGCAATAACGCCCTTCTCTGCTCCAGTAATAGTTCAAGCTCTTTCGTTCTTTGAGCTATCTTTGCATTGATAGCTTCAAATAATGTAACCATATTTTCCTGTGTCTTAAAATCAGGATATGCTATTTCAATTTTAGCTAATTCATTTGCTTGAACATGAACAACTGATTTTCCTTGTGCTATGCGAGCAATATTCCTGCTTACCACATGATTTAGAATATAACTTATAATTCTACCATCAACTTTTGAACAACGGAAAATATTAAGATCCCCACCAAGGATAACCCCGGGTACCATAACACAGGATGCTGTAGAAATTTCTTCGGGTGTTTCTCCGGAGGTTGGGATAATAACATCTCCAATTTGACTGAAATACTGTTGTTCTACATTTGCCTTTGTTTTACGAACTATTTGTGTAATAACCTCGTTGTAAGTTGTGTAAAGCTCGCCATAAAGAATAAATGGTGTTCCTTCATCAGCAATATCGGCTTTTGACAAGGGCGCACCTTTTATAAAACTGCCTAAATCACCAATTCTTGCGGATGTCCATTTTGCATCTTTGAATTTGCAATATTCTGGTGTGAGAAGTGTACGAATGACACCTCTTTTATACTTCT
>BLLU01000017.1 GCA_011959105.1 Lachnospiraceae bacterium | reverse complement strand
GTATTTGATGAACAAAGTATTTGAGGCCAGTACGTTCGATCTTAAGAAGGCTGACTGGAAAGAAATGACAGATCATGAAATTAAGAGATTGAAGGAAATCTCCAGAGAACAGGGGTTGAATCTGGAAACCATGACGCCAGAGGACTTTGAAGGGAAGATGCCGTTCTCAAGCTATCATGAATTATTCGCAAGCGTGCAGAACGATTCATGGGACAGGCTCTGCGGCTATCTTCTGGGGCGGGAATACGCAGAAAAAGACGGCGTCGGATATACGATGGAGCAATACCGGGACGATATGGATGAGTACGTGAAATTCTGGCATGAAACGAAAGAAAATGCAGAAAAGATCAATACTTATGAATATTCGGAAATTATGTTTTATGTAAATTATTATTACAATAAGGTAAAAGAATACGTGACAGAAAATTTTTTTAAGGAGGAAAAGTAGATGGCAATTCAATATGCGGATGATGAAAGCTTTAAGGAACAGATTAAGGAAGGGTTTGTGATCGTGGATTTCTTTTCCGCAACGTGCGTGCCGTGTAAAGCCTTTTCCCGTATTTTGGAAGAGTTAGACGCGGAGCTTCCGTTTATCAATATCGTGAAAGTGAACACCACAGATTATCCGAAGCTTGGCAAAGAGAATCGTATTTTTGCTGAATGGAACGAACCGTTACGGTCACTTTCTCCCCGTCGACGTCCAGCACACCGGCCGTCCCTTTTTTCAGCCCGACGCACATCGCTTCCAGCTTCTTGTGAAAGAACCCCTGTCCTACCATGATTTTCAGGTCCTCTCTGCTAAAAAACGGATTTGCCGATTCCATGTCGCATACAATAAGCGCTCCGTCGGTAACTTCCCCCGCTTCTTCCCATGTGCTGTTTTTGTTCTTAATAAAATCCATTTCTTTCTTGTACGCCTTCTCATCAAGCGTGAATATTTGCTTGTACATACTGATATCCACCTGATCATACTCGGCAAACGATAAAACTTTTGACTTCATCTTTCTCCTCCTAAAGCGTAAGCTTCGCATATTTACTTTTTAAAAGCTGGAGCACTTCCGTATATTTCTCGCGGCTCACCATGACTTCCCCCGCATATCCGTCAAAAATCAGAGCAAAATTTTTCGCTTCGTTATCCGCCCGGACATAAGATACTCTGGAAAGATTCACGATAAAAGACTGGTAGCACCGGTAAAAATTATAACCTTCCAGAATCTGTTCCAATTCGTTCATGGAATATCCGGAAAGGAGCATTTCCTTTCCGTCCACCATCACCATCTTGTTCTTTCGGTCCGTCCGTTCGATAAAGAGAACCTTATCAATATCCACAAGCTGATATCCGTTTCTCGTCTTGATCATCAGTCGATCAGTATCGG
>BLLU01000016.1 GCA_011959105.1 Lachnospiraceae bacterium | reverse complement strand
AGAAAAAAAATATTCCGAACCTTATGCAGTACGCAAAGACTTTGCGGGTGCAAAAGCGTGTCAAGGATTTGATTGGAGTGTGGTTGTAATGACTGATAAGGCGGCATCCGTTCTTGCAAAATTGAAAAACAAAGCTAAGATTTCTGGAATCAGCTATCAACAGTGTTTGCAGTTGTTTATGCAGGAGGAATTTTTGCGGAAACTTTCAAAATCGGGGCATGAGGATACTCTTATTCTTAAGGGTGGTTTGTTTATTTATACGCTTACAAATTTTGAAAGCAGAGCGACTGTTGATGTGGATTTTCTATTGCGCAGTGTTTCTAACATCGCATAGGCAGACAAATCGGCAGAGTGTAAATGCTCTGTCGCTTTTTTCGGGAATACACTTGACTTTAACGCAACGTAATAGTTTATCATTATAAAAAAATTAGGGAGAAAGGATGATATAATATGAATGTAAATGCAATTCGTTCAGACGGTATTTACGCCAAAATTATGAAAGCTCCGTTTGATAAGAAAGACGATATTTATCGTTATGAGATGATGATGCCTTTTGAAAAAAAATTGGCTTGCTACAGTATACCGCTGAAAGCAACTACACCAAATGGATATGATGTGATAATGGCAAGTGGCATGCTTGGTCATATTGTGCCAACAAAAGTGGATGAAACTCAACGGGATAATATTGAACGTATATCTTCGGATAGTCTTTGGATTGATTGTAAACAGTCAATCCAAAGGTCGTTGAAATGTTTTTCTAAAGCAGGAGTTGAACTGCCTGTTCAAGAGTATTTGTTTACCATTCTGTTGGCTAATGCTGAAAGTCCTTATACCATAATGAATGAGGGTTATTGCGGGGACGGGGGCATCCCAGGATATATTATGGCCTGGCTAATCCCTAACGATTATACAATAGAGCATCTTCCAGTTGCACTTGCGCATGAAACGAATCACAATGTGCGTTTCCAGTTTATTAAATGGAAAAATGATATTACGCTCGGAGAAATGATGGTCAGCGAGGGGCTTGCAGAAAACTTTGCCACATATTTGTATGGAGAAGATAAGGCAGGACCGTGGGTTAAAAAAACAAATACGAAAATGCTGAATGAATATATCAAACCAATTATTTATGGCGGACTGGACGTACAGGGGCTTGAAAATCTCAATGCTTATTTATATGGCGATGAAATGGCGGCTTTACAAAACTATCCCCCCGTTGGGCTGCCCTATTGTGCCGGATATGCCTGCGGCTATTATTTAGTGAAGCATTTCTTGAAAAAAACTGGTAAAAGCATAATTGAAGCGACACTCTTACCTGCAAAAGAAATTTTAGACGCTGCGGAGGATTTTTGGAATGACGAAAAAGACCAT
>BLLU01000015.1 GCA_011959105.1 Lachnospiraceae bacterium | reverse complement strand
AACCCGCGACCCCCTCCTTGGCAAGGAGGTGCTCCACCGCTGAGCCACTCGCGCAAAGCATATATAATCCACGGCCCTAACCGTGAAAGCGGGTGATGGGAATCGAACCCACGTATCCAGCTTGGAAGGCTGGTGTTCTACCATTGAACTACACCCGCAGACGGAAGCGACAATCAATTATCTGTCACAACATTGGTTATTTTACATGCCGCGCCCGGGATTGTCAATACCTTTTCTAATATTTTTTAAAAAATTTCACGAAAACGGGCTATCCCGCGTTCAACTCCGGATCCGTCACCACCCTGTTCTTGCCGTGGCGCTTTCCGTAATACAGGTTATCGTCCGCATGGGTGATGGTGTGGTCGATGGTGTCGCCGCCCCGATGCAGCGCCACGCCGATGGTAAGGGAACAGCGTATGGCCTGTTCCCTGGCCTGAAAGGTAAAACCGCTTACCTCCTGCCGGATGGCCTCCGCGATCCGGCGGGCCAGTTCCATGTCCCCCCGGATAATCAGCAGCATCTCCTCGCCGCCCCAGCGGCAGGCATGGCCGTATTCCCCCACCTGCTCCCTTGCCATCCGGGCCACTTCCTTCAGCACATAGTCCCCGGCGTCATGGCCGTAGGTGTCATTGATTTTCTTGAAATCGTCAATATCGCACATGATCAGGCAGAAGGAGCTCCCTTCCCCGGGCCTGGCGGCACTCTCCAGAAATTGATGCATGCTGCGCCGGTTGTACAATCCTGTCAGCGGGTCGATATTTGCCATGGCGTCCAATACGGCATTCTGCTTCTGAAGCTGGTTGGTGGCCGTCTGCATCTCCACCAGGAAGATGGCCGTCACCATGAACAGAAAGCTGAAATTGCAGAAGGTATTGAAAATATAAACTCCCAGTTCCGCCGCACCGGGAAGTTCCAGCCGGTACAGCGGACCCACATACCTGGACAACACTCTGCAGCTTACAAAGGAGGCAAAGGCCGCCAGTCCCAACAGGGTGGCAATGGTATATCTGCGCCTGCCCTCCAGCAGGGCATGGCACATATAATAGCCAAAGGGAACCAGGGCGATCACATACTGCGGAAATCCAAATCGCCAGCCGATGCAGAGCGTAGCGGCAAAGGAATGTATGATGATCTCCAGATAAGTGGAGTAAAATACCCCCCGCATATCCCTGCCCTGGCGAATCGCCAGAAGGCAGATCAAATAGAGGGCCACGCTGCCCATATTCAGGAACATCATGAGGTAAATGCGGCAAACTCCGAAGAAAGCCACCAGACATATATGAACCATGGTAACGGCGCTGATGATCAGGCTGTACTTATACTTTTCCGATTCCGCTCCACGCTTCAATATATTTTTCAGGGGATCATAAAAATTCATAGGAACACGCTTTCCAACTTGGTTCACGATACAGCTTCTCTGTCAGATTGTAAATATAGTAAAAGTATATAGCATAATGCGGAATTTGTAAACCAAAACCTTGTCCCGGTATTTCGCCGCTAACCGTAATACCACTCCAGCAGAAGCTGCACCACCCGGTTGTAACTCAGCACTCCGTCGCTGACACCAAACGCTTTCAGACTGGTATCCCGCAGCACATCCGATACCTGGTCCACGGTCTCCGTGTCCAGAAGGGCGCTGCCGTTAATCCGCTCCCACTCCCGGTCCGTCAGAAATATATTGTCCTGCCGCACCAGGGACGATATCCCGGGCTGGGCCAGATATGCCTCCCGGTCCTCCCCCACGGCCCTGTAGAAATCATTGTCCAGATAATTCAGCACCGCCAGATACCCGCTGTACACAAACAGGGGATCCCCTGACTGTACACAGGCCAGAAAACTGATAAAATTGGCCTCGTCCTCATAGATATATCCCCGCAGATGAGCCAGTTCATGGCAGAAAGTGTCGGGCTTGTTCATGATGTACATTACATCGTTGTAGTTGGCTTCCATGGAGAAGGGAAAATAATAGCCCTGCATGAACTGCTGGCTGAAAAAATCCGAGGCAGCAAAGGGCTTGGGATGGGGATAGTAACCGTCCAGTTGTCCGTAACTCTGCCCCAGACGGCGCATGGCACGGATGGCAGCCTCCTGCATCTCCCGGGCATCTCCGTGATATACCACGGCCCCCTCCCCGTCCCGTTCCATCTCCTGGGCCAGCGCATTGCACTGCTCCACCACCAGGTTGCGCAGTTCAATGAGTTCCTCCAGGGTATGTGTCTTTCTGGCCTCCGGAAAATACTGCTCCGAGAAAGTACTGGCCCGGTACAGTAAAGAACAGTTCAGCGTCATAACGGTGCACACCGCCAGCAAAGTCCAGGCAAAAAACAGATAATAGCGCCTGATCCAGCGGGGAAAACCGGCGGGAAGCCGGGGAGCGGGACACTGCGCCCCGCCAGCTCTGCGCCCCAGGGCCGCCAGCCCCCAGATCAGGGAAAAAAGGCCCAGCCCCAAAGCCACACACACAAGCGCCGCTCCCGCCGCCAGCATCCATTCCCCCACCGAAAAGGTAAAAAGGTCCATAAACCGCCCGTAGGTATTGACCCACACCGGGAAAATATGCCGGATATACCAGTCTCCCAGCCCCGGAACCACCCCCGCCGCCAGATTCACCAGCACCACCAGCAATGCCCACAAGGCATATATTTTTATGGCCCTATGTCTTTTTTTCGGTCTCCTTTGCTCCATCTCTATCCTCTCCCTCCGGCCGCAGCCTGATCTTGACCTTTTTCCAGACGCCCAGACGGTACAGCAGGTACAGGATCACGGCAGAAATGGCATTGCTGACCACCACGGAGTACCACACGCTGCGCACTCCCATATGCAGCAGTTCCCCGCAAACCCACAGGGTCAGGAAACGGAACACCCACAGCCTGCTGGCGTCCACCGCCATGGTGACCTCCGTGTGCCCCGTACCCTGGAACAGTCCTATGGTGGCATTGTACACACCGTTGGTAAAACACCAGGCAGCCATGATGCTCAGGAAATCCGCGGCCATGGCAATCACCTCCCCATCCTCGCTGAAGATGCTCACGATGGCGGTGGAAATCGGCTTTCTGGATAATATCATACCACCTATGAACAAAAATACAACACAGATTCCCATGGAAATCTTATATCCCTGCTCCGCCCGGTCCTGCTGGCGGGCCCCTATATTCTGTCCCACGATGGTGGCAGTGGCGGAACCGATGCCGTTGCTGGGCAGTGTGATCAGGCCGTTGACCTTGTTGCCGATGCCATAGGCCGCCATGGCCTGGGTTCCGTATGCATACACATTACGGCTCATAAGCAGAAAGCCCAGCTGCATGGTGCTTCCTCCGATGGCAGAAGGCAGTCCGATCTTCAGGATCAGTTTCAGTTTCTCTTTTTCAAAACCCATATGCCTGCGGCTGAGGCGGATCTCCTTTCCGGGCCTGGTAAGCAGGAAAAATGCAGTCAGGGCCGGAACCATCTTGGCAAACAGGGTAGCCGCTGCCGCGCCCCCGGCCCCCAGTTCCAAACCCACAATAAACAGGGGATCCAATACCAGATTCAGCAGGATACCTCCCAGGTTCAGGAACATGGGACGCACCGTATCCCCCTGGGCCTGGTGGATGGCGGAAAACAGGTTCACCATAAACAAAAAGGGCATATCCCAGATCACCACCCGCAGATACACCAGACTGTGCCTGTAGGTCTCCTCATCCGCCCCCAGCCAGGTCACAATCCCCGGAGTCACCAGAAAGCACACCGTAGTGCATACCATGGCAAAGAGCATGGCGGCGGCAAAAATCTGGTTGGCCATCTTGAGGGCCTCCTCCATCTTGCCCGCGCCGATAAACTGTGTCACCAACACCGAACCCGCCACTGTAATGCCGCTGCCGAAATTAATAATGATGTTCTGCACCGGCGTCACCAGATTAATGGCCGCCAGTTCCGCCGTGCCGATCTTACCCAGCCAGTAAGTGTCCGTCAGATTGTACATGGTCTGGAGGAAACTGTTGATGACCACCGGTATGGCCAGGGACAAAATCGCATGTACCATGCTGCCCTGCAGAATCAGCTCCCTGTTTATCTTCTTTCCGCCTGCTTTCATACTTCTCCTGTCCGCGGCACGGAGATTCTTCCGAAACATATTCCCGCCG
Source organism: Lachnospiraceae bacterium (assembly GCA_011959105.1). Lineage (GTDB taxonomy): Bacteria > Bacillota > Clostridia > Lachnospirales > Lachnospiraceae > Acetatifactor. Next base: position 8,916 of record BLLU01000015.1, on the reverse strand, counting down.
CCTATGATAATACATTCTGCGCCGCAGTGCCAATGCGCCTGGCACATTCGTATTTTAGCACGAAAATACAGCAGAATCCGCTGAATTCTTACGCGAAAAGGGCAAAAGCACTCTGATTTTGCCAAAAAGAAAGGCTGCGGAAGAACCTCCGCAGCCCTATGTTCATCCTTTATTCAGTTGCCGGAATCCATTACTCCCAACTCATGTACTCCTTGTAGTCGGACCAGATATTGCACACCCAGGTCTTGCCCTGATTCAGCACGATCTCATTGCCGTCCTCATCATAATAGCGGGTGGGCTCATCCACATTTTCCCGGGTCCAGGTACCCTTGATGACCTTGCCGTTGGTGAACACATAGGCCTCATTGCTGCCATGGGTCTCAAAGAACATGTAGTCGTTCTTGATCGGCTCTCTCACCAGACCATCGCACACTTTGAACACCACATTGCTCACGGTCAGCTGCTCATTGTTCATCTCGTCATACTGCTTACCGTCATACTGATAGCGGTAATAGAGACCGTCCTCCGCATTGTACTCAAACACGGGACGGGCATTCCCATAGCCGCTGTTATTGCTGCTGGTTCCGCCGGGATATACCTTTACGGCGTCGGGCTTATCCGCATACTCCGCGCGATGTCCGTCATTGGCAAACAGGAACGCGCCCCTGAAACCGGGAGCATACTCTTTGTCATAGCCATGGCGCTCCACAGCCTTGTTGTATCCGTCAATAAACATGTAACCTGTATATTCTATCTTGTATCCGGGTCTGTCAATTCTGTCAAAGGCCTCTGGGGAAGGATTGTGAATGCCGGATACAGCCTGGCTGATATTGTCTACCTGATCGCTCTTCAGCAGTTCCTCCACAAAAGGAACGGCCAGACCCCAGTTACAATAAATGGCGTCCAGACCCATGGCTTCAAATACATAATAGTCACGGCTGCTGCGCACGGGGCCTATATGATCCAGATTGTCATAATCTTCAAAGAATGCCATCAGACGGGTCATACGTCCCTCCACAGGCGCCTCGTAAATAATGCTGGCCTGGGAAATACCATATTGGGGCATAATCGGTTTATTGTTGGGAATCATAACTGCCATGCTGCGGCGGCGGACAACAGCCTCGTCTTTCCACTCGCCTGTCAGGTAGCTCTGCATCTTGCCATCTACCACTGTCCTGTCCACAATCGTTGCTGTGGCAGCCACATTCTCTTCGCTTGACGCATCCTCAGTGCTTTCCGGCGTCTGAGACTCCTGCTCAGTCTCACTCTCGATGGGTATGGGCTGGGGATCAAGGCCTGTGGCCCCCGTGGGTTCCTCGCCCTGTTGTCCGCATCCGGCCAGTGCGCATGCTGTCAGTAAAACAGCTGTCAACAACTTTATCTTTTTCATCCGTATCAATTCCTTTCTTACATTTATAGTCTCACCTATTCCCAATCAGCACAGAGTTCCGGGGAATATAGGCCAATACATTTTTGGCCATCAGTACCTTCCCTATTGTAGCGCCAAATTTATTTTTTGTCCACTGTCAAAATCTTAATTTTTATGAAAGATTTTGTTAAATGTCTTACATCAGGTCAGTTCCTCCACATTCACCAGAAAGCGCAGCACATATTCCCGCTCCGCAGGATAACAGTACAGAGGAGATGTGGAAGGGCCGCAGCTTCCCGTGCCTATGCCCATCTGGAAGGCCGATATGGTCACATAGGTCCCGGAAGATTTCTCGTCTTCCCGATGTCTCATGGCCAGCAGTTCCCGGTCACTGTAGGGTTTGATTCCCAGTTCATAGGGGCGGTCCACGGCGCGGAAACTGATCTGCAGACTGCCGTCGCTGACGCCGGCCCACTGACAGTCACAGCGGTTGCCGCTCTCCTGGGGGCGGATGTTGGGCTCCGTCATATCCCCGACCCGGCAGGAGACCATGCCGATCTGCGTATGGTCCTTCATATCTCCATAGGACTCCCCGTTCCTTCCATAATATGTAACCCTGTCATAACTTTCTTCCAGCCGGAACGCTTTTCCGAACCGGGGCAGGAGTCCGCCGCCCCGCAGACAGCGGAGCCTGCTGGTGAGCAGGAGGCCCTGACTGCAGTACTCATATATATCCGTACAGAGAAAGCTGCCTGCCCGGCATTCAATACGGGTTTTCACTTTCAGTTGGAGGGGGGTGCGCTCCATCTCCAATACCTCCTCCCGCTGATCCGTGAAATCTGACACCGCGCAGCGCCCCAGCAGATCCACATCATTGTCCGTGGGAGCGCGGAACAGGAGGGTATAGGGATCTGCCGCCAGAAGCCGGGTATCCCCCAGATACAGGCTGGGACGTCCGTTTTCCACCTGCAGGATGGAGGGCAGCGGCTTTTGACTGCTGCGTGCAGGTCTGGGCAGCGCTGCCTCCCGCAGGATGATCTGTTCCACCGCCGCTTCACGGCCGGTACTTTTTTCCAGTGTGGTAATAGTGAGCAGCAATTCCTGCCGGGAATCCCGGCAAATCCGCCGGTATTCCTCCCCGGACCGTTCCACCGGGGGCAGAATGCGAATGCATTTCCGCTCCAGAGGCCCCACTGGGGGCACGATCTCCGTCTGTCGTCCGTCGCTCCACCGGCAGCGCAGAACAAAACCGCTGCCCGGCGTAAAACCGGTGGTGTTGAAAATCTCATACAGATTCCCTTCCACATGGGTTACACGAATGGGCCGGTAGAGGAATCTGACAATCCGGGCCCCCGAAGAGGACCTGCGGTCCGGGTAAAAGATGCCGTCCACGCAGAAATTTCCGTCGTGCTCCCACTCCCCATGATCACCGCCGTAAGTATATCTGCCGTCCGTATGCAGCACCGCATGGTCTGCCATCTCCCAGACACAGCCCCCCATCAGATTATCATACCGATAGATTTCCTGCCAATAACTCTCCGCGTTGCCGGGACCTACGCCCATGGCATGGGCATATTCGCACAGGAAATAGGGCCTGTCGCAGAGCCTGGGCAGATTTCGGACGCCCTGCCCCACCTGGCGCACCTTCTCAATGGAGGGATACATTTCACTCCCCACGTCATAAGCCCTGCGCCGGGTATGAATCACGCCCTCATAGTGCACCGGCAGAACGGTCCTCTTTTTCAGGTAATGATACATCCCGTCCATGTTGCAGCCTCCGCCGGACTCGTTCCCCAGGCTCCACATGACCACACAGGCCCTGATCTTGTCCCGGTGGAACAGCCTGCGGACCCGGTCCAGATAATGCAGCCTCCAGGAAGGGTCGCTGCTGATGCGGCTGTAATTGGGAGGCAGCCGGTGGGACCAGCTTCCATGAGTCTCCAGGTCAGCCTCGTCCACCACATAGATCCCCCGTTCGTCACAGAGTTCCAGCAGGTAGGGATCCGGGGGATAGTGAGCGGTACGGATGGTGTCGATATTGTACTCCTTACACAGGGATATGTCCTTCTCAATCTCCTCCGGCGTCATGGCATAGCCTCCCACAGGACTGGTGTCGTGGTGGTTGACGCCGTGCAGCTTCACCGGCCGGCCGTTTATACGGAACACCCTGTTGCCGGTGCTCACCCGCTTAAAGCCCACCCGCTCCCGGACGCAGCAGTCCTCCGTCTCGATATACAGGTCGTACAGCAGCGGCTCCTCTGCGTTCCACTCTCTGACGGGCAGGCCGGAAAAGCACACCTGGGCCACATGCTCCCGGGATTGCCCCGTAAGGCTCTGGCTGATGCCATGTCCCTCCAGCGTGAACCGCACCGGGCCGTCCTGATACAGGGTGGCAGTGACGGTGGCGTCATATACCGCCTCCGGCTCCCGGGATTCCTCCCTGTACCTGGTCTCCCAGGCCAAATCCCACAGATCCTTCTCCCCGCAGACCCGCAGCAGAACGTCCCGGAATATCCCATTGTTGCGGAACATATCCTGACATTCCAGATAAGTGCCGTTGCACCATCTATGTACCACCGCCAGCAGTTCATTTTGTCCCTGGCTCAAAAACTCTGTCACGTCAAACTCCGCCATATTGTGGGAGCCTTCTGAATAGCCCACAAAGCAGCCGTTCACATACAGATCAATACAGCTGGCCACTCCCAGAAAAGAGATCTCATGCCTTTTTTCCGGGCTTTCCACCCGGAATAAATGTCGGTATACGCCCACAAAATTGTATTCCTCCCCGGGGTCTTTGCGCCGGGGCACATTGCCCTGGTCCGTCCCCGCCCAGGTAAAGACCGGTCCCACCTTGCCCGTGGTGGGGATCCTGGGAGGCTGAAAAGGGAACTGATAGCGGGTATTCACATAGAAAGGCCTGTCATATCCCTGGAACTGCCAGCACCCCGGCACGGAAACCTGCTCCCATTCCACCTCCTCCGTATCCAGAATGGCGGGCATCCGGGAGGGATTCGCATAGAAATGAAAGTCCCACCGGCCGTTAAGGCAGCTCACCTTGGGAGAGGCATAGCGCTTCTCCCGCAGACTGACCCGCTGCGCCTGCTCCCGGTCCGGGTAAGGGATAAAATAGCTTCTGGGGGCCAGGCGGTTCACCGCCAGCGTCTCAAAATTGTGGTAATTGTCCTGATTGATAATATATTTCATGGCGCCGCCCTTTCTATTTTAGTTTCGCTGCTGTCATCTCATCATGAAATAGGTTTCTCCGCCCAGCAGGCGTATGAAAAAGTATGTTCCACACCAGAGTTGATACAGCAGTACCAATCCTGCCAGCACATAGGCGGCCCGCACCAGAATCAGCCGGAGGCGCCCCCAGGGACTCCCTTCGGGCGAGAGCAGCATAATATCCACATTCCGCAGGGAGAGCCATTTCATCAGGCTCATCACATACAGCCAGAAAACGGCGAACAGATATCCCCACAGGAAATTGCCGTCCCTGGATCGGCTGCCTGTCTCCACCAGGCACAGGGCTTCCGCAAAACCTGCCAGCGCCATCAGCCAGCTAAACAGATAGCACCGCCCCAAGCGAAGCTGATAGACGCCGCCGGGCCAGACATCCTCCCGGGCTGCCCCCCGAAGACGCCACTGCTGCCCGGTGACGGCCAGCAGGCTGGCCCCCAGCACCACCAGCGGAAAGGCCAGAGAACACAGCACCGCCAGCTTGGGCCTGTCAGCGTGCAGGGAAAAGGTATACCAGGGGTCATATGTCATACCATTGCCCGTATCCTCCCCAAACAATACCATATTTTGCCACAGCACCACGCCGCAGGCGGGCAGCACCGCCGATCCCAGCAGAAATACCTGTTTAAAACGTACCTTATGACATAGATCCCATAGAAGTTTCAGAGCCAGTGCTGGAGCAAATACTGTCAAAAAGCTGGGTTTTACCCCGGTGCACACCACCAGAAGCAGGGCAAAGGCCAGCCACTGCCTCCCGGTGATTTTATCCCGATAATCCTCCTCCAGCTTCTGGTAATACAACAGAACCAAAAGGCCCAGCAGCCGCATACAGAGATAGGTGGAATTATGCCAGAGGTTGCCGGACTGATAACTCACGTAACGATAACTGCCTGCCCAGACCAGGTAAAAGGGCATCACCAGGTTCAGCACCAGCGCCGCGGCCATCGTGGCCCAATTCCTTTCCTGCATACCCGCCATTCGGCGCAGCACAAGTTCCGTGGCCAGCAGGGAGGCCACCGTCACCGCCGCCAGAAACAGGGCGATGCCCAGCGTCGTCTTTCCGCACAGGTAATACAGCGCCTGATAGACATAAGCGGTAAAGCTGTAATACCAGCCATCCTCCACAATCATACTGATGTGATAGGGCAGATCCGACTGGAAATAGCGGTTGTCATAATCCAGTGGCTGAATGGACTGCATATAATAGAGATACAGGCAGGCCAGACCATACAGCGCCGTCAAGGTCCCTGTCAGCCACAGACCGCCGCTGATCCGCCGATTCGCCTTTTCCCTCCCTGCCTGCTTTCTTTTTTCCTTCCACTTTGTCTGATCCACCTGTCTGCTCTCCTTATATGAAATACATAACGCCCTCTGTCCCCGTCTGGCCATTACTTATTAACAGTATATCCGTTTCTCCTCTGAAAATCAACGAAAAAAGGGTTGACTCTCCCCTCTGCTGGAATGCTATATTTAAAAGTACAAAGTGCTTTGTGAAATGGAACTGGAACACCGGCAATGTAATCTGTCTCCCCCAATCCACCGTGAGCATGTATCACTTTATCGAATACCGGGAGGCGAAATATCTGCTGATTCAGTGGAAAAGCGGTGATTACATCTACGGAGGTGAGGAACACTACTGGTATGTGTTCCGGAAAGAAGATGAATAAGCGAAGATAATAGAAAGATTCAGATGAGTTACCATTAGCGAGCAACCCATCTGAATCTTTCTCATTAGCAACAAAATCTGTTCGGGAATTTCTTTAATTGCCACTTTTGAAATATTGCGATTTATTCAATACAGTTTTTAAGTGTATCCTTGAAATATTCCGCTTGTTTTTCAAAAAAGCTATAATAGAGGCCTTTTTGTTCCATTAGTTCATCAAATGTTCCATACTCCACTATTTCACCTTTGTCAAAAACAGCAATACTATCACAAAATCTAGTACTGTATATCCTGTGTGAAACCAAGACTGTCGTTTTTCCCTCTGACATTTCAGCAAACTTCTGAAAGATTTCATGTTCAGCAACAGGATCTAACGCTGAAGTAGGCTCATCCAATATGAGTAATGGGGCATCCTTATACAGTGCACGAACAACAGCAATTTTTTGGCTTTCTCCCCCCGATAAATCTACCCCTGAAGCAAACAGCGTTTTCGTAACAGGCGTATCCAATCCACGATACATTTTTTTAAGTCTTTCACTTAGACCATTTTCGTTTAAAAGTTCTGTGATCCTTTTTCTTTCTTCCGATCCTGCAGCCTCTGTAATCGCTATATTTTCCACAAGTGAAAAAGCCAGAAGTGAGAAATCCTGATTCACTGACGAAATAATTTTCTGATACTCCTTATATTCAATATTTCGAATATCTATTCCATTTAAAAAAATAGCACCTTCTGTGGGATCATACATACGCATTAATAAAAGAGCAAATGATGTTTTACCCGCACCGTTGTATCCTACGATTCCAAGCCGTTCCGTATCTTTGATTGTCAGATTTATATTTTTCAATACATATGAAGTACTATTGGGATACCGAAACCAGACATTGCGAAACTCTATTTCAATATGGCTAACATCAATATTGTCTAATGTAACAGATTCGGACGTCCTATCAAACTTAGTTCTTAATTTAAGAAAAGATTTAAATTGTCTGATATAAAAGAAATTATCATTAAAGCTTATAATGTTCGTGGTAACAAAAGAAGAGGCAGACATAAAATTAATTAGCGAAGCAATTCCCATTGTAAATTCACCGATGGTTATCTCGCCATGGAATGCTTTTTGCCCAATCAGTAGGTATGCCAGTATCTGAAAGGCAACGCTTAATGTATATGTCGCCATTTCAATAAAGCCACCTTCTTTTATTCTTCGTTTATCAATAGCCAACATGGAACTCTGAAAAGATTCCAGCTTCTTTAAAATGTAGCTGCTCATTCCGAAAGTGACAATATCTTTTTTATTCGATATATTTTTTGCCAGCTGTGAAGCATATGATACTTTTCTATTATCCTCGATTGTATCCTGCGTATATTTTCTGTCATGTCTTAGCCGTATATAATGCAATACAGCTTGCAATGTAATAACAATTAATGCAATCCCTAATAGCCATCCGTTTAATATGGTCATCACACATATTATACCGATTAGGGTTATAATATGCGAAATGGTATTAAAGAAAATGGTAAGGCTGGTAAAAAAGTTCTTTCCTCGCACAGCTTGATTAACCATTAATATACGTTCTTGAACAGACGAATCATTAAATTTTTCATAGTCCATACTCATGCATTTACTGTTTACATCATTATCCAGCTTATTAATCATTTTGGTAAACAGGTAATCCCTTGATTTGCCCAAAAATGTAATGATAGCAGTTAAAGTATAATCCATTCCATACATTATGGCTGCATAAGTAACTACTTGCATGAAATTTTTGCCTTCTGTAATGCAATCTACAATTCGTCCGGCCAGTATGATGTTGGGGAAAGGACGTATGGCACTGACAAAAACATCGGCAAGCAAAAGGAAGATTAACCTTTTATCAAACTGCCATATTTCTTTAAAGGACAATGACAGATTATCAAACTGCCTGCTTTTCATTCTGCCCATATGTATTGGCCCTTTCACTCATTCCATATTTAGTGCTACATACATGTCATGGAATAATGCATCCATACTCGCCGGTGAAGCATAACATTTATATGCTCCGCAATCTATGTACTCGTCAAATACTTCCTCTTCATTGTCCAGCATATTAAAAATAACAAATATTATTGATTGAGAGCTCAGTTTCCTTATTTCTTTTACCAGTCGCAAACCATTCTTTAGGTTTCCATCCTCTGCAACGGATAATACTAATACGATTTCGGGGTGAAATTCGGCTACTTTTTTTAAAGAATCCTTCTCACCTACCCCGTACAATAAATCATACATATCAGGGGCATACCTTTCCACCGTTTTAGACCAACCGACTAAATTCTTAGGCTTCTTTTTGCCTATTGACATAAGTTTTATTTTTTCTCTCATTTTATTTCTCTCCTATTCTGCCATACGCTCTATATATTAAACCTTAAAAATATTCTTAATCCCGCCATTTTTGCTTCTTATGTCTAACTATTTGTAGGATCTATGCCATGCAAAAAACACACTTAATCTATACTTTGAGAATTTACCATGTTTTTAACACAGCCTTATGCAGATAAGTATCTATATAAAGTCATGTGAAATGACAACACTCTATGTATTTATTTTTTATTATATTATACTATATTTTATCTTTAGTCAATGTATTTTAGCATATTTAAATTTATATC
>BLLU01000014.1 GCA_011959105.1 Lachnospiraceae bacterium | reverse complement strand
CAGAGAAATTACGGGCCGCTTCCCCGTCCCGTAATTCTCTGGGCACTGGATCGGCTGATGCTGATTTGTGATTACCGCTTTTTTATTTGTTCTGGAAGGGCTCTTTTACTTTCTCCTTGTTCTTATCCAGGAAGAAAGCCATGCCGTACTTCTGGTCCTCGGTCTCAAAGCAGTCGCCGAACAGCTTCTCCTCGATCACCACCGCCTGATCCATGTCCGCGTCCAGACCCTCGTTAATGGCCTTCTTGCAGTTGCGCACTGCGATGGGAGCGTTCTTGGCGATGCCGGAAGCCATCTTCTCCGCCGCTGCCAGCAGCACTTCCTGGGCCGTCTTAACCACATTGCCCTCGGCGTCCACCTCTGCGGAATACACTTCGTTCACCAGGCCGATCCGATATGCTTCCGGCGCCTTGATGTTGCGGGCCGTATAAATCATCTGCTTGGCCATGCCTGCGCCCACCAGGCGGGCAAGCCTCTGGGTGCCGCCAAATCCGGGGGTGATGCCCAGGCCCACCTCGGGCTGTCCGAACACGGCGTTGTCGGAGCAGATGCGGATGTCGCAGCTCATGGAAATCTCACAGCCGCCGCCCAGTGCAAAGCCGTTGATCGCGGCGATCACAGGGATGGGGAAAGTCTCCAGCCTGCGGAACACATCGTTGCCCTTCTTGCCAAAGGCTTCGCCCTCGGCCTTGGTCAGCGTGCTCATCTCGCCGATATCCGCGCCCGCCACAAAGGACTTCTGTCCCGCGCCGGTGAGGATCAGACATCTCACTTCTTCCAGATTCACTGCGTCCAGGGCGGCGTCAAGTTCCTCCAGCACCTGGCTGTTCAGGGCATTCAACGCCTTCTCACGGTTGATGGTGAGAATGGCATACTGCCCCTTCTGCTCATAAAGAATATATTCCATATCTACCTCTTTTCCGCATATCCGGGATTTGTCTTGCGCCAAACCCACAGACTGCCTTGTGTTTCTGTTCCTCAGCAAGCCGCCATAGTCCTTCCGAACTTGAATTAACCGAAAAAACATTGCTATGTACACGATGCAACAGTATGGTCAGGCATGCTATGATAACGCTTCTTTTCCCCTCAAACAGCCCGGAGAACACCATGACTCCCCGGGCTTTTACTGCCTTTTTAATCTTCGATCTTAACGATGGTGGAGCAGCCCATGCCGCCGCCGATGCACAGGGTAGCCAGACCGGTCTTTGCGCCCTTAGCCTGCATCTCATGCAGCAGAGTCACCAGAATGCGGCATCCGGAAGCGCCCACGGGATGACCCAGGGCAATGGCGCCGCCATTGGGGTTCAGCTGCTTATCCACATCAATTCCCAGATCCTTGCCCACCGCAACGGACTGCGCGGCAAATGCCTCGTTGGCCTCGATGATGTCGAAATCCTCGATCTTCATGCCGGTTTTGGCCATCACCTTCCTGGTGGATGCCACAGGGCCGATGCCCATTACTTCGGGACGAACGCCTGCCAGTGCCCCTGCCACGAAAGTAGCCATAGGCTTCACGCCCAACTCCTTGGCCTTTTCCTCGCTCATTACCACGATGGCAGCAGCGCCGTCGTTGATACCGGAAGCATTGCCCGCGGTCACGAAGCCGTCAGGGTTGATGGAACGCAGCTTTGCCAGGCCCTCAATGGTGGAACCGGCACGGGGACCCTCGTCCACCTTGAACTCGATGGTTTCTTTCTTTTTCTTCACCATAACAGGAACGATCTCCGCGTCAAAGGCGCCGGACTTCTGGGCCGCCTCGGCCTTCTGCTGGCTCTTAAGGGCAAACTGGTCCAGTTCCTCTCTGGTCAGGCCCCACTCGCGGCAGATGTTGTCGGCGGTGGTAATCATATGGTAATTGTTGAACGCATCCCAAAGGGCGTCCTTGATCATGGTATCCACCAGAGTTCCGTCGTTCATCCTGTATCCATAACGAGCCTGAGGAATGGCGTAGGGAGCCATGGACATATTCTCCATGCCGCCTGCCACAACGATGTCCGCATCGCCGGCCATGATCATCTGAGCGGCCTGGTTCACGCAGTTAAGGCCGGAACCGCATACCACATTCATGGTCACCGCAGGCACCTCGATGGGCAGCCCTGCTTTGATGGAAGCCTGGCGGGCCACGTTCTGCCCCTGGCCTGCCTGGATTACGCAGCCCATATATACCTGGTCAACCTGCTCGGGAGCCACGCCGGCCCTGCTTAAAGCCTCCTTAATAACGATTGCGCCCAGTTCCACCGCGGGAGTGGTGCTCAGAGTGCCGCCCATGGTGCCGATGGCGGTACGGCAGGCGCCTGCTAATACGACTTTCTTTGCCATTTTTTTCTCCTCCAACTTGTTTATTATGTGTTTTCACTGTACCGACAATGATTGTTATTTTTTTATCATTGCCATTGCTTCTAGTTTAGCATACCGATTCCTGTTTTGCAACGGATTTCTTTAAATTCCGTCCGGGAATTCTATTGCCCGAAGCCTTCTTTTTTTACCATGAGAATATACTTCCCCACACAGGTAAAACCCAGAGCCAGCGCATCGGGCTGGCTCTCCCGGTCATTGAAAAAAACAAGGTTTCTCACACCCTGGGCCTTACAGGCATTCAGTGCCGCCTCCGTCAGAATGCAGAATACTTCCGAACGATAAACGCCGTCTGCGAAATCCACGCCGAAGATCTCGGCCAGCCCATCCCCGGTATAATAGACTGCCCCCAGAGGAACTTCCCCTTCACAATACAGAAAGATCCTCCATTTGTCCAGATTCCGGCGCAGCCGCTCACAGTTCCAGTACATTTCGCCTTCATATAGAGAATGAAGTTTTGCAAACAAGGGAAAATTTTCCTCCGTAACCCGCGCGATACCGCCGGCTTCCTCCCTCGCCTGATATTTCTCCATGACAAATACATCATTGTAGGACTCTTCCCCTATCACAAACCCCTTTTCCGCCAGCCAGGTCAGTGCCTGCCTGTTTTCTTCCGGAAAGCCGAGATCTATCTCGCAGTTTGGAAATCTTTCACCCACATAGGCCAGGAAAGCCTCCAGTCCCCGCTCCATATGGGCCGAAAAACTCATGGAAACAATGCCGAGATACCGCTCCTCCTCCAGGCCATAATAATGAATCCATCCGCAAGGTTCCCCCTCTTCCAGATAGAGCAGAATTTCTTCCTCTTCCTGATCAAAGGCTTTCTCCGCCCGGCTGATAAAATCCTCTCTGGTTTTGATCCCGTCATAATAGATCGGATAGCTTGTCTTTGCGGGGCATAAGGCCAGTTCATAGGCGTAGTCCACATATTTTTTCCATGTTTCCCGGGTTAATTTTTGCAGCATATGGCCAATCCTCCCTCCTATTTAAAAACCGTAAATCGCTTCGCTGACTTTTGAACGGTTCAGTGATTGACTACAGAACTTTTCTTCCATTATATCATACCTGAAAACAGCTGCCAGATTATTTTGCCGGAACGCTTTTCGTAATTGCGCAATCCGGGACAATGTGGTAGAATAAATACAGAACATATTTTCGAATATGCATTCCTATCCCCCGGCTCCTTGTGGGAAAGACGGCTCCGCGTCAGATCCGCCCTGATGGGAGCGCAGATGCCTTTGGGCTTTTTTTCTGTGTGGCGGCGCAGTCCTATGAGAGTTCCGCCGGGCAGGCCTGTCTAAAGCATATGGGCCCCTGGGTATTGCTGCGGACAAGGCCCTGCAAAATATGGAAACAAATATGTAAAGATGAGGACTCTATGAACCAGTTATCACTGTTTGACATGAATCCCGGCGGTAATGCCGGACAGAATGGCACGCCCGGCGCCGCTTCCATGACCGGCGGCCCTCTGGCGGACCGTCTGCGGCCTGCCGCTCTGGAAGAATACGTAGGGCAGCGGCATCTCCTGGGCCCCGGCAAAATTCTGCGCCAGCTTCTGGAACGGGATCAGATTCCTTCCATGATCTTCTGGGGGCCTCCCGGAGTGGGCAAAACCACTCTGGCCAGTATCATCGCCAACCGTACCCGCTCCGACTTCGTGAACTTCAGCGCCGTGACCTGCGGCATCAAAGAAATCAAAGAGATCATGCACCAGGCCCAGGAAAACAGGGCCTATGGCGTCCGCACCCTGGTATTCGTGGACGAGATTCACCGCTTTAACAAAGCCCAGCAGGACGCCTTTCTGCCCTATGTGGAGCGGGGCAGCATCACATTGATCGGCGCCACCACGGAGAACCCCTCTTTTGAGATCAATGCCGCTCTGCTCTCCCGGTGCAAAGTGTTTGTGCTGAAAGAACTGACCGAGGAGGATCTGGTGGGGCTGCTGTCCCGGGCGCTGGCCGACAGGCGCAGCTTCGGCAGTGCCCGAGTCCACATGGACCCATCTCTGCTGCCGATAATCGCCGCCTTCGCCGACGGAGATGCCCGCACGGCGCTGAACACTTTGGAGATGGCTGTTCTGAACGGAGAAATCACCCCGGAGGGCTCTGTGACCGTGACCCGGGAAACTCTGGAGCAATGTCTGGGCAAAAAGACCCTGCTGTACGATAGAAAGGGGGAGGAGCATTACAATCTGATCTCCGCCCTGCACAAATCCATGCGGAACTGTGACCCGGACGCCGCCGTCTACTGGCTGGCCCGAATGTTGGAGGCCGGAGAAGACCCCCTGTTCATCGCCCGCAGGCTCATCCGCTTCGCCAGCGAGGACGTGGGGCTGGCAGATCCCCAGGCTCTGCCCCTGGCAGTGGCAGCCTATCAGGCCTGCCATTTCAACGGCATGCCGGAATGCAATCTGAATCTGACCCAGGCCGTGGTATACCTGTCCCTGGCCCCCCGTTCCAATGCCCTGTACCGGGCCTACGAGACCGCCAAAGCGGATGCCATGACCCGCTTGAACCAGCCCGTGCCTCTGGTGATCCGCAACGCCCCCACAGAGCTGATGGAAGAATTGCGCTACGGGGAGGGCTATGTCTATGCCCACGATACCCAGGAAAAAATGGCCCGCATGACCTGCCTGCCGGAAGATCTGAAGAACCGCCGCTACTATCTGCCCACAGAAGAGGGAACGGAAGGTATTCAGAAGCAGCGCCTTGCGCAGAGCCGGGCTTTCCGCCTGGGAACGAAGGAGGATGAAACAGGCGATTCCTGATTCATCCGCAATAGGTTCTTATTCCCCGTCACTCCCCGGGGTATACAGCAGCATATCATGATTCACCGTCTTATAAAACAGGCGCCGGAACCGTTCCGCAAGCCCGCATCCCCCGGAATGTTCCTGCCCTCCCACGGATTCCCATTGTTCGAAATCTTCCGGCTCCTGCGGCGAATTGCTTTGCCCCAAACCCTTCGGCTTCCCGGACAATTCCCCTCCCTCCGCCTGTCCCAGAGCCCACATCACTTTCGTCACCGTTGCCTCCAGGGTCATATCGTAGGCCTCCATCAGTTGAAAATCCTCCTTGATAATCCGTCCGACCTTGTAGACCTCCATATCGCTGCCCTCATGGGTCACCTGGGTAGCCATCATGACAATTTTTCCCGCATCCGTCCAGCGGCGTATTTCCGCGTAAAAGGGAACCTGTCCGTACTCCGGAAGTCCCCCTACACCGAAGGCTTCTATCACCACGGCGTCATAATAGGGAAACAGCCGCTGAAGCACCGAGCCGTCCATGCCCGGCATCAGCTTTAGAAGCAAAACCTTCTCATTCAATTTGTGGTAGAATACTGCCGGTCCCACCACCCGGTCCCTGTCGTCAATATAAAATACGGTTTTCCCATCGCACAGCGCCGCCACATTGGGATAATTGATGCTGGAAAAGGCATTGTAACTCTTGGAGCGCTCCTTCTTTGCCCGGGTACCGGCAATGGCATTGCCTCCAAAAACGATATTTACCCCATGGGCCCGATCATCGGAAGCAAAACGCAGACTGTCCAGCAGATTGGTTCTGGCATCCGTCACCGGCAGGTTGATGGGCTTTTGAGAACCGGTAATCACCACAGGTTTTCTGCTGTTCTGTATCAGGTAAGACAAAGCCGCCGCCGTAAAAGCCATGGTATCCGTGCCATGGCAGATCACGAATCCGTCATAGCGGGCATACTGTTCCTCGATCAGCCCCGCCAGTTTCAGCCAATGTTTTGCGTATATATTTGTGCTGTCCAGGCTGAAAGGCTGCAGGATCTCCACCTGGCAGAATGCCTTATAATCCTCCACATACTGCAAGAAATCTTCCGCCGCGATCTTCGGCGCAAGCCCTTTTTCCGTATACCCCGACGCTATGGTGCCTCCCGTGGCTATCAATAGCACTTTTTTCATAGATTCCTTCTTCTTCCCTTATCTTATTATTTTAACAATACAGGTCAATCATTGTCTGGCCAGCAGCCATGCCATCACATGCACTGCCTGCTGGAATCTGCCGGTACGGATCATCTCCTCGATCTCCTGCGGCGTGTAAAGTTCCACATTCAGGAACTCCGTTTCATCCAGATGCTGCCGGGCCGCCATACGGCAGTTTTTCGCCATATATACATGGGCAAAATTATCGGATATGGTGGCATCGGAAGGTATCGTAAGCAAATGCGTCCACTCCGACGACAAATAACCGGTCTCCTCCAGGAGTTCTCTCTTTGCCGCAGCAAACGCATCCTCGTAGGTTCCGTTTTCAGATGTCACTGTCCCGGAGATTGCCGCCTCCCGGAATATGCCTCCGGCGCCAGTATTGCATTCTCTCCCGTCCGGCCGCTCCAGGCCGCCTGCGCCGTACTCTCTCCCGTCCGGCCGCTCCAGGCCGCCTGCCGGAAATTCGGTGGTGACTTCCCTTACTCCCTGCCGAAACTGCCGCACACAGAGATAGTTGCCGTCACAGTCCGATGCCACAATGATCACATAGTCTCTGCGGCTGTAACTGTAAAACGGTTCAAACACATTTCCGTCAGGGAGACGGTACGCCGACCGCCGGAAATCAATCCACTCATCCCGTATAATATGTTCCGTGCTGACCTCTTCCCAGGTGAGATTCTCCCTGTTGTCTCCCATTATAACTTTCCTCTCTGTTCAGTCATTTCGCAAAGCCCTCATATATCTGCGTTATTCCCGCAAGTGGCAGCGACAGAAATGCAGAATTTACTAACTTTCCGATTTTCTTATTATACTCCCAGGCTCTGGGTTTCACAATACAATATTTCATCCTAAAAAGGGCTGCCTTTCACAGCAGCCCCCTTTTCCACACTTTTGCCCCGGAACCCTTAATTATAACAAGGCTCAAAGACCCACATCTGATTCTCTTTGCCATAATAGGTCCACTGGCATACATTTACGCCATCCGAAGTACCCCAATTATAAACGTCAAGCGCTTTTGCATTACCCGAAACCTTTGTGGCTATCCCGTATGCACCGGCATTCGTGGTTCCCATCAGCTTGAACTTCTGGGCGTCCGCACCGTTCGTAGAGTAAGTCTGAATATTGGTTCCGTCGTTATTGGCCCCATACTCCACATCCAACATATAGCCATAGCCGTTCTTTAAAGTGATATATCCGTCTCCCAGATTGGTTACATACCACTTCTGTCCTGCCACACCCGAACCTGTGCCGATTTCCACATTTACACTGTTTCCGCCTGCATTTCCGGCTGTCTGCAGATACTTCTGGGAATGTACATTTTTAATATAGTACCAGCCGTTCTGCAATGTGGGCTGGTTCCCGGTGTTACCGCCGCCATAGCCCGCATCCCTGTAGGCATCCATCACACGATAATATGCGTTTTTGGCAACGCCTAAAGTCGAAAACAGCAACGGCTTCTGTCCCTTAATCCATGTGACATCATCGGAAATACCCCAAAAAGTAATTCCCGTGATATTACCGCCGTTCTTTTTGACTTTCAGGATGTTTGACATCAGGTCATACATATAATTTGCCTGGTCGGCATCACCCTTATTTACCACATCTAATTCCGTGATCTGCACCTCAAAGCCTGCATTTACAAAAGACTGTAAAGCCGTGGTATAATACTCCACGCTGGGGAAGTTTGTTCCCAGATGCGACTGCATACCCACCCCGTTACAGATCTTCCTGTCGGAGTTAATATACCGAATCATCTTGATGACATCATCCACTTCCATGTATGTATTGTAGTCATTGTAGAGCAGACTCACAGAATCTGTTAAACCGAAATAATTGATGCAGTCATACGCGTACTGGAATGCACGCTTTACAAATGCCGGAGAGGTCGTTACGTTTCCGTAAATTGCCTGCCAGCCTGAATTTTCCGCATGCAGATACTCGTTGACAACATCCCATGCATACACGATCCTGCCATACTTGCTTGTATATACATGATTCATAATGGACTTAATATAGTATTCCATACGGATATCCATCTGCGCGGCAGACACATAGCCGTAATCTTTTGAATATCCAACCCTGAAAAACCAGTCCGGGGTCTGGCTGTGCCAGACTAAGGTATGTGCTCTTACGGAAAGTCCGTTTTCATAGCAAATTCGGAGCACCTCATCCAGCGTATCAAAATTAATCGCCGGAAGATAGGTTTCCGTACAGGAAGACGGTACATAATAGCCTGCATTTACTGCAGCTTCTTTCGTAATAAGTTTGGGGGAGTAGCCCAGCATTGCGTCCGGCTTCATTTCATTTTCCAGTGTAATGCTGTTATAATGAGTCTTTACATGTGACAAAGTATTCGCATCGCGAAGTTGACTCAGATTAATGCATGTCCCGGAATAGCCGAACAGCGACCCATAAGTATTCAACAATGTCTCCTGCGCTGCTTCTACCTTGCCGCACGGAAGCATCACTCCGATCAGCAGGGCCAGCGCCAATACACTGCCAAGCAGCTTTTTCCATCTTACCTTCATGATAGAAAGCCCTCCAAAATGATGTTTTTTCATAGCATACCTTTGCATACATCAATTCTGGCTTGCAATTATTTTCTGTCTTTTGACTCCTCCTTTCCTTTGCTATATTAAGTCGGTTTTGATGTTTGCCACTGAATTATATCATATTCACAGGAGCAGAACAATATATTTTGGGCAAAATACATATTGTGTTTTCTAAAATCTGTATTTTTCCAAAAAAACTATATATTATTCCATCTCATTTACCCGGATATCTGTCAAATATCACAAATATAAGTACAAAGCCTGTTCTATGCGGGTTGACAGTCTGAATACTCCCTGCACTTTTCTACGCGTTCCTCTCGGAACATGTATGAAGAATATTTTACTTAAGGTAAAGATCGCTATATGAGACCCCAAAATAAAAAGACCCTATCCTTTGGATAGAGTCCTTTTTAACCCACGAAAAGGGATTTTGAATTACAGCAAACTGTTAATCTCAATTCCATTCACTTTCATTCCGTCAAGACAACAATCATAAATTTCCAAATTGCTCAGATTACATTCATAGATTTTCCCCGCTGCCAGATTGACATCCGATATTTCAACCCCATACAGATTCACATCGTGAAAAACAGTTCCGCCCATGTCACAATGCTCTATTCTTCTGGCTTCAGAGGTTTCTTCCTCTCCGCATGCCTCCCACTCTCCAATGAAAGTTGTCACTTCGTCAATCGGCTTTCTCTTTGGAGCAGTGGGTGCAAAGTTCGCATATCCCACAGCCACTATGGCAACGGGAATCCTCCCTTTATCCATCTGAAGAATTTCCTGCAGGCTCCGCTCATCGAAATCACCGCACCAACAAGATCCCAGTCCCAGATCCGTGGCGGACAACAACATATTTTGTACCGCCGCTGCCGTATCCTGTATACTATATAAGGTTTTACCCCGATCTCCGTAACGGCTTGCGCTTTCATTACAGTCCATGCACACAATTATCAATACCGGCGCATCTGCCAGAAATTCCTGTCGGCATGCCTTCTCAAACACCCTTTGCCTTATCCCGGCGTCTTTCACCACATAAAAATGCCACGGCTGACAGTTTCCGGCACTTGGTGCATAAATAGCCGCTTTAATCATTTCCCGTATGCTGTCGTCCGGAATATTGCCCTGTCTAAAGTTCCGCACGCTTCTTCTGGTCAAAATTGCTTCTGAAAGTTCCATTTTTTTACCTCCTCGAGTAGTATACATATCTCTGTCAAATAGTCTTTGGTGTGAGGATGCGCCTGCCTCTACAAATCATTCTGATCTGAAAAAGACTGCTGCCCTCTCCCATACTCCTCCACCGCCGGATCCTTAATCTTATTGCTCCGCACCCACTCCTTCGTCCCCTCCACCTTTACGGCAGTCTGGGTATGCTTCGCCAAAAACCTGGTCAGCGGATAAATATCAATCCAGATTTCATTGTTCCCCTCTTTCTGGGACTCGTCAAAAATAAGCTGCAGCCCCCAATGCAGATGGGTGATCTCGATATTGTTCACATTTTCCTTGGTGCTGTATCCCGTATGGCCCATATACCCGATCACATCCCCCGCGGTGACCACGCTGCCTTCCTCCAGCCCTTCCGCATAGGGGTAATTCTGCCGCAGATGGGCGTAATAATAGTATCGCTTCCCATCAAAACTGCGGATTCCGATGCGCCATCCGCCGTACTGATTCCATCCCAGGGCTTCTACCGTGCCGGATTCAATACACATAATAGGCGTACCCACCAGGCCCATCATATCATGTCCCAGATGTCTTCGCTTATATCCATAGCTGCGGCTGACGCCAAAATCATCATAATGTGTATAGTCAAATCCCCTGGCCAGCGGAAAATAACCTTTCAGCCCATATTTGCTTTCATAATGGCCATTCCCGCTGTCCTCCTCATATTCCCCCACCAGCCCGCCGATGGCGGCGTCATAGGCGTCCAGATAATAGGGATAGTACTGCAATTTCTCCGTCAGTTCCTCCAGCGTTTTTTCACCTTCGGAGAGAGCCTGGGCCGCCTTTTCCATGGTCTTTAACGCGCTTTTGTCAAAAGATCCGCCTGTCTTGGCAGCCGTGTAAGCCAGCAGCTCCACCCAATGGACTTCATGTTCTGTACCATGGGTTTTCACGTCCCACTCATAGGCGCTGCACAGAGCCTCGTAAGACACCGTGAAATCCACCCATTTTATGTAATCTTCTTCTATGGCCAGCACGGAACTGCCTGCGGCTCTGCGCTCCTCCAGGCGGCCCCGCTGACCGGCCAGCACCGCCAACGCCATCACCACCAACAGGCATTCCGCCAAGATCCCTTTCTTGATCCGCATCCGATATTGATCTCTCTGTTTTTTATCCATTGCCTCTCCAGGTTGGTTTTCTCACTGGAAATATATGAAAAGGGCGGAAAACTTATGCCGCCCCGCAAATCCAATCTATTAGGATGCTATCTTCTGTACTTCCCTTTCACCATTTTTTACGAATCCTTCAAACGCCCTGTTAATAAGCAAAAAAGGGCTGTCACAAAACCAACGAGTTATTACCATTGATTATGCGACAGCCCCTTTATTTTACGCCTGCTGCCACTTGCTATGCAGGAACTATTCTATACGGAATTATCCTACAACTCCGGCTCAATCAGTCCGTAGGTGTCGCCTTTCCGCTTATAAACCACATTCACCTGATCCGTCTCCGCGTTGCAGAATACGAAGAAATTATGTCCCAGAAGTTCCATCTGGATGCAGGCGTCCTCCGGATACATGGGCTTGATGTCAAACTTCTTGGTGCGTACAATCTTGACGTCCTCATCCTCCATGTAGTCGTTCTCCACAAAGGCTTTGCTGAAGGAACTGGCATTCTGCTGCTTGTCCACGATTTTGCTCTTGTATTTCTTAAGCTGCCTCTCTATGATCTCCTCCACCAGGTCGATGGATACATACATATCATTGCTGACCTGCTCGGACCGTATAATGCTGCCCTTTACGGGGATGGTCACTTCTATCTTCTGCCTTTCCTTCTCCACGCTGAGCGTCACATGTGCCTCTGTATCCGGATTAAAGTATTTCTCCAGCTTGCCGATCTTGTCCTCCACTGCTGCCCTTAACCCCGGAGTTACTTCAAGATTTCTACCCACAATCACAAATTTCATACAGATCATTCCTTTCCGCATCTGTCTGCCCAACACACCATGAACAGGCGTCCCTGGCATTGACACTTTAACCCGGATATCTATCGGGCAGATGCTGTTGTTTTATTGTATGGAAAGTATACCATATTTTCTTTTGTTTCGCAACAATTTAACCATTTTTTTACATGTTTTTGACATCTGGTATGTCAACAGAAAATTTGCTTTTTCGACCCGAAAAGCAAATTTTGGGAAAAACGCACAAAACTCATGTTCTTGTTTTTACTTCCCAAATTAGGGTTTTTGCGCCTTCAAACCTGTGGATAACGTGTATAACTCCGTGTATAAATGGGTTTTAACAGGTTTTGCGTTTTAGAACCTGTGGATAACTCACACACGGAAGTGAATTTATAGAGTGACGGTATATCGGTTTTTCCACTTTTTTTGGTTAAGTTGCACAAGTTGTCCAAAACGCAATACTTTTTGCAAATTTTCTATTATTAGAAAATGGGAGCATCCCCCCTTTGGAAGATGCTCCCACTTAATTTATCTTGTCTCTTATTAGAAAATACGCCGGATGGCCAGAATCTTTTTGTAATCCGCTCTGGAGATAATAATGCCGGTCTTGCTGTTGGACGCATGCACAATATTACCGTCACCGATATACAGAGCCACATGGCCGGAATAGCAGATCAGATCTCCGGGCAGGGCGTTGGCCAGACTGTCCACCGCATACCCCTGCTTTCTGTCCGCAGAGGAAGAGTGGGGCAGCGACACGCCGAAGTTGGCGTATACGCTCATCACGAAGCCGGAACAGTCTGCGCCGTTGGTCAGGCTGGTACCGCCCCATTTGTAAGGATTTCCCACAAACTGTACAGCAAAGTTGGCCACCGCCACGCCCATCTCATTGTCGCCGCTGATGGTAACGCTGGAGGGATCAATGCCATGGCTGCTGCCCTGA
Organism: Lachnospiraceae bacterium; assembly: GCA_011959105.1. GTDB lineage: Bacteria > Bacillota > Clostridia > Lachnospirales > Lachnospiraceae > Acetatifactor. Next base: position 2,048 of record BLLU01000014.1, on the reverse strand, counting down.
GAGGCTGCTGTCTGGTTCTGGGCTGCCTGGGCCTGCCGGGCCGCTTCCCTGGCCTTCTGCCTGTCTGCCTCTTCTTTGGCCAGCCTGGCGGCTTCCTCTTCCCTGGACTCAGCCTGTACAAACTCCGTATGTAAATCCACATACTCTCTGGATACCCAGCCGTCGCCTTCCTCTGTATCCACCTTCACCCAGGTGTCCGTCTCCTCCAGCACCAGCAGATCGTCCTCAAAGGCCACCATGCCCAGAATCTTACTCTCCGTGCTGGGCTCCTGGCGCACATACAATCCGTCGCAGGTCACGGAAGCGATCCGGGTACCCACCTCCCTGGCCAGAGTGATGGCTTCCTCACCTGTCACACAGTACTCGCCTTTCACATAGCCTGTCACATTGCCGGAACGGATCTGATACCAGCCGTTTTCCTTGGCCAGAAGCGTCCCCACCGAATTGTTATACAATTTTCCCACAATCTCACCGGACTCACTGGGAAGGCTTCTCACATTCACATAGGCGTTTACCTGGGCAATCACCAGGTTCTTGAACATCTCCTCCTCCTGGGCCTTCTCCTGAGCCACCGCCTGGGCAGCGGCGGCGGCTTTTGCCTCGTCCACCTGCCTTGCATTCACAACGGTCTCAAGCTGTATGTTCTTGCCAGTCTGGTCCTGCAGGCTCTCCAGGCCCGTTCCGTTATCCAGCGCTATATTGATGCCGCCGCTGGGCAGCACCGAAGAAATTCCCTGAGCGGCCTGTACGTCCATGCTTACGCCGGAGCAGAGCAGGGCGGCGGATAAAGCAAACGCGGTAATCTTCCCTGTATGTCTAAACATTCCATCCTCCATATATCACTGCAAATGTTACATCCACATTCAAATCATTACAAAATTGTTACATCCGACATTAACTATAGCACGCCCTGCACAAATTGTCAACACCCAGTATAAATTATCAAAAAACCTGTAAACCCCTGTAAATATGGGGTTTTCCAGCTTGTCCACGCAAAAAGAAGCCCCAAATATGGCTTCTTTTTCCAGCAGAAAATATTTCGTAATTTTTAATATATTAATTTATCAAACCGTAATACTCCCGATCCATGCCGCGGCCGCTGTTACGGCATTGGCTCCGTCCGCTACCGCCGTCACCACCTGACGCAGCGGTTTCCGGCGGATATCCCCTGCCACATAGATGCCGGGAACGCCGGTGGCGCCGTCCTCGCCTGCCGGCACATAGCCCGCCTCGTTGCAGAGGGCCAGATCTTTGAGCAGTTCTGTCTCTGGCCGTATGCCCACAGCCACAAACACGCCGTCCACGGACAGGATACGCCGCTCTCCGCTTTTCAAGTCTTCCAGCAACACGCCCGTGACAGCCTCCTGGCCCTGGATCTCCTTCACCACATGGGAGTACAGAATCTCCGCCCCGGGCAATGCCCGCAGCTGCTCCTGAAGCACATGAGCCCCCCGCAGTTCATCCCGGCGGTGGATCAAATATACCTTCTCACAAAAGCGGGTCAGGTAGATGGCATCCTCCAGCGCCACATCCCCGCCCCCTACCACGGCCACCGTCTTGCCCCGGTAAAAGGCACCGTCACAGGTGGCGCAGTAAGAAACCCCCATGCCCGACAGCGCCTCTTCCCCCGGCACCTCCAACTGTGCGTGGTGGGCTCCTGTGGCCAGGATCACCGCTTTGGCCCGCAGATCCCCTTCGGTGGTATGGACTGTTTTGATCTCCCCCTCCGTAAGGCCCGTGACCTCCGCCTCCAGAAACGGCGCCCCCAGTTTGTCGGCATGTTCCCGGAATTTCACACCCATATCAAATCCGTTTATTCCGGGCATTCCCAGATAATTGTCCACTTCGTAGGTGTTCAGCACCTGGCCTCCGCTCATGGGGTTTCTCTCCACCACCAGCAGGTTCAGCCCTGCCCGCATACCGTACACCGCCGCTGAAAGCCCGGCAGGGCCGGAACCGATGATAACCAAGTCATATATCTCCTGCATATTCATTTCCTCCCATAATAATCTTTATTTTTCTCTTGTTAACTCGCTTTTTCTCACTTT
>BLLU01000013.1 GCA_011959105.1 Lachnospiraceae bacterium | reverse complement strand
GATAAACTTCCGCTGTCAGGCGCAGATACCTTGCTGTTGAGCGTATTGTTTTGTGCCCCATATATGTGGAAAGAATCGGGAGCATAGCCGTTAAATCGGCTTCTTCCCTGATCCACTTTTGTAAAACATGAACCGCGAATGTATGGCGTACATCATGCAGACGGGGGCCCTGCCCTTTTCCGCCATGTGAAATCCCTGCCGCTTCCAGATACCTGCGGTACCTTTGATAGATAGTCATCGGGCTGATCATGGTCTTATCAGGAGCAGGGAAGAAAAAGTCGCTGTCTTTTTCCCACCAGATTTTATCTGCATAGGATATACAGGCTTCTTTTACGGAATCTGATAATGGGATATACCGGTCACGGTCAGTCTTTGCTTCACGGATCGTAAGAATCCCATCTTCGAGATTCACATCCCTGCAGCGAAGTCCGACAACTTCTGACACACGAAGTCCACAGCCATAAAGAATCCGGAAGATTACGGGTAACGCCAGATGCATATTTCTTGCAACTTCTTTGGGTTCTGTTTCATCAGCGGCTTTGATCACAGCTGCTATCTGCTCATGCGTAAATATATATGGTACAAATGAACTGTGATTCAAACCCTTCACTTCTGGCACGATATAAGCATCATAACCAAGGTTATTAAGGTATATGGCAAACTGTCTTATGCAGGTAATGCGGTGTGACCGGCTTTTTTCGGATTCACCTGCCCGGGGCGCTGTCCATTTTTCTGCAAGGGAGCGTAAAATGATTTCAGATCGATTGCAATATACACATGATTTTCCTGTGCCATACCTGCTGCCTCCACTTAGAATTGTTTCTTCTATGGAGACATTTTACCAGAACTTACGTTCTTTTTCAACTGTTCCAATGCTGGTATTTCATGGATAGTCCTCCTTTGCCAGCACTGCCTGGGACCTTTATCCTTGAAACTCTATCGTGGCAATCAATTTTTGCATAACAGGCTTCCAAATAAGATACTGTTCGAAACTACAGTAGAAATTTCCAAATACGGTCTCTCCTTTTATCTCAAAAAGGAAAATAAAACTGTACATACTCCCCCTTGCGGAGAAGGATTTCAGATCCATCCATGCAGCTTTTCTTCCGTTCGCCTGCACTTGACCTGTTCCATAATATACATCCTGTGTCCATTTCCTTTTCATGTCCTGCCGCAGCTTTTCAAGTTTATCCGAAACTGGCATCTCTTCCGTTCCCGATTCTGCCATCGGAATCAGTCCAAAGGAAAGTACTGCATCCTCCGCAGCCGTGGTCTTGATACTCTGCGGCGTCCACAGACTTCTATACCCCACCATATCACTCGTTAATTCCATATCGACAAAAGTTTCAGGCAATAAAATAGAACAGCATCCATCAAGGATGCGTTCCCTATGCACTGGTATCTTGTCCATACCCAGCTGAACATATTTCTTTACTTTCCGTTTTTCAAACCGCTTTTGTGC
>BLLU01000012.1 GCA_011959105.1 Lachnospiraceae bacterium | reverse complement strand
AAAACCATCGTATTGATACGGCAGATGAACAGCCGGATCAATACGATGGTTTTTTCTATGACAGTGATTTGCCTGCTGCCAGGTAATCTGCAAAAAGCCTTCCCATAAAAATTCCATACTATCTCCTCCTATTCCAGTTCCGTAATATCCCACAAAGTACACGGGTTTGAAATCAATTTCCAGCCGCAGAAAACATGCGTCTGTAAATCGATTTGTGCACTTTGTGGGATATTACTGTTTTAAATCGCTGTGCGATAGCACTAAGCTGGACTACTCCCCATTTTCCAAGCCGCCCCTGGTCATCCGCCGGCCGTCTTCCATGATGATAGCAAACCTTTGCTCCTCACCGCTCTCTTCTTCGCATATTGTCACATCATAGTCCTCTGTAAAAATACTGTCATAGACCCTTGTAGTATGCGACAGCTCCAGGCTGTCATTTTGATAGCGGTAAAGCTCTGTCTGCGTGCCTCCGCTGCTGCTTCCCCAGGCCTGCTGCAGCAAAAAGCAGCCTTCCTCCATATGAATTCCCCGGTAAGGATCTCCCCTCATTCCTCCGGCATCCCTATCCCATATGTCAACCTTATGCAAAAGCTCCCTAAAGGATCCGTCCGCCTGCCCTAAAATTATCACCAGGCGGCGAGGATAATTGTAACCATACTCTCCTTCTATCTCTCCAAATGCCCCATCCACAACAAAGGCAGCATCCAGCCGTCCGTCGCCGTTTATATCCCCTTCTGCATAATCGATACACTTATATTCTCCCAGCTCCGGCCACTTCTTCTTTATCTGATCTGAGACTATTTTCAATTGTTCCTCTGACGGCAGCTGAGGCTGGATAAAAAGTATCGGGACATACAATAGGGATTTCAGATTCTTACAGGGATTTCCGCCCACAGATACATGCATCAGCTCTTCCTTTCCTTCCAAGGGCGAAAGATCTTCAATCTGATTACCAGAAAGCCCTGCCTGATTTAAATGCGGCAGCCCTGCCAACGGGGAGATATCACGAATCTTATTTCCATCCAATGACAAATCATAGAGATTTTTAAGTCCTGCAATAGGTGATAAATCATGGATTTCATTCATAGCCAGTCCCAGTCTCTCAAGCCGGGACAAGCCTGACAGCGGCGTTATATCTGT
>BLLU01000011.1 GCA_011959105.1 Lachnospiraceae bacterium | reverse complement strand
GGCAGCATTTGTTTACGGTTGGTTGTGCATGATAATTGTGCTTATCCAGTACGCCGGGGCAAACAAAGCCATACCGTTAGACCATATTTATTACATGGAAAGCCAGAAACATAAGGTAGTGCTTTATACCAAAGACGGGGAAGTGGAATATTATGCAAAAATCGGGGAGCTTGAAGAAGAATTGCAGGGGCAGTTCTGCCGCATACACAAAGGCTATCTTGTCAACCTCTCCTGCGTGGACGAATACAGCAGGACAGAAATCATGCTTGCAAACGGGGATAAGCTGCCCCTTTCCAAATATAAGTATGAGGACTTTGTAAAGGCATATCTGCGCTTTATGCAGTAGGAGGGACAGACATTGAGTGAAGCGGGTTTTAGCTTGTTTATGAATATAGTGGCAGGAATTGAAGTATTTATGTATGCGGTCTGCATGACAGTTTTTTTCTATCCGTTTATGACGGAAAAAAAAGAACAGAGGAAAAGCAGGATTAAAAAGGTTTTAATGGTTTTTTTGATTTATACGGTTTTGTACTTTATCGGCATGGCAGCATTTGTTTACGGTTGGTTGTGCATGATAATTGTGCTTATCCTTTTAGTGGCAGCTTCCAAATTTTTGGATATGGATAAGGAATTTACATTCTTTTTGGGAGTGATCTTCTTCTGTACCAGAGATTTAAGTATGCTGGCTATGGAAAGTATAGATTTTCTTTCAAGTGGTTATTTTGCGGAAAAGGAAGAAACAGTAGAATATATTTTTCGTAATGCGGCATTGAATTATGTCTTTGTTGTGGTACTGCAAATTACCTTGTTTTCAGTTATGCTATATGCCGCTGCACGTCTGTTAAAGAAAAAGACAATGAAGCTGCATATAAAGGAATTGTGCTACCTGCTTTTAATACCGATAACCGGGATTTTATTTGGAAATATTATTTTCCGGCTTTTGATAGTTGTTAAAAATAATCTGGTTTTTCAGCTTTATGAACAGTTCCCGGTATTTCTTGGGATAATGCCTGTGGTTGCCGCCCTGTTCTATGCAGGGATTTTGATTACAATAGTGTCCTATCAGAAAATGATAGGCTTGCAGGAGGAAAAGGAAAAATATTTCGTGGAACAGCAGCAGGTTCACGCAATACAGGAACGAATGGAGGAAGTGGAGCAGTTTTATAACGGCATACGCCAGATGAAACATGAAATGAAGAACCATATGACGAATATCAAAGGGCTTGTCAGAAATGGCAGCTATGGGGATATAG
>BLLU01000010.1 GCA_011959105.1 Lachnospiraceae bacterium | reverse complement strand
GGGTGGATAAAATAATGTGCTGTTGGTGGCGACCAGAATTCGCTGTTCAACATTTGAAGGTTGTTTTGTTTTAAAGAGAAAATAAGGGGGTGTGTTTCCTTTGTCAGACGGTAAGGATCTGCGGAAGGAAGCCTTTGAAATGTTTCAGCAGGGTTTCAAACTGGTGGACATAGCAAAGCAGCTGAATGTTCCTGCTGGCACTGTCAGACGATGGAAGCACAGTGACAAGTGGGAAATGAACGGGGCGGGCGAACGTTCGGAAAAAGCGAACGAAACGAACGCACAGACGAACGTTCACGAAGTATTTAAGCAGAAACGCCGTAAAAGGGTTTATTCAGATGTGCAGCAGGTAGAAAAGAACGCCGGACTTACTGAAAAACAGCGGCTTTTCTGCCTTTTTTATGTCCGGTACTTCAATGCAACAAAGGCATATCAGAAAGCATATGGGTGTGCCTATTCAACGGCGGCATCTGCTGGCAGCAGGTTACTGGAAAATGCAGAGGTACGGAAGGAAATCATGCAACTGAAACAAGGCCGGTTGAACCAGCAACTATTGGATGAATCGGACATTTTTCAGAAGTACATGGACATAGCTTTTTCGGACATAACCGACTTTCTGACGTTCGGACAAAAAGAAGTTCCGGTCATGGGTGCGTTCGGCCCGATCAAGGTTGAAGATCCAGACACCGGGGAAAAAATACCTGTCACCAAAATAGTGAACGTTGTCCAGTTCAGGGAATCGGACGAAGTTGACGGGACACTGATCAGTGAGGTCAGACAGGGGAAAGACGGGGCCAGCATAAAACTGGCTGACCGTATGAAAGCGCTTGAATGGCTGTCTGAACATATGGACATGGCAACGCCTGAACAAAAGGCCCGTATGAAGAAGCTGGAAGCGGAAACTGAACGGATCAGGAACAGCGGCGGCGCAGAAGGTGAGGATGATGGCGTTGAAATCATTAATGACTGCCCCACCTAAAAAGAAACAGGTGCGGATCAGTGAAATTATAATACCGAAATATCAGGCTATATTCAATAATCGCACATATAAGCACATTATATTGACTTCTGGCCGTGCCGGTACGAAGTCCAGCTTTGCAGGTGTGCGTGGTATATATCAGCTTGTCAATGATGGTTCCGGTTCCGTGGTGGTGCTGCGTAAGCGGCATAATAAGCTGCGGAAAACGGTATACAAGGAAATGCTGCGGGGTATTAACCGACTGGGGATCAGCAAGAAAAAGTTTGAGATCACAAAGTCCCCTATGGAGATCACCTATAAAAAGCACGGCAGCACAATGTACTTTGCTGGTTCTGACGGTATAGACGATACAAAAGGAATCATTGACGAAGATAAACCGATCAAGCTGGTCATACTGGACGAACTGACAGAGTTCTTTGACGATGGCGAAGGTGAGGATGAACTTCTGAACATTGAAGCGACTTTTGCCCGTGGAAACAAGGGTGATTTTCAAATGATCTACTTGTTCAATCCACCAAAGAACCCGAACAGCGACATTATGAAGTGGCTGACCAAAATGAAGCAGCGGCCAGATACCATCCACATTCACACGGACTACAGGGATGTTCCGGCTGACTGGCTGGGGCCTGACCTGATACAGTCAGCGGAAACGCTGCACCTGATAGATCCCCGTCAATATGAATGGGTATGGCTGGGGAAGTGCATCGGCATAGACGAAGTTATTTACTATATGTTCAGCCAGAAGCACATTGACCGGCCACTTGCAGGGCGTGACCGCTTTCCCATTATCGCCATCGGCGGGGACTATGGACAGCAGAACGCCACGACTTTTCAGGCGGCAGGTCTGGACATGGCGCACAGGAAGCTGCGGGGCCTGAATGAATATTACCACAGCGGCAGGGAAAGCGGAAAACAGAAAGCCCCTTCCTTGTATGCAAAGGATTTTGTTCAGTTCGTTCAGTTGTTGGGTAAACAGTACGGAACGGAAGGTGTACGCTTCCTGCTGTTTCTGGATCCTTCTGCTAAAGGTTTAGCGGAAGAAATAAAGCGGACTTGTAGGGGTGCGGGGGTTCCTGTATCTGTCCGGGAAGCTGACAATGATGTGAAGCTGGGGATCAGCCGGACACAAAAGGCGCTGACCTTCAACATTTTATCCATTTCCCCCAAACAGGAAAACGCCATTGATGAATTTGGGGTGTATGGGTACGATCCAAAGTCCATTGAAAAGGGCAAGGAAGAACCGATCAAGTTAGACGATCACTGTATGGACGCTATCCGGTACATGGTCATGGGTATGTGGACGAAGATCAAGGCGTGGCTGCCTGTTTCGGAACAGGACGATGAAAAATAATCAGGGAGTGAAAGACAATGGATATTTTCAGCTATTTCAGGAATAAAGGAATTGACACGCTGAACCCTACTTTCTACCGTCAAATTGAAGTGTGGCGCAGCTGGTACAATTCCAATGTGAAGAAGTTCCACAAATACAAAGTGTACCGTGGGAATGGCACTTCTGTGAACTGTACCCGGTATTCACTGGGGATGGGTAAAAAAGTGTGTGAGGACATGGCGGATCTTCTGCTGAATGAGAAAGTGACAATCACCGTGTCAGACCAGACCACAGACAATTTTGTGAAACAGGTCTTGACTAATAACACATGGGAAGAACTGGGGAATGAATATCAGGAATGGAAGGCCGCACTGGGAACCGTGGCCTATGTGGTGTATATCAAGGATGCCGTGGTGGACGAAGCCGGAAACATGACCGGGGGTAGCGTGGGGATCAATTATGTGGAAGCAGCCCACATCTACCCTACTAGCTGGCAGAACAAAGTGATCACGGAATGTATTTTCACATTCCCAAAAACTTACAAGCGTAAGAAATACGTTCATTTTCAGTATCACCGGATTGAGGATGTACCCGGTGAGAGCCGGAAACAGTATGTGATTGAAAACACAGTTGTGGAAAATACCACGGGAGCCGGAAAGGAACTGACACCGGAAGAATGGGAAGAAATACCCGCTTTCAGTGGGCTGGCTGAACGCATTGAAACGGGTTCAGATCAGCCGCTTTTCATTATTGATCGGCTGAATACAGTGAATAATGCAGACGATGACACCACGAACCCGATGGGCGTGGCCGTGTTTGCAAATGGCATTGACGTGATCAGGAAGCTGGATCTGGAATATGACAGTTACGCAAATGAATTTTCTTTAGGGCGCAAACGGATCTTTGTTGCGCCTGAATTTTTGACCACGCAGGGCGGGGATGCCGTCTTTGATCCGCAGGACACCGTTTTCTATGAATTGCCCGAAGATTATTTCAAGGACACGAAGGAAGCGATGCATGAGGTAAACATGGAACTGCGGATTGAGGAACACAGCAAAGCGATCAATGACGATCTGAACTGGCTTTCTTTCAAATGTGGTTTTGGTACTGACCGGTACAAGTTTGAAGGTGGTCAGGTCAAGACTGCTACAGAAGTGATCAGTGAAAATTCAGATATGTACCGTACTTTGCAGAAGCATGAACTGGTACTGAACCGGGTGCTGATCCAGCTGATTCAGACAATCATCCGGGCCGGTATCAGCATAGGGATGCCCGGATTGCAGGAAAACGCTACTGTCACGATTGCTTTTGACGATTCGATTATAGAGGATAAGACCACGGAAAGACAGAATGACCGTCAGGACGTGGCGATGGGTGCTATGAGTTTAGCTGAATACCGGGCTAAGTGGTACGGGGAAACACCTGAACAGGCACAGAAGAACCTTCCTGAACAGTTTGACAATGAGGTGATCCAGTGAAACGGGAATACCAGTCAATCCTACAAAACGGCATTGAAAAGAAATACCTGATGCTGGAAGAAGAAATTGAAAAGGACATAGTGCGCCGGATCCAAAAGGCCGGAAAAATTACTTCTACAGCTGACTGGCAGATTCAGCGCTATATGGTGCTGGGACACAGTACGGAAGATGTTGAAAATATCATCCGTTCAGCTGTAGGCGGTGACTGGGCTGATACTTTCAAGCTGTATGATGAAGTCATAGAACAGGAATATGTCAGGTGCAAGGCCCTGTATGAGCAGGTCAACGCCCACTTTGTCCCATATGAACAGAATTATGAATTGCAGCAACTTACCAATGCACTGATCCAGCAATCCAATGACGAACTTTTCAACATAAGCAAGTCACTGGGGTTCATGGTGGACATGGGCGGCGGGCGCAAGGTATTCACACCGCTGTCAGAGATATACAACGGGTATCTGGACAATGCGATCACCATGATGGCATCCGGGGCATTTGATTACAACACCATGATCCGCAAGGTTGTGGGAGAAATGACCGCTTCCGGGCTGCGAACGGTTGACTATGCTTCCGGCCACAGTAACAGGGTGGATGTAGCCGTCAGGCGGGCGCTGCTGACCGGGATGGGACAGCTGACCGGGCAAATATCCAGAATGAACGGTCAAGCGTTGGGAACAGACAAATATGAAGTTGACTGGCATCCCGGAGCAAGGCCGGATCATGCAAAATGGCAGGGCCGTGTCTGGACATACCAGCAGCTTGTAGATGTCTGCGGGCTGGGTTCCGGCCCCGGTCTGCTGGGTTGGAATTGCCGTCATACCTACTACCCTTTTCTGGAAGGGATTTCTGTCAGAAATTATTCTGATCAATGGCTGGCAGAAATGGACAGAAAGGAAGCGCAGAAAATCCCGTACAGGGGGAAGGAATACAACACCTATGAAGCCACGCAGAAACAGCGGCAAATGGAAACGGCGATGCGGGCGCAACGGGAAAAGGTGCAGCTGCTAAAACAGGGCGGCGCTGATCCTGACGATATTCTGAACGCACGGTGTAAATATCAGGCTATGCTTGATGAATATTCAGAGTTCAGTAAAAAGTTCAAACTTCCTGAACAGCGTGAACGGATATATTATGACCTGCGGGGCCGTGTAGCACCTTCACAGCGAACATATAAGAAATGGCAAGCGGAACAGCTGGAAAAGAAATTGAAGCGTGAAGCGGAAAAGGCAAGGCGTGAGGAAAGGGCTAGACAGAGAGCCGCCGCCAATGCTACAATGAAAGGTAAACGGGAAACCATTCAGGAATTAAGCAGGTTAAAACAGTCTGGCATGGCTGGCACTGAATACGCTGAATACCTGAATATGATCAATACCCACAGAAATGAAAACATTACCAGACTGTATAAAGGATATGCTGACAATATTAACAGTGTCAGTAAAACAAGTTCAGGCGGTGTGTACTATCCTGCGGAAAACAGGCTGAACTTTGATTACCCTAAATACAGTGATATGAATAAATACGGCACACTTGCACATGAATACGGCCATTTCTTTGATTCACAGGTGTCTTTCAGCAATCTGACCTTCAATGAAATGGAAGCTGTCAGGAAAGCAACTGGCCTTGACCGTTCTTTCCCAAATGTTGCAAGTTCCAGTGACAAATTCCTTGCAGCCCTGCGGAAAGATAAGCAGCACATCAGGGATATACTGACCGCAGAAGCAAAAGCTGACCTTGCGGCGCACAATGCCAGCAACGGGGTACAGGATGCCATTGACGGGCTTTTCCCAAAATCAAGGATCCGCTGGGGACATGGTGAAAAATACTATAACCGTAAGTATTCCGCTGTGGAATCTATGGATAGAATGATAGGCGGCACAAGGAAGAAAGACTTGCAGCAGGTGTATAAGGATCTAGGGCTGGATGCCAGCAATCAGGCAAAAACGAAAGTTATCTGTAGACAGTATGAAACAGCATCGGAAGCATGGGCCAATATTATGAGTGCGGAAGTATGCGGCGGTGAATCATTGGAATATGTGAAAAAGTACCTGCCAAACTCTTATGAAACCATGCTTGAAATATTGAAAGGGGTGAACTAGATGGGCGATAAACTGTTACAGGCGTTAGAACTGTATGAAAATACTTTTGATGATTCTTTCCCGACTATCCCCATGAGCGGGCGCACGGAAGAAGAAATGATTGACATGATCAATAAATGTGTTTCCGCAAAGAAAGATGTTTATGACATGGGTTATCTGGATATTGAAGCGGTTTATTAAAGCACTGTCACAAATGACGGTGCTTTTTCTATGAAAGGCGGTGAAGTTGTGATCACGGTTTTGGTAGCACCAAACAGGATCCATATATCAGGCCATGCAAACACGGCCCCACGGGGTTCAGATATTGTTTGTAGCGCCGTTTCTGCCCTTACCCTTACACTTATTAGGGGGCTGAAAGAAATCGCCCATATGGGGCTATATGAAAGCGTAGAAGGGGGAAATATCTGTATTGAGTGGCAGGACATAAACGACACCGGCAAAGCGCTGGTTGATACATGGTTTTTGGGTATCTGCGGGATCGCTGCGGAATACCCGGTAATTGAATTTTTATAATGAGTGAATGACGCATCCTGAAAAGGGTGCTTTTTTCATGCCTGACGGGGCAATAAATACGGGACTATCACAGGAAAGTGAGGATGAAACCATGAGAAAGAGATTTTTTGATTTACAGCTTTTCACTGACGGCGGTGAAGGCGGCGCTGGTGCTACGGGTGCTGGTGCAGGAACAGCCGGGAATGGCAACGGCAGCCAGAACAATGCCGGGGGTGCAACTTACAGTTATGAACAGGCCGAACAGATCGCACAGGCACGGGCTGACCGGGCAGAAAAGGCGGCGCTGGCCGATTTCTTCAAGCGTCAGGGAATGAGCGAGGATGAAGTTACTGCTGCCCTTGCTGATTTCAGGGCAAAAAAGGCTGCACAGCAGCCCAATGTCACCGCCGTGGAAAAAGAACGGGATGCGGCGCTGGCACAGGTGGAAGAAATGAAGAACACCAACTACCTGCGTGACAAAGGCGTGAAGCCTGACGATCTGGACTATGTGCTTTTCAAAGTCAGCAAACAGGTGGATGACAAGACCGACTTCAAGAAAGCGGCTGACGCTTTCCTGAAAGAGAATCCCCGTTTTACGGGACAGGGGATGAAGGTTGTTTCCACCGGCAAGCCTGACGGCGGTTCCGGCACAGGCCAGACAGTCAATGATTCAATCAACGCTTCCATTCGTTCAGCGTTTGGAAGATAAAGAAGGGAGAACAGGAACATGAACAGAAACAAGAAACTTTTTAATTTACAGCTGTTTACCGGTGGTACTGCTATCACCAGAAGCAACGCAGAAGCATTGATCCCGGTACAGGAAAGCCACGACATCATTCAGGGCGTGGTTGAACAGTCCACTGTGTTACAGCGTGGCCGCAGGCTGGCAAACATGACGGCGGCGCAGTATAAAATGCCCGTGCTTGACCTGCTTCCGGTGGCGTACTTTGTCAACGGTGAGGGCGGATCCGCAAAGAAGAAGCTGACAACGATGGCATGGGATAAAAAGGTGATCTATGCAGAAGAAATTGCGGTCATTGTACCGATTTCCGAAGCTGTCCTTGACGATGCTGACTATGATATTTGGGGAGAAGTACGGCCCCGCCTGATCGAAGCGTTCGGCCAGAAGATTGACGGCGCTATTCTGTTCGGTCAGGATAAACCGCAGACATGGCGGGATGACGTTGTGACCACGGCCACAAGCGCCGGGGCTGTTGTAACACTGGGATCCGATCTGTATGATTCTATTTTGGGTGAAGGTGGCGTGATCGCAAAGGTTGAGGAAAGCAGCTATTTTGTGAACGGCCACATGGCTGACATTACCATGCGGGCAAAGCTGCGGGGCCTGAAAGACACCACGGGACAGCCCGTGTTCAAGTCTGATATGCAGACCGGCACGACCTACACACTGGACGGTTCCCCGATGAACTTCCCCCGCAACGGAGCCTTTGACAGAAGCAAGGCCCTGATGATTTCCGGGGACTTTTCACAGCTGGCATACAGCATCCGTCAGGACATTACTTTCAAGATTTTTGATCAGGGTGTGATTCAGGATCCGGCAACGGGTGACATCCTGTATAACCTGATGCAGAATGACATGGTGGCGCTGCGGGCCGTCATGCGTTTGGGCTGGGAAATCCCGAACCCCATCAATGCTATGGTTCCCGATAAGACAAAGCGCTGCCCGTTCGCTATCCTGACAAGCGCTGCATCCGGCGCTTCCGTTGCGGCATATTCAGCGGATGACGGACAGGGCGATGGGCCTTATACAGAAGCGCAGCTTTCCCGCATGAAGGTGGATGACATCAAGGCGCTGGCAGCTGCAAAGGGTTACGTTATCACCAAAGAACTGAAAGCTGAAATTATTGCGGAGTTTTTGGAGCAGCAGAACGAAGCATAAGGGGGATCGGAAATGTACGTTGATTTTGAATATTATTCCAGCGTGTTCAGTGGTTCAGTCCTGTCAGAAGGGGCTTTCCAAAAAGCTGAACAGGAAGCTGAAACGTACATCCGGTATCTGACGTACCTGAACGGTGATATTTTCGCAGATACGGCACAGGCTGACGCTATAAAGGGCGCTGTCTGTGCTGCTGCGGATGCCTATTATATGGCAGTCAGGGAAACAGCGGAAGGTGGGAATGTCAAGTCTGAAAGCAAAGACGGTCTTTCCGTGTCGTTTGTTGTGGCCCGTAAAGACGGGGAGACAGCGGATGACTATGTAAAACGCTGTATGTATCAGGTGATCCGGATCCGGCTGCTTCCTACTGGCTGGCTTTCACGGAAAGCGGGGTGTAAACATGATCACAAATGTGGATGCTGTGACTGTCTTTAATGGCAGGACGGATAAAGCGACACGAAGAAAAATCTATACCCCCACGGTGATCAGGGGTGTTTCCTATGTCGAAGGGAAAGGATCCAAAGTGGCCGACAATGGGGTGTGGAGTGACGATGTTCAGTATAAAATCAGGGTTCCCCTGATCGCCGTGGTTCAGGATAACCGGGAATATATGCGGGATCTGAACTATGCAAAGCTGGACAATGAAGAAGCAGCAAAATACTGGACAATACAGAAGGGGGATCTGGTTGTCCGGGGTGAATATGCCGGTGACAGTCCCCTGCTGGGTGAGGATGAAATATCTGCATACGCAAAGGAACAGGGGCTTGACCTGATCCGTGTCACGGAATACGCCGATGACACGTCAGGGGGCAGCCTGTACACAAGACACTGGCGGATCGGGGGTAAATAATGGATATACACAACATTGTCACACCGGTGAACCGGGTGATCAATTTCGTGGGCGGCAGCGTCAAATTATGCTGGTCAAGTACGTTTGGACGGAACCGCAGCGCCATGTTCAGCAGAAAACAGAAAATTGTTGACAGTGAAGTGCTGCGGTACTGTGCGCCGCTGATCCCCTTCCGTACTGGGACACTGACACGTTCCGGGACAATCGGAACCGTGATCGGCAGCGGAAATGTTCAATATGCGACACCATACGCACGTTTTCAGTATTACCAAACGGCACAGTCACGGTCTTATGATTCACGCCGGGGCGCTAAATGGTTTGAACGCATGAAAACAGCGCACAAAGCAGACATTCAGAGGGCTGCGGAAAGGGGGTAAAAGTTTGGTCAAGTCAATCATTGAAGGGCTGACAGATTATTTTTTACAGTGTCCCCTTCTGAAAGACGGAGTTTTCCGGGTGGATGCGTTGGGAAGTGGACCCGTGGAATATGCGCTTGAAACGGGGATGACTTCCCCGGTTGTACGGACTTATGTTGACGGTTCCAGCGTCAGACAGTATCAGTTCAATTTCAACAGCCGGGAAGCCTATTCAATGGATCGGATTCTGGCAATACAGAATGAAAGTTTTTATGAAGATTTCTGCAACTGGGTGGAAGAACAAAGCATGATCGGGAACCTTCCTGAAATGCCGGAAGGGTGTGAAGCGCAAGCCCTGACCGTTCTGACACCGGGGTTCATGCTGGACGCAACGATGGAAAATGCTTTCTATCAGGTTCAGCTGCAACTACAATATTTCAAGGAGGCACCGAAAAAATGAAAAATTTTGATTTACAGCTTTTTACGGGCGGCAAAAGTGCGCTGATCCGTAACATGATCGCTGACTATCTGGAAGTAAACGGAAAGATGGAACTGTGCGGGATCGGCTTTACGAAGTTAGACGAAAGCCCCGGCGCACAGAGCGACAACACCACCTATATCAATCAAACCACGTCCAGCGCCGACATCATAGGGTATGAAACAGAATTTCCTTATGAATTTGACGCTATTCCCGCACAGAAAGCGCTTTATACTTTGTGGAAGGACGGACGGGATCACCACACCGGGGAAGCTGCACAGCATACCTATGTACGGGTTGAACTTTTTAACCCCATCGGTACACCGTCAAAGACGGCGGCTGAATACACGGCCCGTCAGTTTATCGTGTCAAATGAAGTCAGCGATTTCACCGGGGACGGGGGACAGAAGATCAACGCTTCCGGTACTCTCCACGCTGTAGGCGATCCGGTTTTTGGTAAGTTTGACACCGTAAGCATGACTTTCACAGAAGGGGAGTTCAAAGGAAAGTTTGATCTTGACGGAGAACCCGAAGCACCTACAGAGTAACACAAAAACCATACAGACAACTGCTGAAAACGACAACTGATCTATATGACAGTGGACGTTCAGGACAGCGCAGGGTATCACCACGGCCTTGCGCTGTTTTTATATGCTGTGGTGATTGAAAGGATGAAGAAAATGAATATAGAAATCAATGGAGTAACTTTGCAGGCGGATTTCATGGATGCGGATTTCATGGAAGTGTTTGAACCGGCTATTTATACAATGCGGGAAGGAATCAATGCAAGTAAAACTATGCAGGGCATGGTTGCGGCAAAGTACAAAGCGATGAACCAGACGATTGAAACATTTTTTGATACAGCGTTCGGTGAAGGTACTGCTGACAGTATCTTTCAGGGTAGTAAAAATGTTATGGTGCATCTGGAAGCGGTGGCCAAAATCGAAGAAGTGCAGAGGGCTGAAAAGAAACAGTTCAACGATTTTTCCAACAAATACACGCAGCGTCAGAACAGTTTCCAGTCTATGCAGGGACACCAGAAGAAGCAGAAAAACCAGCCTAACCGCACATGAATGTCTTAATGGATGACTTGCCTTGTACCGTCATGGTGGCGAATACCCGGATCCCCATAGATACAGATTACAGAACAGGTATTCTTTTTGAACAGACTTTGAGTGATCCGGCCATGCCGGATGATGAAAAGCTGAACACGGTTCTGAAACTGTACTATGGGGATGCTGTTTTTCCGCTGCTGGACGATATGAACACGGTACAGGAAGCATTGAACGGGATCATGTGGTTTTACCGCTGCGGTGCTGACGAAACGGCGAGATCTGAAACGGAAGGGGACGCTTCCGGGAAGGATCCGCCGTTTTCTTATGAGCATGATGCCGGTTATATTTACGCTGCGTTTATTGAAGCATATGGAATTGACCTGACAAAGAACAGACTTCATTGGTGGCAATTTCGAGCCTTATTTTTAGGATTGCCGGAAACGGTTCTTTTCTGCAAGATCATGGCGTACCGCACTATGGAAATACCAGCGAAGATGCCAAAGGAAAAGAAAAAGTTCTATCAGCGCATGAAACGGATCTACAAGATCCCTGAACCTGCTGAACAAATAAGGCTTGAAAAGGAAATGGAAGCCATCCTTGCGAACGGGGGTGACATTTCACAGCTGATCAAGTGAGGTTTTGTAAATGGCAGGTAATGACGGAACATTAAATTTTGATACGAAAATAGACAGTTCAGGCTTTCAAAAAGGTCTTGACGGAATAGGGGGCGCTGCACAAAAGGGGTTATCAGTCACCAGTAAAGTGCTGGGCGGGGCCGCTACTGCTGTCACCGCACTGGGCGGGGCTGCGATCAAAGTAGGTTCAGACTTTGAAGCGGGGATGTCAGAGGTTCAGGCCGTGTCCGGTGCTTCCGGTGAAGCCCTTGAACAATTAAAAGAAAAAGCCAAAGAGATGGGCGCAAAGACGAAGTTCAGCGCCACGGAATCAGCCGAAGCTATGAACTACATGGCGATGGCCGGCTGGAAAACAAAAGAAATGTTAGGCGGCATTGAAGGTATTATGAACCTTGCCGCCGCTTCCGGTGAAGATCTTGCCACTACTTCCGACATTGTGACGGATGCCCTGACAGCGTTTGGTATGTCTGATTCAACACACTTTGCTGATATACTGGCGGCAGCTTCCAGCAACGCAAACACGAATGTGGGGCTTATGGGTGAAACATTCAAATATGTTGCGCCGCTGGCCGGTTCACTGGGCTATTCTGCGGAAGATACGGCCACGGCCATCGGGCTTATGGCAAACGCCGGTATTAAGGGTTCACAGGCCGGTACTTCCCTGCGTTCCATTATGACAAGGCTTGCAAAGCCCACAAAGGAATCACAGGCTGCGATGGATGCGCTGGGTCTGTCCATAACGGACAGTTCCGGCAAAATGAAACCGCTGTCTGAAATTGTGGGCGATATGCGGAAAGGCTTTTCTGGTCTTACAGAGGACGAAAAAGCCAGCTATGCCGCTATGCTGGGCGGTCAGGAAGCCATGTCTGGATTGCTGGCAATCGTCAATGCGTCAGATAAAGATTTTGAAAAGCTGTCCGGCGCAATCAATGACTGCAACGGATCCGCCGCTGAAATGGCTGAAATCATGCAGGACAATTTACAGGGGCAGATCACTATTCTGCAATCCGGCCTTGAAGGTTTAGGCGTTTCCCTGTATGAAACCATGCAGGACACGGCAAAGGACGTTGTAAAAGAAGCACAGGGGATGGTTCAGCAGTTACAGGATGCGTTCAATGAGGGCGGCTTTCAGGGCCTTGTGGGTGCGTTCGGTAACGTTCTGGCGCAGATAGTCCAGCGGATAGCGGAAGCGGCCCCAACGGTCATTGAAGCCGCCGTCAGTCTGGTCATGTCCTTTTGTGACGGCCTGAAAAGTGCGCCGGGGATCGGGGAATCAGGCGCAAGCCTGATCACGTCACTTGTCACTGGCCTGATGTCCTGTGTCGGTGAGATATGGACAACAGCCATAGTCCTGATCGGCAAGCTGGCAGAAGGGATTGCTGCGGGTGCGCCGCAGATGGTTCAGGCAGCTTCCACGGCGATCACTGACATTGTGGAATGTATTGTTGACTGGATGCCGGATATTCTACAGGCCGGTGCTGATATTATTGTAGCACTGGCAGAAGGGATTGCTGGCGCACTTCCCACACTGATATATCAGGCGGCGGTCATTGTGTCAGACATAGCGCTGGCGCTGGTTGAAAATCTTCCGGCACTGGTGGATGCTGCCTTGCAGCTGGTCATGGGGCTGGTGCAAGGTCTGGTTGACGGGATCCCCGTTCTGCTGGAAGGTGCTATTCAGTTATTCATGGCAATACTGGATGCGCTGCCCGTTATCATAGAAAAATTACTGCAAGCGCTGCCTGACCTGATAACCACAATCATTGACTTTTTCACGCAGAACATACCGCTGATCGTTGACGGAGCAATTCAGCTGTTAATGGGTATCATTGACGCTATTCCCACGATCATTCAGGCAATCGTGAATAATTTGCCGCAGATCATAACAGCGCTTGTCAATGGGCTTGTGGGTGCGCTTCCGCAGCTGTTAGAAGCAGCCATCACGCTGCTGATGGCGATTATTGAAGCGATCCCTGATATTGTGGTGGCGATTGCTGAAAACCTTCCGCAGATCATAACGGCGATTGCTACAGGTTTAGCACAGGCCATCCCGCAGATATTCACGGCAGCAAAGGATCTGTTATGGCAGATTATTGAAGCGGTTCCTGAAATTGTGGTAGGTATCGCCGGAGCCGTACCGGATATTATAGCCGGAATTGTGAACGGCCTGATCGGTGGAATCAGCGCAGTATGGGATGCGGCTTGTGAACTGGGTTCCGGTATACTGGACGGGATCAAGTCATTTTTCGGTATTAACAGCCCTTCAACCGTAATGGCTGAACAGGGTGATTATTTGGTACAGGGGCTAGTCAATGGCATCGCAAGTATGCCCGCAGAACTGGCCGCATATCTGGATCAGACAGTCCAGAAGATCATAGCATGGGGCCAGCAAATGTTCAGCAACGTTCAGAACATAATTCAGAACGTGGTGAACACAGCTGTAAACCTGATCGCACAGCTGCCCGGTAAAATCTGGACATGGCTTGTTAATGTGGTGACAAAAACTGTTCAATGGGGACAGCAGATGTTGACCACGGCCACAAATGCGATTCAAAGCATGATTTCCAGCATTATTTCCCTGCTGTCTGAACTTCCGGGGAAGGTCTGGACATGGCTTGTCAATGTAGTTACGAAAGTAACAGCATGGGGCCAACAAATGCTGAATACCGCAAAAAGCGCAATCAGCAGCATGATTTCAGCCATCGTCAGCTTGATTTCTGAATTACCGGGAAAAGTCTGGACGTGGTTAGTCAACACAGTAACAAAGGTTACACAGTGGGGACAGCAAATGTTGAGCGCTGCGAAAACAGCAATCAGCAATATGATTTCTTCCGTTGTTTCCCTTATGTCTGAATTGCCGGGTAAGGTGTGGACGTGGTTAGTCAATACCGTCACAAAGGTGACAGCATGGGGACAGCAGATGCTTTCCAGTGCAAAAACGGCAATTACAAACATGATTTCAAGCATCGTTTCCCTTATGTCAGAACTACCGGGAAAAGTTGCAACGCACTTGTCAAATGTCGTTTCAAAGGTGGTAGCGTGGGGCAGCGAACTGGCATCCAAAGGGGCCGCTGCTGCTAAAGGGTTGTTTGATGCCGTGGTCAACGGTGTCAGCGGCTTACCTTCCAAAATGGCAGAGGTAGGAAGTAATATAGTCAGCGGTATTTGGAACGGTATTAGTTCAGGCTGGAACTGGCTGAAAGATAAAGTTTCAAGCCTTGCAAATAGTTTGCTGGATGCCGCAAAGGACGCACTGGGTATAAATTCCCCTTCAAAGGCGTTCCGTGATGAATTTGGACGCTGGCTAATGCCCGGAACTGTAGAGGGTGTGAAACAGTCAATGCCTAAAACGTTGCGGGAAATGGAAGCACAGGCCGGGGAACTTCTGGCAGCTATGCAGGGAACCGTGGACGCTTCCATGAATGAGGTTTCTTTGAACGCTTCAAGTTTTGGGGATGCAAAGGCCCTGAACAATGGGGGAACCACTGTCTATAATGACAATCATCAGGAACAGGAAAACAACTACCATGTACCTGTAGCAACACCAGCAGAAACAGCAAAGGCACAGCGGGAAGCGTTCAGGAAGATGGCCGGGGGTGTGAAGTAATGACAATTAATACATTAAAAATTGAATTGACGTGTAACGGCAGAACGCTGGCGATGGGGCCGGGACTTGATATTGACATAACCAAAGTTTCCGGCCTTGAATCTTCCGAACTGGAAATAAGCACGTCAGACAATGCGCTGGTGGATGGGGTGTCTGTAGACGGTAAGAAAATAGGCAAGCGCCCTATTCACATTGAAGCGAAGTTCAAAAGTGGCCGCAATAACCCGGAAAACCGGGCTGCGGTCATTAAGTTTTTTAACCCTAAGTATACCGGGAAAGCCCTGATCACAAATATGGGGATTTCCCGGAATATTGAATATGAACTGGAAGGGTGGACGTTTGCGGAGCAGCGGAACCTTGACACAAGGCTGGGGATCATTGTGGATCTGATATGTCCGGATCCTTATATGCTGAATGTTGATAATTTCGGTAAGAACATGGCCCACTATACAAAGCAGTTTCATTTTCCGTGGCACTCTTTAGCAAGACGGGCCACAAATAAAAACCAGTACCCGGAGAAAGCAAGGGGGCTGATGCTGGGCGGCATGATTATGGGTTACAGGACGCTGCACAAGGAAGTTGTGCTTGCCAACGATGGGGACGTTTCAACGGGCGTTCAGATTCAGTTTGTAGCGAAACGGGGAACTGTAAAGAATCCGAAAATCACCAGCGTAAAGACTGGTCAATTCATGCGGGTTGTGTGTGATATGGTGGCCGGTGATGTTCTGCTGATAGATACGAACCCACGCCATCAGGTCATTGAACTGAACGGGGTGAACTTCTACCACCACATTGACCGGCGATCAGAACCTTTTGAACTGGAAGTTGGGGACAATTACCTTGAATATGACGCTGATGAAAATTACACAAATTTGGACGTGAATCTATATTACCGGCCTAAATATTTGGGGGTGTGATTATGCAGTTTATTATATTTGACAGCAGCTTCCAGACAACGGGATCCATCCGGGTATTCAATACGCTTTTATGGTATCGCAGGTATTACAGCCCCGGTATATTTGAACTTCATGTACCGGCTGAATATTTTGACCTGATCAACAGCGGCAGGTATCTGTACAGGAATGACCGCACGGAATTGGGGGTGATCCGGGAAGTCAATTTCATGCGTGGGGATAAAAGCCAGAAAACGGCATACTGTAAAGGCTTTTTTGCTGAACACCTGCTGAACAATAACGTGATCTACCCCACTTTTAACCGGACAGGGACACCGGAAGCGCTGGCCCGTGGGGTAATTGATCAGTATATTATCAATCCGGCCAACGCTGACCGGAAGATCAAACACATTCAGCTGGGACAGCTGCAAGGCGGCGGCACTTCCATCGCCTTGCAGAATACCGGGGACAATGTAGGGGATCGCTTATATGACACGCTGAAAACACAGGAAATGTCACAGCGCCTTGTCTTTGATTATCTGGAAAATACGCTGACATATGAGGTCTGGAAGGGCCTTGACCGCACGGACACACAGACAGAAAACAGCTGGGCGATTTTTTCAGACAGTTTCAGGAATATAAAAAATGCACAGTATGACCGGGATGAATCGGATTGTAAAAATGTGGCATATGTGGCCGGAGAAGGTGAAGGATCCGCCCGGAAAGTGGTTGAAGTGGACATCCGGCAAAGTCCTGACGAAGAACGCCGGGAACTGTGGGTTGATGCTAGGGACTTGCAGCAACATTCTGACAATGTAAACTATACGGATGCACAATACAGGGATCTGCTGTTTCAGCGTGGTCTTGAAAAACTGGCTGATTATGCGGGCATTGAAAAGGTTGATAGTGATGTAGATCCTGCTGCTAATCTCATTTACGGAACTGACTATGATTTAGGGGATCTGTGTACTTACAGGTACAGCGATGTGAATATAGAATGTTCAAAACGGATCACTGAAATTCAGGAAGTGTTGGAAGGTTCCAAAAGAACGTTGAGTGTTATTTTTGGGAATGACAGCGCAACGGATTTTAAAAAGATTATCAGAAAGGAGACAACATAAAAATGGCTTTTAGGTTTGGATATTTCGATTCAGAAATTACAGGGATAGACGATGAGGGGATGCCGATTTTTGATCGGGCTGAAACGTCTGACCTGTTCGCCCTTCTCTTTGCTAATTTAGTCAGTGACGGGGTTCTTGCCCTTCCTTCAAACTGCTTCCGGGTACGGGCTGCGGGGAATGGCCTGAACCTTGAACTGGATCCGGGTTTTGGTATGGTGAAGGGACACTTCTGTTACAATGACGAAGTTGACCATTTAACCATAGAATCAGCACCACAGCAGTATAACAGAATTGACCGGGTTGTTATGCGGTGCAACTATCTGGAAAGAATGGTTGAAATTTTAATAAAAACCGGTATAGAAGCGGCTAACCCTGTACCGCCTGAACTGATCCGGCCAGCAGCCGGTGACTATTTTGAATTATGCCTTGCAAATATCCGGTTGACCGCAGGGCAGAAAGTGATCACACAAAGCAGTATCACAGACACACGGCCAGACAGCGCCGTTTGTGGCTACATTACGCAGCTGATTGACCATCTTGACACAGCTGTTTTCTTTGAACAGCTGAATAAATTCTATGAAGAATTTGTTGACAAGTCCAACACCAGCTATAAAGAGTTCACACAGATGGCGGCTGACGCTTTCAAAGCGTTCACGGATGACATATCACAGTATATTGCCACTCTGAAACAGGACAGCACAGACGCATATAACAATTTGCTGAATACTATGAACAGCTTTTACACCACGCTTTCACAGCAAGGAAAAGACCTTCATGATCAGTATTCCGCTGAACTGTCTGAATATCTGACTGAACTTGAAACGAAAGGAAACAATGACCTGTTAGCAATCACACAGCAGTTGATTCTTTTCAAGTCTACAAATGAAGCGGCTTTCCTTGAATGGTTTGAACATATCAAGGGGATGCTGGGCGAAGATCCAGCCGGAAAGCTACAGATTCAGGTTGACGCACTGACCGCACAGTTGGAAGATACACAAAGTATGTTGATCAGTGGTATGGTGCGGGCGAAGCTGAAAACGGATCAGAATGATTTCATAACAGACAGTACAGGAAAACCGCTGCTGATCGGCTGGCCGATCTGCGGTTGTAATAAATGAAACAGGAGGTAACACGACAATGAATGAAGGAAAAACTTTTTTTGATTTACCACAGGCGCAGAGCGTACCGGCTGGGAGCCGGTACGCCGTGGAAATGGGGGACGGTTCCGGGACTAAAAGCGTGACACATGAAGATGTGGTCAAGGCGGTGGGCGGGGATCTTCCGCTGGGCGATACAAAAGACCTTGAAACCATAGCAAAAGACAATTTTGTTAATGCAATCAATGAGATCAAGCGCCGGACAGATTCAGCGTCAGGCGGTGCGGCAATCAGGGTTTTGACCACAGATCCGGCCCTGTATGGGCGTGTTGTATCAGTGACGGATGGAAAAACCACGCTGACCGGTTCCATGTCTTACACTGGTGAATGTATGATAACCGGCATACTGATCAATGGCAATCTGACGGTATCCGCATCCACGGAAGAAGGAGCCACAGCTGAAACCACTGTCACGGTCACGAATTACGCCACATATAGCGCCGAACTGGACACAAGGGGAGAATATAACCGTATAGACGTGAAAACGGCTGAAACGGGCTTATATGGACGTACAGTGACCGTTTCCAACGGTACAGACAGCGCAACGGGGACAATCGGAAATGACGGTACAGCAAAGATCCGCTTTTCCTTTTCCGGGGCGATTACAGTGACCGTTTCCGATGGTACGAACACGGCCAGCGCTTCCCTGAATGTGTCAGGGGAAAGTGTGGGTGTCTACAGTGTGGATCTGCAACTGTATCACTTGACCGTGACCACGGCTGACAAAAAGCTGAACGGGAAGATGGTCACGATGGTATGTGGAAGCCACAGCAGAACGGGAACTTTTGCGGGCGGTGTCGCTGCTATCACCTTTGACAGTAATTTCATGGGTGAGTGTTTGATCGGTGCGTCAGACGGTTCCAGAACTGGCACGGTCAAGATCCATCCGGTTCCTTCCATGTATGCCTACAGTGTCACAATGACGCTTGCGGTTGTGTATTCTGCCCTGATTGATTTTTCAAAGTCTGCACCGGATAAAATGATCACTTATGCGGACGATGCGGAAGGTATGGAACACAGTTTTGCGTCATGGCGTGATATGCCGATTTTTAAGGATATGCGGCCCTGTGTCCTGAAAAATGGGGAAGTGCTGTACTACCTGAATCCTGATAATTACACACAGAAAGCAGACAGGACAGCCGCAGACATTACCACACTGGGAAATGATGTCATGCTGGAAATTCCCTACAGGGTGGGCTACAGTATTGAATGGGTGAACGCTGGAAAGAATCTGCTGAAAGTGTCCGTGACCAACGAACCGGACAACGCAGCGTTCAAATATGACGCTTTCAGCCTTGACAGCTATAACGATTGTGACCGGATCTATATTGGTGTTTATAAAGGCCACTGTTCCGGGAATAAAGCATATTCCAGTTCAGGAAAAGCCGTCACCGTATCACAGACCATTGACACGTTCAGAACATGGTGCAGGGCAAGGGGCGCAGGCTATCAGCAGCGCACATATGGCAGCTTGAAACTGATGCAGTGCCTTTTCATTATCAGTCATGGCACATTAAACAGTCAGGCGGCTGTGGGAACAGGATATGTGAAAAGCAGTCACAGCGCTGGTGTTAATACTGGCGGTACAAATGCGTATGGTTTTGACAGTGAAGTGATCCGCACTTCTGCCCCGTCCTATATGACCGATCAGGAACATCAGGTGAAATGTTTGGGCCTTGAAGATTTTTGGGGGAATTATTGGGAATTTATTGACGGCCTGACTTCTGACGCAAACAGAAACGTGATGACCTGCGATATTGCAAAGAACTTTGTCACCAATGGAACCGGCTATAAAAATAACGGAAACGGCGGTGTGACAGCGAATATTGCGAACTATATGAAGTTACCGCAGGGCGGCAGCGATGCAGGTTTTACAGCCCGTGACGTATCAGGATCAGACAGCACCTATTTTACCGATTTTGCTTTTTTGTGTGCGTCCTGTCTTGCTGTTTTCGGTGGTTCTTGGAATAATGCTCTTTTTGCGGGCACTTTTCAGCTGATTGTGAATAATGCTTTTTCGTTATCGGGTGTGAGTGTCGGGTGTCGCCTGATGTTCATGCACAAAGAGGAACCGAAGGAAACAGAGGAA
>BLLU01000009.1 GCA_011959105.1 Lachnospiraceae bacterium | reverse complement strand
TAAAAACGGAGCCGTTGCTCCGGCAGATTATTCATCTACTTTTGCAACAGCCCCTCGGAAGTAATACGGTAAATGTAGTCCCCCTATCGGGAGTGCTGTCAACGGTGATTGTTCCTTTGTGAGCAGCTACAAGTTCTTTTACGATTGATAAGCCTAATCCATTTCCACCAGCAGACCGTGACTGATCGCATTGGTACATTCTTTCAAAAATATGTGGCAGGTGATCGGGAGATATTCCTTTTCCATTATCTGTTATAGTGATTTTAGCTTGCAGATTATCTTCAAAAACATGGAATACTATTTTACTTCCCTTGCTATGGATAAGGACATTCTGCAACAGATTGTTGAGGATGCGGCTATAAGCGTTTGCATCTATACGCATAAGATATTCTGCTTCCGGTATATCAAACGCATAGTCAAAATTACTATTTTCTAAAACAGAAATCCAGTCAACTATAATATTCCGGGATAATTCGTTTAAGTCTAAAGTTTCAAAATGAAAAATCTGTTCCCCGGAGTCCAGTTTTACCCACTCAAAGAGATTTTCCACGAAATGCTTTAGGTAGTGAGCTTTCTCAAATGCAACGTGAACATATTCGTCTTTTTCTTCTCCTGCAACGATCTTACATTCTATTGCTTCTAAATAACCAACCAAAGAAGCAAGGGGAGTTTTCACATCATGGGAAATACTTGTCATTAACCGTTTATATGCCTGTTCAGATTGTTTTTGCCTGATGAGCTGCGTTTGGCTGTTCATTGCGATATCGTTTATACCATAGCAGATTTTTCTTGTCATATCGTTTTTTTTAGTCAACATACGGCGGTTTAAATTCCCGGATTTTATATCTTCAAGGGCTTCTTCGATAATAGATAGTTGTCCCCGTACACGCCTAAGTTTTGTGACAAGAAACAAGATAAATAAAAGTGCGATACAAAACGCAATCAATAAAAACAGATTAACATTCATGTTATGCCTCCCTGTTAAAACGATAACCAACGCCACGGACGGTTAAAATATAAAAAGGGTGTTCCGGGTCTGGTTCAATTTTTTTTCGTAATTTGCTGATAAAAGACATGATATTGCTATCATCAAAAGCATATTCTTCTTCCCATACATGGGTATAAATCTGCTTTTTCGTAAATACTTTCCCTTTGTTCGCCGCAAGAAAAGAGAGCAGATCAAATTCTTTTCCTGTAAGTTCCACTTGTACGTCGTTCATAAAAACAAGACGGTTAAGATTATCAATCGTCATTCCTTGAAACACCATACAATCCGTTTCGGTGCTGGGAGTTGGATTGAGCAGGGTATAACGCCGGATAAGGGAATTGACACGCGCCATAAGCTCGTTAATGCTAAATGGCTTTGTCAGATAATCGTCTGCCCCCATTCGCAAGCCGGACACTTTATCTTCCTCGTCGCTTTTAGCTGTGAGCATAAGGACGGGGACATTGCTTGTCTGCCGTATTTGCTGCAATACTTGAAAACCGTCTAAATCGGGCATCATAATATCAAGAATAATAAGTGAACAGACATTTTTGTTTTCCTCCAACATCTGCAAGCCCTCTATGCCGCCGTTAGCAATAATCGCCGTAAGGTTTTCTTGCTCTACACATTTTTTCATAAGTGTACAAAGTTCTTTATCATCATCAATAATTATAACTTTATTCATAGTTTTTCTTCCTTTCTGCTTTCAATCGGGCATCTTTTGGCTTCTCTGCGTCCTTTGGTATCAGCCACAAGCGACTGAATTTTGCCACGCCGGGTATGCGGTTTTCCTCACATAGCTTTTGTACCCGTCTTTCTGAAATGCCCCATTTTTGCGCCGCTTCCGGGGCAGAAATATACTCTAACATCTTCATTCACCCTTTCTCTAACTTCTATCAGTATAATTATATGCGTCCAGCCGAATAACTTCAAGACAAATTTTGCTGGATATAGGAATTATTTCAGCTAATTGATAGAACTGTGTAAACATATCCAAAAAGAAAGGTGAACAGTAAAATGTAGTAGGGTGAATGAATATGGCAAAAAGACCAGTACCACAATATGATTTTAAGGCTTTTGGTGAAGCAATCAAAGCGGCGCGTAAAGGGCGTAAGGAAAGCAGGAAAAAGGTGTGCGACGAAATGTATATCTCTCCGCGCTACCTTGCGAATATTGAGAACAAGGGGCAGCACCCCAGCGTACAGATATTCTTTGAGCTTATGCTCCGCTATGATATATCCGTAGACCAGTTTCTTTTTTCGGAAAAGGAAGCGGAAAAGTCCACGCAGCGGCGGCAGCTCGATACATTGCTTGACAGCATGGATAAGAAAGACTTGACGATTATCACTGCTACGGCAAAGGGAATACAGGAAGCCAAAGGGACAGACGATTAGACCGCTGTTCCCTTTTTCCGTTGTTTAGATAGTTGCAGCCGTTTTTTGTGCTGCAATATTTTTTTGCGCCAAATTCAGAGATAAACGCAACAAATAAGCTCTTTTCAAGGGGATAGTGAGTAGAATAGCAAGCATAGGAAAAGAGTACCCTTTTCCGTATTTCTGCCCGCCCGGTCGGTCAGAAATTGCTTGTTGGGAAGTGTCCCAAACCCTCTATGAGAACGGAAAGGAGCGAAAAACCATGAACGGACGTAAAAGGACGGTACAGGTCAAATTCTATGTGACAGAGGAAGAAAGAAAACTGATTGAGGAAAAAATGAAGCTCGTCCCCACAAACAACATGGCGGCGTATCTGCGCAAGATCGCCATTGACGGGTACATTATCCAAGTAGACCATACGGACATAAAGGCAATGACAGCGGAGATACAGAAGATCGGGGTCAATGTCAATCAGATCGCACGCCGCGTAAACGCGACGGGGAACGCCTACAAAGAGGACATAGACGAGATCAAGGGGGTGCTTGCGGAGATATGGCGGTTACAAAGATTAAGCCTGTTAAAAGCACTCTAAGCAAAGCCCTTGACTATATCGAAAACCCGGACAAGAC
This sequence comes from Lachnospiraceae bacterium, assembly GCA_011959105.1. GTDB lineage: Bacteria > Bacillota > Clostridia > Lachnospirales > Lachnospiraceae > Acetatifactor. Next base: position 31,938 of record BLLU01000009.1, on the reverse strand, counting down.
GGACGAAAAAATGCTCATATCCTCTTTCGGGTGCAGCTATGAAACGGCAGATATTGAGTTTGGCTATACCCTCTCGCAAGCGCGGGATAAGGGCAACAACTTAGCCTTTCACTTGATACAGTCTTTTGCTCCGGGGGAAGTGGACTATGAGAAAGCCCATGAGATCGGGCGGCAGCTTGCCGACGCAGTAACCCAAGGGCAGCATGAATATGTATTAACAACGCACATTGACAAGGGGCATATCCATAACCACATTATTTTCTGTGCGGTCAACTTCGTAGATCATCACAAGTACGTTTCCAACAAGCGGACGTATTATGGCATACGGAACATGAGCGACAAGCTATGTCGGGACAACGGGCTTTCCGTGGTCGTCCCCGGCAAGGGCAGCAAGGGAAAGAGCTATGCGGAGTACCAAGCGGAGAAAACCGGGACAAGCTGGAAAGGCAAGCTGAAAATCGCCGTGGACGCGCTCATTCCCCAAGTTTCCAGCTTTGAGGAACTATTGCAGCGGTTACAGGCGGCGGGCTATGAGATCAAGCCGGGAAAATATGTGTCATGCCGCGCACCGGGGCAGGAACGCTTCACCCGCCTAAAAACCCTCGGCGCGGACTATACAGAGGAAGCCATAAGGGAACGGATAGCGGGCAAGCGCACCCGCGCCGCCAAAGCTCCAAAGGCAGAGCGTAAGGGCGTTAATCTTCTCATTGACATTGAGAACAGTATCAAGGCGCAGCAGAGCCGGGGCTATGAACAGTGGGCGAAAATCCACAATCTGAAACAGGCGGCAAAGACTATGAACTTCCTCACCGAAAATAAGATTGAGCAGTACGCCGATCTGCTCACCCGGATAGAGGAAATCGCCACGGCAAGCGAACAGGCGGGGGACAGCCTAAAGGAAGTGGAAAAGCGTCTTTCGGATATGGCGTTGCTGATTAAGAACGTCACTACCTACCAAAAGACAAAGCCCCTCTATGAAGCCTACCGAAAAGCCCGGAACAAAGAGAAATACCGGGCAGAGCATGAACGGGGTATTATCCTCCATGAAGCGGCGGCAAAGGCACTAAAGGCGACGCAGATCGGCGGCAAGCTCCCCAGCGTCCCCGCCCTGCAAGCGGAGTATGAAAAGCTGCAAGCGCAGAAAGAAAGCCTTTACGCCGATTATGGCAAGTTGAAAAGACAGGTTGCGGAGTACGACGTTATCAAGCGGAACATAGACAGTATTTTACATCAAGAAAAGAAAACGGAAAAAGAGAAAGACATTATGCGGTAAAATATAGAAAATATAAAGACACCGTGATATAATTTGCTTATTACACTTGTGAGGTGAGCTTATGGAAGTAAGAAATCATATTGTATTATTTTTAGATATATTGGGATATTCAAGTCTGATAACCAGTTGCAAGGATAGCCAAGCTGAAAACTGCTATTTAGATAAAATCCATAGCATAATGTCAAATTTAACTGAATACATAGAAAAAAGAAATACTGCCATAGATCAGCAAGGTAATAATTTACATTTATCACGATTTCAGTCTTTGCTTTTTTCAGACAATATTCTTTTTTTTGCTCCTTATGAAGATGAAACAGATATGCAAAATTTATATATGAATTTGCTTTATGGGCTGAGTACATTTCTTATTCAATATGTTAAAGAAGATATATTCTTTAGAGGTGGGATTGCCAAAGGGAATTTATTCTATGATGAAAAATTGCATTTTGTTTTTGGCTCTGGTTTAGTTAAAGCCTATTCTTTAGAAAGCAAAGTGGCGAAATATCCTCGAATTGTGATAGATAAAGAACTTAACCCGTCGCCAATACTTGTTGGAATAGATAAAGATGAAGAAGAAACATGGTATCTTGATTATTTGTCTTTGGGGCATAGTTTAATATGTTATCAGAATAAGCCACAACATAATTATGAACATTTTTTAATTTGTTTGGAAGAACAAAAGAGTGCTATTAGTAGGGCATATCAAAAATATAAAGAAAATGGAAATGTGTTTCCCAAGTATCAGTGGTTGGCAAAGTATCATAATGAGTTTTGTTCAAAATATAAATTAAATGATTATCTTGTTGAGATTGATTTATAAAAAAGCCGGGACGCGGCAGCTATCAGATAGCCACCGCGCCCCGGTTTTCTCATGGGTGCAGAGATTGGATTGTTACGCAATAGAACGGCATTTTGAGGGGGAAAGGTATAAATCCCTTGCCGCTTTATTTTCCCACCCGGAAAGCCGCATAAATCAAGGCTTATTTCGCCCCTATCGCGTCACATTCGCCCGCAGTTTCCTCATGCGCTCGGCGGTCTGTCTGCGGGTGATACGTTTCCGGCAGTCCGGGCAGTAAATCGCCCGGTTGGAGCTGGAAGCAAAGGGCGCACCGCATACACTACAACGGCGCATATCCCCCGTTTGGTAAATCTCGGCGTACAGCTCCTTGTCTGCGGGCAGTACCGCAATGCGGAACCATTTACAGAGCAGGGAATAGGAAATAAGCTGCGGACAAACGCACTCGTCCCCGTCGTCCAGCAAGATACAATTCCCATTGTCGCAATTACAGCACGTCCGGCGCACAAGGGTATTGACTTTCCGGCTCTGGGGCGGCGTTAGCCGCTTAATGTCGCTCATACCTCGTCGGCGGGGTAAAGGGCAAGCCCCGCAAACTCCGCTTCGGTCATGCGTCCCACTTTGGCAAGGGTGCGGGCGGCAAAGTCCCGCATTTCCCCGTCCATAAAGGGCAGCGCGGCGTTCATAGCCACGACAAGCCCCTCTTTGCTGCCTGTCATGTAGATACTCAAAAGGTTGGTTTCCTCCACCGTGAAATTGTTATATGTGTTCATGCTCATACCTCCAAACTGTGATTTTTTGTTTTCGCCGCCGTTTTCTTCGGGGCGGTTTTCTTTGCGTCCTGCACAAGCTGCGCCCGGATAGAGGGGCGGGGCTTCCTTACCTCCCTGTCCCGGTTCTCGTCCTTGCCGATCAGCGCGTATGTGCCGAAACTGTTCTTGATCTGTGAAAAAGCAAGGGTCTTATAGGGCAGCATGGAGAAAAGCCGTTCCGTGTCCTTTGTGGAAGCAAGCCGTTCAAAGGACGGGGACAGCTCCACCATGAAATGCGATTTGTCCGGGCTGTTGGGGGCAGACAGCTTTTTCATGTCTGCCACAATGCGCCGCGCTTCCCGGTCGATCATGCCCTCATGCAATGCGGCGATATGTTCCCCGAAATCCCCCGGTTTCAGCTTATCCCGGCTTTCCTTTTCCTCCCGTAACAGAAATTGCAGGGCTTCCGGGTCTTTGGGCTGTACCTCGAAGCGTTCAAACTTCCCAAGCTGGGGGTCGGGATAACCGTCAAAGCGTCGGTCTGCGGGCTGCTCCCGCGTCCCATGCTCGTAAACAAGCGTCACCGTCCCGGCGGCAAGGGTGTTGTCCTTGACGCGCTCATAGTGATTTTCATAGTCCAGCTCGTACAGGTTGCCCTTGATCTTCCCGTCCTGTACCCCGGTCAGCTCCACGGCATACGCAAGGATATGGTCGCGGGTCTGCTCCTTGTAGAAACGCCATGTATTGTTAGGGGCGGTGTCGCTGATAAAAACGTCGCGCTCCCGAAAGCAGTACGTCCCGGACGGGCGGGAAAGCCACAAAAGGGTTTTATCCTCCTTGTTGGGGCTTGCCGCCTTTTCCGCAATGATCTGTTTATCAATATCAAAATCGCTCTGATAAAATCCCGTGTTCTGTTTCAGAATGGCTTCAAGGGAAGCCAGCACGTCCACATCTTCAAATTTATTCAGTTTCCCCATAGGGTCAGCTCCTTTCCAAGTCCTGCGACTTACTCCTTGCCTGTTTCCTCTGCGCCGCCCGTTCCTTGTCGGCTTTGAGCTGCGCCCGGATAGAGGGCTTCTTTTCCGGCTTTTTCCCCGGCTCCGCTTTTTTGCCCTGTTCCTTTTCCGCTTTCAGCGCGGCGGCATACTCGGCAAGGGAGATCTGCCCGCCGCTTCTCGCCTTTGCTTCCAGTTCGTCAGCGGTAGGCGTGTTGTTGATAACACCGTCAAAGTGGTTGTCGTTCTGCTCGATCGTGTCCTCGATATGCTTCATGGGGTTCTGCCCGTGTAAAAACTCCGGCACTTCCCGGTAGCCGATACTGTCAACATAATGCGCCGTGTTCTCCCCGTTCTGATGAAGCACCACTATATCCGACACGGAAAGGCTGTGTCCCCTAAAATCTTTGGGGTGGTCGATATTGAAACGGGTATAAATATCTTCAAGGGAAGTCCCCGGCGTAAGCTCGGCGGTATAGATGAGGTCATAATTCGTTGCGTCTACGGAAAGCCCCGCCGCCTGCAGGCGGTCGTAAGGCTCAAAATGGTAGTCCCGCATACCCGCTCCGTCCTTTAGCTGGTAAATGCCGAAAGCGTCCTCTTTCCCGTAAAGCAGATGTACTTCCTTTGCTGGTGCGCCCTCCGCTAATTCCTGTTTCATTTCCCGGTATTCGCGCAGGGCTTCCCAATCCTCCTTATGTACGCCCATAATGCCGCCCCGGTCTGCGTGGCTCTTTATGTCCTCCGCGCTGTCTGCTATGCTTTCGCTCCCGTCGCCGTGGAGCAGGAATATCTGCATATCCTCTTTTTCAAAAAGCTCTGTGGCTGCGGTTTCCCGCAGGGGCAGCATACCGTCCCAAGAATAGCCGTATTGCTTCATATCCCCGACGCTGATCGTCGGGTCGGGCAACGTCCCCGGCTCTGCGGCGGGCTGTGCTTCCCGTGCTTTTGCATAAAGCTCTTTCACGTCGCCCTGCGTCAGCTCCCCGGTTTCCAGCTTCCCCAAAAGCTCCCGGCATTTCTCCGGGGTTCCCTTGTAGAGAATATCCCCCAGCTTCGCCATGCCGTTATCCTGCGCCACATACTCCTGCAAGAGATAGCTGTTTTCCCGGCTGTCGCTGTACGGGTTCTGTCGCACCTTGTAAAAGGTTTCCGGCGTGGCGGCTTCCCCCGGCTCCGCGCCCTGTGCTTCCTCCTGCGGCTGCTCCGGGGCGGCGGTTCTCTCTGCGGCGGCTTCCTGCCTTGCCCGTTTCTGTAACTCGGTGGGGCGTTCCCCGGTAAGGGGCTGTATGCACTTAATACGGTCGGCGGCGTAGATCGCGTTGTCGTTTAGCTGCCGCTGCCACGCTTCCGCGCTGGGCGCATAGCGGAAGCCGTTCCCCTTTAATTCCTCCCGTATCTCCTTATCCGGCTTTTCATCAAAGAAAATCTGCAAGCGGTTATCCGCTGTGTTGGCTTCCACACGTCCCCCGTCAAACTCCCAGCCCACATATCCAAGCTCTTTCCTGCGGGTGAGGGCGGTAATGCGGTCTTTTAATCTGCGTATCTCCGCGTTGTTGTTGGATAGCTGGTAGCTCTCAAAGGGTTTCGGGTTCGCCCGGTAGCTGCCGGACATGGCTTCTTTCAGCTTTTCGATCTGCTCCGTGGATAAATGGGGGCAGCCGTCAAGTGTCTTGTTCTTGCGGTAGTAGGCGTTGACCGCTTTCATGGTTTCCTGCGCCTGTTCCAGCTTTGCAAGTTTGCTTTCCAGCTTAGAAACGGCGTTGGGGTCGTCGGCACTGATACCGCCCATGCCCGTGCTGCGGATTTTGTCAAGCAAGCCCTGTATCTCCCGGTATTCCTCCATGTTCTTATCTGCGGCGGCGTTCTGCTTCTCCTTTTTGCGGACGGGGAAATTGCTTCCCCCGGCAATCATAATAGACGGGACGCGGGCGGTGATCTCGTAGCCCTTATTCATGTTCGCCGCCAGCTTCCGGGCGTAAGCGTCAAGCAGCCCGTCGATCTTCTCATGGAAAGAGGGGTCAACGCGCTTTTTCTGCCTTGCGGCAAGCTCGGCGGCTTCGTCTACATAGTGGCGGTATTCTGCCGTTGCGCTTCCGGGCTTGTAGTCGGAAAAGCTGATCGCTTGCTTTGCGCGTTTCGCCGCCGCTTCGTTGATCGGGTAGTATGTAACCTTTGTTTCCGTCGGCTCCGGCTGCTCCGCTGCGTGGCTCTGCGGGTCGGCGGCTTTCTCCGTCTGCGCCCCGCTCCGTTCTGCAAGGGTCTTTTCCGCACGTTCCCGGACTTCCCCGCTGATCGGAAGCGAATACAGGTCAGAGGTTGAGGAAAAGCCCACGTTGTTGAAAACATAGTCAACATCAGTTTCTTTCAAGGCTCCCGCCACAAAATAATCTTCCCTTGTGGGGTTTTCACTTACTTTCCCGTCTGATATGGCATAATTCAGCCCGGTTTCTATGTGGGAATGGATTTCACCGCCAACGGCAAGCGTCACATAATACCAGCCCATGTGTCCGCTGCTTTTTTCGTCCGTACCGTCGTTAAATTCCACATTCAGCAGGGTATAGGGCTTCAATCCCTTTTGTGCGGCAATCTCATTGTCTTTTGTTTCCCGCGCCCTAAGTGCGGAAATGGCGGCTTCCTTTGTTGCGGCTATGATCTCCGGATTATACCGTACCAGCGCGGCATTGACACATTCATTCTGCACCCTTGCGGTTTTGGCTTGCGGTGTCCTGTGGTTGCCGATAAAGAGGGACGCGCCATTGTCAAAGTTGATAGATATGTCGCTTGTCCCGCGCCATTTCCCGGTACAGGGGGAAGTTTCTATTTTTCCCTCCGTGCTGCCGAAAGCCTGTGCGACAATCCCGATCTTGTCCTGCAAGGGGAGAGCTTCGTACTTCCCGGCGATTTCAACCGCTTTTTTCTGTAAATCCGTAAGGGGCTTGTCGGCGGTCTGTCCTGCCTGTTCCGGCGCGTCTGCTTTTTCAGAAACGGGGCTTTCCGGCGTGGCGGTCTGCGCTGCTTCCGGCTCTGGGGCGGCGTAAGGCTCGTACCCGTTGGCGGCGTATTCCTCCACGGTCATTCCTGCGGCGGCTGCTTCCTGCGCGATTTCTTCCTTGACGTGCTCCTTGTAGGCGGCAAGCTCTACGTCAAAATCTTTGAGCTGGGGGACAGGCGGCAAGCTGTATTCGCCTTGATTGACAAGCCCCCGGCACTCGGCAACATAGGCTTGTATGGCGGTATGGTAGGCGGTTTCGGTGGGTGTCAGATTGTCCCCGTTTTGCAGGGTTTCCCCGGCGATACGCTCCATTTCGGACAGGTTACAATGCAGTTTCAGATAGGGGATAAATTCATTCAGCAGCATTGCCCGGTGTTCCTTGTCGGCTTCCAGTGCTTCCTTGCCCTCATGCTGTAAAAGATAATTTTCCCAATTCGGATCATTGGCATAGTAGGTATGATACTTTTCGATATGCTCTATCAATGCGCCCTCCCCGTCGCCTAAATCCTGCCGCCCCTCGTAGTGGTCGGGTATGCCGTTCATCACATAATCAATGCGGAACTCGGTTTTATCGTAGCCGGGGCTTGCAAGGTTCGCTTCGTCAATGGCTTCGATAAGGTCATTGGCGCGGGACAGGGGGAATGTGTCGCCCTCCCGTAGCTGGGGGCTTTCGCTGTAAAGGATTGTAACGGTCGGCTCTGCCGTAAGGTCGGGTGTCGGCTCTTTCTCTGCTTCCTGCGCTTTCTGTGCTTCCCGCGCCTTTTGCAGCTCCGCAAAATGACCGTCAATGCTGTTGATGATCTCGGCGGCGGTGGCGCGGATTGTTTCAAGGGACGTTTTCAGCTCCGCAAGCTCCCGCCCGCTGCTCCACCCGGCGACGTACCCAAAGGAATAGTCGGAAGTGTCAAGCCCGTAGTGCTGGCACACGGTATAGGCGATACTTTCAGCCTGTACCTCACGGGTGCGGCGGTCGGGTCTGTCCGGCTGTTCCGGGGCGTTGAGGTCAATGTCGTGCAGCTTCGCGTGGGCGATCTCATGGATAGCGGTCTTTAGGTTCTGAAGCTGACTCATGCCCTCGTCAATGGCAATGCGCTTTTCCTCCAAGTGGTAGTAGCCGTGTGCGCCGCCCTCGATCTTCTCAAAGCCCATAGGCACGGGAGAGGTCTTTTCCAGCGCGGCGAAAAAATCCTCGTACTGCTCCACGTCCCCGGTCAGCTCGTTTGCGGAAATGCTGGGAAGCTCCCGCCCCTCGGTCTGCGACACGTCGAAAACGGCGACAACTTTATAGGCGGGGATTTGGATTTCCTTTGTTTCGGTGACGGGCTTCCCGTCCTTGCCTATTACCGTTTTTCCTGTCTGCGGGTCTTTCTTTTCTACCTCCTGCCGGATTTTGTACGGCGACGGGGCAAGTATGCGTATGCCTTTCTCCCCGCGCATTACGTTCCTGCCAAAGTTATTTTTCCATGCGTTAAATCCGGCGATAAGGGAAGCGTCGGGCTTCTGCATGGCGATCAGCAGCGTATTGTTGAAGCTGTAATTGTGGAACTTTGACATGACTTGCAGATATTCCTTGTAGCGTTCACTGTCAAATAATTCCGTGATACCCTGCTCCAAGCGGTCTGTGATCTCCTTGATCTTTTCAGCGGGCTTGTCGGCGGTAAGAATGATCGGGTTCACCGGGCGCGGCGGTGGCGGGGAACCTGTCGGCGTTCCCGGCTGGGGTTCCTCCTGCTCCGGCGCGGCTTCGTCCTTTTCCAGCTTATCCGGGGTAGGGCGTTCCGGCTCCGGGAAGCTCATTACCCTGTATTCTTTCGGTATGTCATTTTCCCGCCCGTTGTACCACTGTGAAAAGGTGTTGCCGTTGTTGTAGATATAGCCTTGATCGGTAAACTGTCCCCGGTCTTTCTGTACCGCGTCCCGTCCGTATTTCTCATACTTGAAATATTTCTTTGCTTCTTCGGGCAGCTCCAATTCGTCCAGCTCGTCAATGAGGTAATAACCGTAGTCGGTTTCACTTCGGACAGTGGGATAAATCCAGTAGCAGTCAAGGTTCTGCGCAAGGTTGATAAGGTCTTTCACGCTCCCGGCGTGTTCCCCCAGCGTTACCGCCGCCGTGAATTTATCCCGGTCGTCGTCGCTCTGCATTTCTAAGAGCTTCCCCAAATAATTCAGCTCGTCAATGGTGCTGTCCTGTACCACGGAAAGCGGCACGTCAAAGGGGCATTGCTCGGTGTTGGAAAATCCGTTGATGAAAAACTCCTGCGGGTTCTCCGCAGAAATGCCGACGCTTTTCATAGCCGCGTGAAGCTGCTCCGTAGTGGTCGGCATGGAAAGCCATTCGCCGCCCGGTTGCCCGGTTTCAAAGCGGCTGCGGCTGTCAATTAAAACTGAAAATGTTTCGCTCATTTGCATTTTCTCCTTTCTTTTATGGCAGCATTGCGGAAGCTGCTCTTTTATTGTTGCCCGGTCTGCCTTGCAGCACCCGCGTTTTCTGCCAAGATTTTTATTTTTTCAAGAGGGTTTGGGACACTTCCCAACAAGCAAAATCCCCGTCCGGCGCGTCAGCGGCGAAAGGGGATTTACGGAAAAGGGTACTCTTTTCCTATGCTTGCTACGAAACTTATTTTTTCTTCGGTATCTCTATCTTGTAGTTGACGTACTTCCCGCCCGTATCAGCTAAAACAATGCTTCCGTCGTAGGTTTTGCCTGTTTTCGGGGAATACAAGCCCTTGACATTCGCCTTGCCGGATTTTAAGAGGGCGGCGGCAATCTTTACGGAAAAGGTGACTTTCCTTTCCTCAAAGAAACGGTCGTTTTTCCACATGGTAAAAGCACATTCCCGGTTAGAGCAGTAGAAATTTTTCTTGCCCTCATGGACGGGACAGCCGCACCGGGGGCATTTGCCGATAGAGGGCTTTTCCTCCCCGCCCGTGAAATCCGCCTTGCTTTTGTCGGCGGCGGTATTCTCTTTTACCAGCTCCCGCGCCATAGCTTCAATGCGCTGCATAAACTCCCCAGCGTCGGCGGCTCCCTTTGCGATCTGCGTCAGATTGTTTTCCCATTCGGCGGTAAGCTGCGGGGAAGTCAGCATATCCGGCAGGACAGACACAAGGGCGGCTCCGTTCTGCGTGGGGATAAGCTGCTTTCCCTTGCGTTCTGCAAAGCCGGACTTCACCAGCTTTTCAATGACGGCGGCGCGGGTGGCGGGTGTGCCAAGCCCCCGGCGTTCCGCGTCCGGGTCGGTGTCCCCGTTCCCGGCGCGTTCCATTGCCGACAAGAGGGTTGCTTCGCTGTGGGGCTTCGGCGGCGTTGTGAAATGCTCCGTCACCTTTGCCGTAGGGCTTGTAAAGGTCTGTCCCTCGGAAAGCTCCGGCAGGGTGTTTGCTTCCTCCATATCCTCCGGGTCGGGCTTGCCTTTGAGGGTTGCCCGGTAGCGGCGTTCAAGCTCTTTCCAGCCGCCCGCAAGCACTGTCTTTCCCCGTGCCGTAAACTCCGTACCGGCGCATGAGAAAACCGCCGTGACCGCTTCAAAGATATGCGGCTCGGCGGCAGCGAAAATAAGACGCGCCCCGGCAAGGGTGAGGATATTCCTTTCACTTTCCGGCAGGGCGGCAGGGTCGGTCTTTGCAAGCTCCATAGTGGGGATAATGGCGTGGTGGTCTGAAACTTTGCTGCTGTCAAGCGTCCGGGAAACGTCCGGGGTAATTTCTGCACCCTCCATAAAAGGCAGCTTGCCGGACAGCATGGTAACAGTCTTTGCCGCCGTGTCCCCCATGTCGTCGGTCAGAAATGCGCTGTCTGTCCGGGGATAGGTAAGCAGCCGTTTTTCATACAAGGTCTGTGCAAGGTCAAGGGTCTGTTTCGCCGTGTAGCCGTAGATTTTATTGGCTTCCCTCTGTAAAGAAGTGAGGTCAAAGAGCTTCGGCGGGGCGGTGGTCTTTTTCTCTTTGGTGAGGGAAACACAAACCGCCGTTTCCGCTTCACAAGCCGCTTTCAGTGTATCGGCTCCCGGTTTATCCGAAATCCTTTCGCTGGCTGCTTCCGCGCCGGATAAGTCAAGGCGTACATGGTAATATTTTTCTTTCTTGAAATGGGAGATTGCTTCGCCCCTCTCAACCAGCATTTTCAGTGTGGGGGTCTGTACCCGCCCCACGTTCAAGGTCTTGTGATACAGGCAGGAGAAAAGGCGCGTCGCATTGATACCAATGATCCAGTCGGCTTTTGCGCGGCACAATGCGGAAGCATAGAGCGCGTCATAGTCCCGCCCGTCCCCTAAGTCTGCAAAGCCCGCCTTGATCGCCGCGTCCTCCATTGAGGAAATCCACAAGCGGCGCATAGGCTTGTTGCATTTTGCCACGCCGTACACAAAGCGGAAAATCAATTCCCCCTCGCGCCCAGCGTCGCAGGCGTTCACCACTTCGGAAACGTCGGCGCGGTGCATAAGCTCCTTTAAGGTTTTGAGCTGTTTGCTTTTGTCGGTGGCGACGGTGTACTGCCATTCCTCCGGCAGAATGGGTAAGCTCTCATAGCTCCACTTTTTATACTGCTCCCCGTAGGCGGCAGCTTCCGCAAGCTCCACCAAATGACCGACACACCAAGAAATGAGGTAGCCCCCGCCCTCGATATATCCGTCTTTCTTTTCCTTAACGCCAAGCGCGGCGGCGATACTTGCCGCAACGCTGGGCTTTTCTGCAATCACTAACTGCACTTAAAAATCCTCCTTTCATTTTCCCGTGTTTTTTTCTGTCAGCTTCTTGATACAGTACCCCACACAAGGCGGCTCCCGGTTGTAGGGACAGCCCTTGCAGCGTGGGGGAATGGAAGCGGGCGGCGATTTTCCACGCCGCCCGTCGCCCGGTTTCTGTATCATCATTCTTTCTAAGGGGTTGTCGGTGAACAGGGTCATGCTTCCTCGTCCTCCGTTTCCCCGTCGTCCCCGGTTTCGTCGGGTTCCGGCTCGTCCTCGTCGTAATCATCAAAATCGAAATCGTCAAGGTCTGTGCCGCCCTTTACGTCCTGTTTGGGCTTCATAATCTTAAAGTAGTAGAACGCGCCCCCACCGCCAAGAAGTGCCACAATGAGGAATACCAAAAGCCCGCCCGTGCTGTTTTTCTTTTCCGGCTGCTCTGTGGATTCCTCCGTTTCCGGCTCCGCTGCCTTGCCGCTGCAAGCGGTCATGTTGTCCTTACAGACAGGGCAGCTTACATTTACCTTTCCGGCTTCGCATTTATCGGTACAACTGCAAACGGCGGGCGGTTCTGCTTTCGTGTTCCCGTCCTCGATCAGTGCCATAAGGTCGGCTTCGTCCACTTGATTGAGGAAATGTACGGTGTTTTCTCCCTCGTCGTCCCGGTCAATGAGGATATAAAAGTAATTTCCGTTTTTTGTCGTCACGGTGATAAGCTGCTTGTTGCCGCCGAAATCGTCAACCAGCGTCGCGTTCCCGTCCGGGGTAAGGGGTTCTTCCTTTTCGGGTTCCTCGTAGACAACGCCGCTGTCGTCGGTCGCGTCGTCCTGCCCCTCCGGGGTCTGCGCGTAGGCGGTGACGGAAAAGCCGCCCATGAGGATAAGGGCGGCGCAAAGGGTCAAAAGCATTTTAAGGGTTTTCTTATTCTTCATCTTCGTTTTCCTCCTGTTCGTCATTATCTGCGCCGTAAGAAGCGGGCGCGGGGGTCATGCCGGGGATTGCCCCGTTTTGCAGCATGGCGGTAAGCTCCTGCGGGGAAAGACGCATAGAGCGCACAAGCTGGACGATCTGCAAATTCTCCGCTTCGGTTTTCTGCGCTTCCAGCCCTTTGAGCTTGTTCTGATACTCGGTGATCTTCTCGCGGGTCTTTTCAATCTCCCGGTTGATACGGTCAATCTTGTTTGCTGCCATAATGTAAAACTCCTTTCATAGTCAAAAATGTGTTCAGTTCCAATTCATCAAGCCGTACCCTTTGATACAGCCATAGTCAAGGGGGTAGCTTTTTATCTTGCAAGCGTCCCCGGAATTGCCCTCGACGGTGTAAACGCGCTGCCCGTCCGTGCCGATTACAAGCCCCACATGGTCTGCGCTCCCGTCCCCGTCCCAATCGAAAAAGATCGCGTCGCCGGGGGCGATATTCTCATAGCCCCTTGCGCCCCATTGCCCCCGTGACTGGAACCACGGTACGCCCTGTGACTGGCACGCGGCAAAGCGCGGCTCGCTTTTCCCGGCTTGATTGTAGCACCATGAAACGAAACAGGCGCACCATTCCACGCGGCTGTTGAAGCCGTACCAGCTCCAATAGGGCTGTCCCCCTACATTGCCTACCTGTGACTTTGCCCGGTCTACCACGGCGGTATTTCCGGGGCGTGTGCCGTTGACAAGCTGCACCCCGCTTAAATCCTCCGACGGGTTCCCGTCCGGGGAACCGCCGCCGAAAATAAGGGGCTTGTTTCCGCTGGTTTCCAAGTACACCCGGAACATTTCAAGCTGCTCCGGGGTAAGCAGTCCCGGCGCAAGCTCGGATATGGGTTTGTTCTCCAGCTTGATATTGAGGATAAAATACTCATAGGGGACTTCCTCGGTGGTGGTTTCCCCGGTGTCCGGGTCTGTGCTTGTTTCTGTGCGGTAACGTATTTCCACTTCCTCCGTCAGAGTGAGGGTATATTGAAGTTCAAAGATACGCTGTATTTCTGCTTGTGCGGTTGCCGGGGTGTAGGTCTGTAAAAGCGCGGTCAGATAAGACGCTAATTCATGGGGGTTATGCCCGATACTGTCAAGGTCATAGCGGTACTCGTCATAGCCGGGGTTGTCGCGCTCGATATTGTCAATCCTGCGCTGCAAGTCCGTTTCCAGTGCCGCATAGTTGTTTTCCACGGCGACTAAATCCGCGTCCTCCGACGTGTAGGAAGTCCCGACAATGCCGTTAATCATGCCGGAAAACATAGCCCCGCAAGAGGACAGCGCGGAAGAAATCATAATGAAAAGCAGCAGCGCACCTATGGCGATACATACGCCCGCCGGGTGTCGCCCGACAAATGCGATTGCCTTTTTGGTTCCCTCGGCGGTCTTTTTGGCGGCTTTTCTTGTGTTCTCCGCTGCGTTCTTGACAGACTTTGCGCCCTGTGCCTTGACGGTCTTTGCATACTGCTTTTTGATACGCTGCTTCTGCATATACCGGGAGAATGGATTTGACGCGGCGATCTGCGGGTTGTCATGGAGTGCCTTTTGGTAGAGATAGTTGGCGTTTGCTTTCTGCGCCGCCTTTTCAGCCTTTGCCGCCGCCCGGTAGGGTTTGAGCTTATGGCTGCGGTAGCCCTCCTTGACTTTCCGCGCCCCGTACTTCGCGGCTTTTTCGGCGGTTTCCTCGGATTTGTGCGCACTCTCCACGCCGGAATTGTCCTTTTCCACGGAATGTACCTTGTTATGGACGAAAATACCCGCTTCCTGCGCGGGGCGGGAAAGTGGGTTCTTGTGGGGGCTGCCGTAGTTCTGCGGCTTTTCCCGTTCCTCGAAACGTAGGCGGGTCTTGCCTTTCCCGGTGGCTTCGTCAAAGGTTCGCTCCCCCACAAGTTTCTTTTCCTTTGGGATTTTCGCCCTTGCTTCGTCCAGCCTGTCAGCGGCTTTGTCGGATTTTTTGATGTATTTTTCCAGCTCCGGCGTTGCCCGTTCTTCCTCGGTGAATTGCAGCCGGGAAGTGCGGGCGCGGCTTTCGGCTTCTGCCTGTGCTTTCCTTGCCGCCTTTTTGCTGGCGTTACGGGTGTGCGCCCCGTCGATATGCTCTAAGACGCGCTCGGCGGTTCCCGTGTCCTGTGGGGCTTCCGTCCCCGGCGCATGGGGCAGGGGCGGCGCATTGGGGGATATGTCCGGGGCGGGATTGCCCGGTATGGGCTGCGCTGCCTGTGCGTCCTGTGCCGCCTGTTGCTCCGGCGTTTTCAGTAAGGCAGCTTCCCGCGCCCGTTTGCTGATCCGCTTTTGTTTCCCGGTCGCCGCGTTTACCTCGATAGCCCCGTCACGGCTCATTTTCTGCGTGATTTTATCGCGGGCTTTGTACTGCTTCATGGTGGTTCACCTCCAAACTGCGCCCCCAAGAGGGCGCAAGGCTGATAAAATAATCTGCGGGTTACGCGCCGCCCACTTCCTCCGGCTTTGTCGTCATAACACGGTACAGCTCGGTATCTTTTGGAAAACGGTCTACAAAGGGCAGAATGACATTTCCATAAAATAAAAGCCCCTCGCCCGCTTCGGAGTGGGTGACGTAGCTCATTTGCTGCGGGGAAATGTTGAGCTGCTTCGCAAGGATAGCCCGGTCGCCCGCCGCTTGATTGAGCATAAGGACAAAATCGCTGTTCTCAAAGATATTTTCCACTTCCCGGCTTGCCAAGAGGTCTTTCACGTTCTGCGTGATCGCGGTGGGTATGCCGCCCCATTTTCTGAAACGCTTCCAGATTTCGACGCTGTAAGCGGCGGTCTGCTCGTCTTTCAGTAACAGGTGAAATTCGTCCATAAAATACCGCGTGGACTTCTTCGCCGCCCGGTTCACGGTGACGCGGTTCCACACTTGATCTTGAACAATCAGCATACCCAGCTTTTTGAGCTGCTTCCCAAGCTGCTTGATGTCAAAGCAGACAAGGCGGTTGTTAAGTTCTACATTTGTCCTGTGGTTAAAGACGTTAAGGCTCCCGGAAACGTAAAGCTCCAACGCCGCCGCGATACGCGCCGCTTCCGGCTCCGGCTGCTTCAAAAGCTCGTCGTAAAGGTCGCCCAAAATCGGCATTTTTGCCGGGTCGGGGGACGCAAGGAAAGGACGGTACACGTTCCTAACAGCGCGGTCAATGACGGTCTTATCCACGGGCTGCAAGCCCTCCTTGCCGCCGACGATCAACTCGCAGAGGGAGAGGATAAAATCGCTTTTCAGCGCAAGCGGGTTATCGTCCTCGGAATAGTTGAGGTTTATATCCATAGGGTTGACGTAGTGCGGGCTGGTGGGGGAAAGCCTTATCACCTGTCCCTGTAATCTTTGCACAAGGGGGTAATACTCGGCTTCCGGGTCGCAGATAATAATGTCGTCGTCCGTAATGAGGAAAGCGTTTGTCATTTCCCGCTTTGCCGCAAAGGATTTCCCGCTTCCCGGCGTTCCCAAGATTAAGCCATTGGGATTTTTAAGCTGCTTGCGGTCGCAAAGTATCATGTTGTTGGAAAGAGCATTCAGCCCATAGTAAAGGCTTGCGCCCCTCTGAAAAAGCTCCTGCGTGATAAAGGGAATAAAGATTGCCGTGCTGCTGGTTGTCAGTCCCCTTTGAATGGGGATAAGGTTCTCACCGATAGGGACGCTTGACATAAACCCCGCTTCCTGCTGGTAGTCAAGCCGGGTGAGGGCGCAGTTATATTTCTGTGCAATCCCCGCCGCCGCGAAAATGTCATTTTCCAGCTTTCTTTTTGTGTCTGCCATGTTCACCACAAGGAACGTCAAGAGGAACATTCTTTCATTGCGGCTCTGTAAGTCCTGCAAGAGATTTTTCGCTTCGCCGCCGAACGTGGCAAGGTCGGACGGGATTATATCCATGTCGTACCCGGCGCGGACGGCTTTCTTCTGTTCTTCGATTTTCATTTTGTCAAGATCGGTGATTTTGCGCTTGACGGTCTTAATGGCTTCCGTCTGGTCGATACTGTGGATATGTAAGTTTACAATCACGCCCGTTTCAAGGTCTAACATATCCGCTAAAATACGGTCGTTTAACTCCGGCGCAAGTATCTGTAAGAACGACACCGCGCCGATCTTGCGCCCCATGCGGAAATACCGCCCCTCGCCAAAACGGAATGAGGGCGGGGCGATAAAGTCCTTTGTGGTAAGCCCGGACGGGGCAAGCCATGAGAAATCAAAGTTGAACGGCTCCCCCTCCGGGTGGAATACCCCGTGCATGGTCTGTAACCGTTCATAGCCTGTCTGCGGTCGGGCAGATACCCCCAGCACCTTGAAATTGTTCAGTATGTCCGTTTCAATACGGGAAAGCCGGGATTTTGCCGCGCTCATGTTGTCCGCTTCAATACTGAACGTGATATATTTGTGCTTCACAAGCCCGTTGTTCCCTTTGGAAAGCTGGCTTTTTAACATATCCCCGTACTCCGTGCGGATAGAGTTGAAAGCGTCGTCCTGCGCCGGAATGTTGATTGATTTTTCCGCTTCCTCCCGCTGCGTCCCTTGATTGATGAAAGAGAGCTGCACCGATACGGAAGCGTCAAAATAGTTGAGGAAGTCGCACCAGTTTTCAAAAATGGCGGTCTTGTCGTCTGCCTGTGCAAGCTGGTAGTTTATATCCTCGTAGACAATGCTCTTGCTGTATTTCTTTTCCGTTATCCGGCATATCCCGTCCGGGTACAGGTTGATGTAGGGGATTGTCTGCTGGGCGGTGTGCGCCTTTCCGTCCCCCTTTGCCTGTCTGATTGCGGCGGCGATCTGCTTCTTCTCGCTGCGGGTCAGTTTCCGCTTCGCCTTAGTTCCGGGGCTTTTTCCCGGTGCGCCGCCTTTGGTTGGTTCCTTTGACAATCGCTGATACCTCCTTTTCCAGTTTCCGCTGCCTTTCCAAGACAGCGTATAAATTCTGCGTCTGATAGGGTCGCTCCTTTGGTCGGACAAATTTTGTCTGCATGATGTTTTTCACCACGGTTTCAAGGGGCTGTCCGTGTTTCTCGTACATTGCCATGAGGAAGCAGGGCAGCATGACGACAATCATCACAAATGCCGCCGCGCTGGTTCCCGCGCTGTCCTTTAGCAAGAAAAAAAGCGGCAAGCCTGTAATGAGTGCTGCCGCGAAACAAACGATCTGCCGCTTCGTGAGGTTGAAAGCGACTTTTGTTTTTATCTTTGATAAATCCTTTGGTACGGGTACATACGCCATACCGAAAACCTCCTTTCCGTCAAAGCTCTATGCTGTTCTTTGTTTCATTCCCCCATGTGTCCCAGCCCGCCGTTTCCTGCCTTGCGAAAAGCTCTATCCGGGGAATGTCGCCCATAAGGGCAATGATTTTTTCCCGCGTTATGTCCGGCTTTTTGCTGTGCTGCTCTATGGGTGAGATAATGAATTGATGAATACCCGCCGATTTTCTCTTTGGGTGTCCCCGTGTGGCAAACAGGCAGAGTTCCGCGTTTCCCCGCGTCCAAAATCCCAAGCCGTAAAACCATGTGTAGGACTTTTTATTGAGTTTCAGCCATACAAAGGCGGCGGTCTTATAGGTAAAGCCCCAAGCCTTGATAAGCCGCAGGGCTTCGGGAAGCTGGGGGAATGTCGCCCACAAGAAAAGTGCGCTGTCCTCTGCCGCAAGGTCAGCCACGGGAAGCGCGCAAAGTTCCTCTATGCTCATGGTCGGGTAGTGGTGTTCTGCCGCGCCGGAAAGCCGCTTCTGTGCGTACTTCCACGGGGGATCGGCGTAGATTATGCCGTATTTCTTTTCAATGGTGTTTCGTCCCTCCTTTCTGTGTGCTTCCTGTAATCCCCATAAAGAGTAATCAAGGCAAAGGTCAAGTTTTGCCCTTTGCCTGTCCCTATTCTATGGGTTCCTCCCGCGTCAAGGTCGGGTCGTATTTTCGCCGCTTCGCTCTGAAAATCTCCACCCTGCCCTTGACACGCCTTTAGTGCGCTGAAAAGATTGACTTTGCAAGTGCGCCGGACTTGAACAGGGAAAAGCAGAGGATCACCGTATAGGCAGCAAGGGAGAATATCGCGCTGTGTAGGTTGTCTGCCACTGTTATGTTGTTCACCAGCACCGCGTAAATGCCGACGCACACCATAATGAGGAAGCCTTGAAAGCCGATAGCGAACAGGGCTTTTAAGTAGTTGTTGCCGATCTGCCCCCACTCTTTATTTGTCATTGTTGCAAATGGGATAGGCGACACGGAACAGTAAAGGTAAATTTCTATCATTCTGCCGTAGAGGACAACGGTTATCAGTACGGACATGATTTTCATGCAAAGGCTCACAAGGCTTGTTTCCATAACCAGCAATAAAAGTTCGGGGATTTCCATTGCGTCAAGCCCCTCCTGCATGGAAGCAAGGGCGGCGGCAACGTCAATTTCTGTGCTGCCGCTTATCACCCCCGCCGCGCCGGAAACGACGTGCTGCGCAACGTCAAAGACTGCCATAGTAATATCAAAGGTGTGGGTGACAAGGTACACCGCCACCCACGCCTTGAAAAACCACTTGAAAAACATAAATGTGTCAACGTCGTGCATATTGTTCTTTTCCGTTACCATGCTGATTAGCTCCACGCATAGGACGTAAGTAATGACAAGCCCCGCTATGGGGACAATGACATTTTCCGATAATGAGCGTATCATGCTGAAAATGCCCGCGTTCCAGCCCTGCGGGGTCTGCCCTACCTCGGCGGCGATTGTGCCGACTTTCTCGTTTACGTCCCCGAACATAGTTGACAGGTTCCCGTTAATGGCTCCTATGAGGATTTCCTTTATCCATTCCGTGATCGCGTCAAGTATGCTCTGCATAGGCTCTTACCCGCGCTTTTTAACCGAACAGCCCGGAAAGCAGGGGTACAAGGGTCATGCCGATCAGGGCAACGCCGCCGCCCGCCATAAGCTGTTTCATGCCCTGTGATTTTGCTCATGTGAGATAAAGAAGTAAAAGAAGTGTAAAAAATTTTGCCGTTCCCTGTCCGGCTGACTGCCGGACGGGTCGGGCTTTAGTCGGGCAATTCTACCTTGCCGACAAAAGAGTAATAGATTTCGATTTCCTGTCTGCGGAGCTTCCCCCGGCGTTTCCCGTCAAGGGCTTCCGATTCGTGGATTACGATTTTCTCCACAAACTCCCGTAACAGGGTAGGGGTAAGTTCCTCAAAGCTGGTGTACTTGCGTACCACTTTCATAAACTTTTCAGCGTTTGCCGTGGCTTCCAGCGTTTTAGAAAGTTCGCTCTGCAAAGCGGCGGCTTTCTCTTTCAGTTCCTTTTGCTCGGCTTCGTAGTCTGCCGAAAGCTCCGTGAAACGCTCGTCCGATATGCGCCCGGTCACGCTGTCCTCATACAGCCGCTTGAAGATAGCGGAGAGTTCCGCAATCCGTTTTTCTGCCGCTTCCAGTTCTTTCTTCTTGGCAGCGTTCCGGCGTTTGCTCCCGTCCTCGGTCTGCTCGGTCAACAGCTTCATAAACCGGGCTTCGTGCTTTGCGGCGTAGCTGGTGACTTTCCGTAGGTTCTCGGTCACTCCCTCGGTCAAAAGGTCGGTGCGGATAAAGTGCGCCGTACAGTCTGCCGTGCGCTTCTTGTAGCTGCCGCATATGTAGCAGTCCTGCCGCCGCTTGTCCGTCTGATAGCGTTGCTGGTACATGACGCTGCCGCAGTCGGCACAAAAGAGCAAGCCGGAGAACAAGCCCACTTCATCATAGCGGTTAGGGCGTTTGCGCTGCTTGCGTAGCTCCTGCACACGCTCCCATGTGTCCTTGTCGATTATCTGCTCGTGGTGGTTCTCGAAGATTGCCTGTTTGTCCTCGCTGTTGTAGATAATCTTGCTGCACTTGTAGGATTGTGTGGTGGTCTTAAAGTTCACAAGGCAGCCCGTGTATTCCCGGTTTTCAAGGATATGTACCACGGTGTTCGCCGCCCACTTGCACTCATAGCCGGGGTGGTAGCGGCGTGTGCTTCCCGTCCGGCGGTATTCCAGCGTTCCCGGCGTGGGGATTTCCTGCTCCGTGAGCATACGGGCTATCTTGGTCGGACCGTTCCCGGCAAGGCAAAGGCTGTATATCTGCTTTACCACGGGGGCGGCTTCCCCGTCAATGATGAAATTTTCGTCCTCGTCCATGAGGTAGCCGTACACGGGCTTGCTTGTGACAGGCTTCCCACTCATGCCTTTTGAGCGTTTTACCGCCCGGATTTTCTTGCTCGTATCCCTCACCAGCCATTCGTTAAAAATGTTACGCAAGGGCGCAAAATCATTCTCGCCCTGTGCGCTGTCTACGCCGTCATTGATTGCAATGAAGCGGACGCCGTTCTGTGGGAAAATCATTTCTGTGTACATTCCCACTTGTAAGTAATTTCGCCCTAACCTTGACATATCCTTTACAATAACCGTTCCCACAAGCCCCGCTTCAATGTCGGCAAGCATGGACTGGAAGCCGGGTCTTTGGAAATTTGCCCCGGAGAATCCGTCGTCCGTGTACCATTTGAGGTTGGAAAAGCCGTTCTGTTTTGCGTAGGCTTCAAGGATTCGCTTCTGGTTGCTTATGGAGTTGGATTCGCCTTGGAGCGTGTCCTCGTGCGACAATCTCGGATATAGGGCGGTAATCAGTTTTTGGGTGGTCTGTCTTGTCATGGTTTCCTCCATTTCCGACAGCCAGCCCCACTATTCCGTAGGTTTATTATACCATAGGGCGGGGCTTGCTGTACAGTCCTTTTTGCTACTTTATGTCGAAAAATATCACATTATTTTATTAAGGCTTATCGCATTACATAGCGTGTGCGGCTGTTCCTCCGGCTGCGCTTTCCGCTTCCAGCACTTTCATCATCTTGTCGGCGGCGGTGGCGGTAGTGCCTTGTTTGAAATAGCCGGAAACCACAAGGACGGTGTTCCCCCGGCGTACTTCTGTCACGCAATCCGGGCGGCGGGTGGGGCGGTCTTTTTTCATGGTGTCGGTCATAGGCAAATCTCCTTTCCGTTCAGCAGCTTTTTAAGGCGTTCCATTTTCTCCCTTGCTCTGGCTTTTCTGAAATTTTCCCCGGTAATGCGGACGGGGGTACACATTTCTGTAAGGCGGTCATAAATGCGGGCGTGGGCGGTGTCCTCCGGGTTCTGCAATTCCTCCAGCGTCAAATTTGTTGTGACAATCAGCGGCTTTCTGCTGCGGTATCGGCTGTCAATCACGTTGTAAACCTGTTCAAGCCCGTATTCCGTGCCACGCTCCATGCCGAAATCGTCAAGGATAAGCAGAGGGAAGCTGCAAAGGCGGGCTATGTACTCGTTCCTGTCCTTGTAGCTGGCGGCAAGGTCATTGAGGATAAGGGCAAAGTTTGTCATGCACACGGAAACTTCTTTCTCCATGAGGGCGTTGGCGATACACCCGGCAAAATAGCTCTTGCCTGTGCCTACCATGCCCCACAACAGATAGCCGATATTTCCGGCTTTCATTTCCTCCCAACACTCTACATAAGCATGGGCTTTGTGCATTTGGGGGCATTTCCCATTGTCGTTTTCAAACGTCCATTCCCGCATAGCCGGGTCTGTAAATCCCTTTCGTTTCAGCCGTTCCACTTCCTCCCGGTGCTTGTATTCCCTGTCTGCGGCTTCCAGCGTTTCCCGGCGTTTTCTCTGGCAGTCACATTCTTTGGGGTGTCGGTCACGTCCGAAAAAGGTCTTGCCCTCCGGGAAATAGGCTTCTTTGGGCTGGCGGCAGCTCCCGCAATATAAAAGCCCGTCCTCGCCCGTGTAGTCCTCCGGCTCTGTTTCCTGTGCCGTGGCAAGCCGGAAAATGGCGTTATCATAATCACACATAAAATCGTCCTCCTTGTTCATGGTCTTTTACGCCCTGTTTACGGGGCGTTGTGTCTATGCGGTCAAAGGCTCTCGCCCTCTTTGTAGGAATAATCGGGGATTCCCTTTTTCGGCTTCCCCTTTGCCTTGTCATCAGCCGCCCAACGCCGGATAGTGGCGGCATGGTTCTTGTAGTTCTTCCCGCTGGAAGCGATATAGCCGGATAGACGGTCAATGTAATATTCCCATTTGCCGGGAAGCTCCTCTTGCAGCTCCGCAAGCTCTTTTTCTGACAGAATGACGTTTTTGTATCTGCCAAAAGGGGCGGGGGCGTTCTGTCCTTTCTTTAGCTCTCCCTCTCTCTTTATCTCTAACTCTATATCTATCTCTTTCTCTATCTCTATCTCTGGTGGACAAATGTCCGCCACGGCTGGTGGACGTTTGTCCGCCACGGCTTCCGGCAATGCCTTTTGTTCCTGCAAAGCCAGCCTTGCACGGCGTTTCCGCTCCCCCTCGGTAGAGGACTGACCGATTAAGAGTTCTATGTTGCTCATGTACAAAGCCCCGTTCTGCAAGGGTTCCACAAGCCCCAGTTTCATAAAAATCTGCAAAGCCCTCTCCACTGTGCCGACTTGCTGGCGGGTGATGGTGGCTATCATCTGTGCGGTGTAGGGGATATTCTCGGCAAGCTGGAGCTTTCCACCGTTTTTCAGCGATTTTAGGTACATCTTCAAGAGAATGTTTGAGTAGAGCATACCGTCCTGCATACTTTCCAGCAGCACGATAGCGTCCTCATCAAAATAGCTCTCTTTCAGCTTTAGGTAGTAATATTTGCGGTTGTCTGCCATTCGTTCCTCCTTTGGTCTGTTTTGGGCTTCTGTTACGCTTTAGAACGCCGTTTTCGGGGGTAAAGGATATAAATATCGTCTACCCGTTGAGGGCGGTCAAAAAAGCCTTGATTTACGGGGGTTTGGAATATCCTAAAGCGTGACATTTATCCCTCTGTTTCCGCTTGCGCTGTGCGGCTTTGATTCTTTTCATGCGTCCGGCGCAATCCGGGCAGTATTTCCCACGGTTTGACTTAGGGAGAAAATACCCGCCGCACTCGGTACAGCGTTTCCTGTCTGCCCGGTGGAGTAGGGCGGCTTCCAGTTTCCCGTCCAGCGGCAGCACGGCTATCCTAAACCAGCGGCATATAAGCGAATAGCTGATACTCTGGACGCATACGCAAGGCTCGCCGTTATCCAGCAAGATACAGTTGCCGTTATCGTAGTTGCAGCACTCATGCACAAGGCGGCGGGCGGCTCTATGTTGCTGGTAGTCCATGTATGGGCGTTTGCCGTTCATTTTCCCGCCCCTTTCCCCGTTCCGGCTCACGGCGCAATATTTTGTCAAGATTGCTTTTCACGGTCTGCAATTCCCGGACGTTCTCTTTCTTCTCCCGGTACTCGTTGTAAAGGGCGTTTTTCTCTTTGGTAAGCTGCTCAATCTCCGTTTGTAAGGTCTTGGAAGCTGGCAGTTTGGTAATGCCCTGTGCCTTGAAATACCGGGCGGCAGATTCGGAAATGATAAACTCGCTTTCGTGCTGCTCCCGGTAGGCTCTCCGGGCTTTCTCCGTTTTCTGCGCCCTAAGTCCGTCACGGGCTGGCTTGGTCTTGATGTAGGCTAATAGCTGTTTCTGCAAGTCCTTTTTCTCCCGCAAGGTGCTTTCCACGGCTTTCAGCTTCCCGGTCACTTCATGCAGTCCAGCACTGGCGGCGGCAAGGGCGGTTTCCAGTTCCTCCGGGGAAGAAAAGCCGGATTCCTCGTAAACGCTCATGGTCGCCGCCATTTGCTTTAGATTGTGAACAGCCGCCCAGCGGTCATATCCTATACCCTTGCCCTCGGCTCGTTTCGCTTCCCAGTCTACCATGCGTTGTACTCCGTCATTTTTCGGGGCGTTTACAGCGGCTTTGTTGCGCTGTAAGCGGTCTTTTATGCTGCGGGGGTATTCCTGTTTGGGTAGGGGCGTTTCGGCGGCTCTGGCGGCGTTCTGTGCGTTTATGGTGAGTGCTTCCAGTAGGTTGGCACGGTCAAAATCATCACCCAGTTTCCGGGCGGTGATGGGCTTCGTCCTGTCCGGCGTGAGATAGCTCAATCTCCCCCGGCTCTCTTTGACGGTCACGCCCTCCCGAAGCAGCAGAGAGGAAAAGTCGTCAAAGGTGGCAGCGGCGGCAAGGGCTTTCCGTATGGTCTGCCTTAGCTTTTCCTTGTCGGTTTCAAACTTGGTCTGTTTAGGCGGCTCTCCCGTGGCGGCATGGGAAGCGTTCTCTTTATCCAGTGCGGCTTGTCCTTTCCGCTTCGCCCAATACTCACGCTCGGTAACTCGGCTCTTGCTCCCGTTCAGCAAGTCAATCTGATAGAGGTTTTCCCGGTGGCACATTTCCATGACTTCCGCTTTGAAATATTCCATAGCTGCGTCCGTACAACGGTGCTTGCAGCCCTCCCTTGTGTCGGCTGGTCTTTCCATGTAGGGCAATAGTGGTACTTCCGCAATCCGTAGGGAATTGATTACGATATGCACATGAATGTTGCCGCTGTGGTTATGCCCGTCCGGGTGGGTGCATACAAGGGCTTGGTGTCCGGGGAAATGCTCTTTACAGAACTGCTCGCCCAACGCTTGCGCCCGGTCAACCGTCAAGCCGTTGTCGGGTGCGTCACGGGGGTCAAAACTGATAATGTAATGGTGGCTCTTTACGTCCTCCCGTTTCTGGTTCTTGCCGTATTTGAGATTAGAGCGCATACAGGCGATTGCAAAATCTTCATCACCGCAATTCAGAGAGGAAATGCGGTAATCGTCACGGATAACAAGCCGCCCATTTTTATCAAGAGTGGGCTTCATGGTAAACTCGTCATGCTCAAAGGTTAGGTACTGTTCAGCCGCTCCATAGTCGGCATTTTTAGAGCTGATATGTTTGAATGTTGCCAACGGCTTCACCTACTTTCTGCAAGACTTCAAACTTCAAGGCGGCAAGCTCCGCTGTGGCGGCTCGTACCTCTTTTGAGAGGGTGTTATAGGGTGCGCCGTACTCGTTCAGACAGCGGGCAATCTGGTTCAAGTTGCCGCCGATTTTCCCGTACTCGGCTGTAAGTTTCCCCACGGCAGAAAGCAGTTCATCATTGACCGGGGAAACGGTAATGACGGGGCGTATGCTTGACTTGATAAGGGCTTGCCGGATAAACTCGGCTTGGCTCATTTTGCAGAGGGTGACACGCTCGGAAAACTCAACGTATTCTTCCTCGGTCAAGCGTGTCTTGATTACCCGGCTTCGGTGGGGCGTGTTGTATCTTTTCATGGCTGTGAACCTCCTTTCGTGGGTGGATTTTTTCAAGCGGCGCAAGCCGCAAAAAGGCGGGCTTGGGGTGGCAACCCCAACAAGATTCCCATAGGACAAAATGAGCCGGTAGGCGAAATTTGGTACTGTGGTAGAATCTTGCTCTAAGAAAGTGGCGGCTTCCTCTGTGTGGGCTTTTGCTGATACCCCCGGCTTGCTCGGCGTGGATTCTGCCAACTATGCGGCGGTATTTCTCCCTCTATTACTTACTACGCACGGCAAGGCAAATCTGGCAAAGTTCCCCGGAATTTCTTTTCGTGTTTTCACAACAGCATTTGACAAAAACGGAAAACTGGAAGCCTTTTTTGGCTTGAAATCAGTTCCGTTTTGTAGTGATATACGGACAGTTTCAAAAAACGCCAAACTTTCCGGCAATTATTTTTCCCCTTATTACCTACTACGGGAAAAAAGGAAATTTAGGCAATGTTTTCAGAAAGTAGTTGAATTATTTTATTACGGTGCAAAATCCGGCTTGGTTTTGGGCGCAAAAAAACAGGAAACCTTTTCTTGATTTCCTGTCTTTGGCTGCCGCTGATGGGCGGCGGTTATTCTGTTATCATTCCCCGGAAGCAAACTTGTAGCCCACGCCTAAAACGGTTTTTATGTAAGTGGGCTTGCCGCTGTCCGGCTCTATCTTTTTCCGTAGATTGCATATCACATTTGACACGCTTGACTGGCAGCTTTCGCTTTCCATGCTCCACACGGCTTCAAAGATTTGCGCCTTTGTGAATACCCGCCCCGGACTGGCGGCAAGGTAGCAGAGTGCGCCGTACTCTAAACGGGTGAGGGGAATGTCTGTGCCGTTTTTTAATACCCGGCGTTGGTGCAATTTTATTTCCAATCCCGGAAAAGTAAGTGCCGGGGAGTGGGGCGGCTGCATGGCTTCCAGCGGTATCATATCCGCAAGGGCGGCTATGGCTTTCTCAACCGCTTTTTCTTCTGTGTCGTTAAATATAAGCATGACTATTTTTGCGACAAATCTCACCTCCTGTTAGGTAGGCTGTCCGTCAAAGCGGAACTGGAACAGGGCAGCGATAAGCCGCCGTTTGATATTGTCCTCGGTGTCCTTGTTGACGTGTCCGTTTTCAAGGGAAGCAAGCCGGATTCGCTTGCTGTAATGCCGCAAAACCTCGTCAATGGCTTCCGGCTCGCCGCTGGTCGCCCGGACAATCGTTTCATACGGCACAAGTTTAGGATTCCTCACGGAAAAGCACCTCCATTTCTTTATGCAGCATTTGCAAGGCACTGTGTATGTGATGCCACGCCGTACTCCGGCAGCGTCCGTACATTTCCCCGATTTCCTGTTGTGTATAATCTCCGAAAAAGTAAAGGAAAATAATTTCCCGCTTTCTTTCCGGCAGAGATAACAGGGCGGTGGCAAGTTCCCCATTGGTGAGGATAACTGTCTGACCGCATATCGTAATGGGATATTCTTCATAGGGTGCTTCAAAATATTCGTCTGTCGTGCCTAAAGGGTAAAACTTTTCTTCTGTGAGGTATTCAAGGGATATTTCTTTTTGCCGCCGTCTGCTCCTATCACGCCATGCGTTGAGTGCCGCAAAGCGTATGACGGTCTTGCAAAAGCCATTGAACGTATACATGATATGTTCCTTGTATGCTTCTGTGCAAGGCATAGATGATTCCCCCTTTCTCCCACATAGGGCGGTGCATGGTTTACGGTTGCTTGTTTATAATTCAAAGTAACAACAACTCTATGCGCAGGTCTTAACTCGTTTCGCTACTTTAATTATCTTCTCCTGGTATCACATTTTACCATTCACAAAAAACAATTTCAGCATTTTCGTAAATAGGACATATATCTTTCAAGATATTCCTTTTGACAGTTTGTATTTTTTTATAATCAATATTATTGGTAATATAAATGTAAACTTTTATGTGCATACCAATTTTATATATGTCACATTTTTGCAATGTCATAATACCGCTAAGATTCTTTTCTACAAATTGGAAAACTGTTCTTTTTAGTTCCTGATTCGTTGTCAACCCTCCTGACAATTCGCGGAAAGAAGATATGAAAACACTTATCGGTTCTTTTATTGCAGGCAAGACTATAATTGTCGTAATGAAAAAATCTCCAGTATAATGAAGAAAACCCAAACTTCCGTTAATATCTATCAGTTTTATCAAGAACGCAGACAGTGCTACGCCCAAAGATAATATGCCGTCGATAAAATTTCCTTTCGATTCTGTTGCTAAAAGTGTACTGGAATCATTAGTTTTACGGCTCTGGCTTCTGTTAAAAAAAGACAGCCCAAAACATATGATACACATAAGTATCTCATAAGGAATTACAGGTTCAATCATCAAAGGGGTTCCAACGCCATATACAAAATACCCCCATGCTGCTTTTGCAGTACGAGCAACAGAAGAAAACAGCAGCACCAATGTTAATAAAGTTCTAAAAATAGAATATAATGGCTCTAAAAAATAAAGACCGTCCGGGTAATTCTTTGTCTTTTTATTACTAATTTTTGAAATTTCCAATGCTGCCAAACAAGAGCAGGAAGCAATCATTGAAAAGGAACAGTCTAAAAACAGAGCTTGAATATTTGTTATCGAAAAAATCCAAAACCCACCTATTGCCATTATTAAGTTTACAATGCAGCTTACTATCAGCGATTTGCGTTCAATTTGTTTTTGTGTCATGGTTACCTCCATTGCCTTGGAATTTTATAGTATTCAGATTGACATATCCGTACAACAAGCAGTATACTATAACATGTGTCGTTTTTCTATCTTCAATTTTATCTATAATTGTTGCCTAAACGACACTGCCGCTCGAAACTGTTGTTTAAAGGAGAAAACTATGAATAAACATGATAGGCGGGTCAAAAAGACAATAAAAGCATTACAGTCTGCTCTTGCTGACGCAATGCTTGATAAGGAACTTCAAAAAATTACAGTACAGGAATTAGTCAACAAGGCAGACATACATAGAGCTACTTTTTATTCGCACTACCATGATGTGTATGACTTATATGAGCAAATGGAACATGACGCTATATCTGAGTTCACTAAATTTATTAACGATAATCCAGCAGGTCATTACGAAAATATTTATAATTCCATTATTGATTATATTTATGAAAATCCTGCCCTAAGCCGTTTGCTTTTTTTCGGAAAGGGAATTGACCACAAATTTCAAGAGCATATGTATGACATCATCGAAGAAAAATATCTTGAAATATGGATGCAAGAAGAAAATATATCTTCCGTTTCAGAAGAAATGCTCTATATGGCGACATATCATATTCAAGGCTGCCTCTCAATAATCTCACTTTGGATTAAGAATAATTTTTCTACCCCAAAGGAAAAAATAATCCAGCTTATTTATTCTATTGACGCAAGTTGGAATATGCCATAAAAGAAATAATCTGTGTGGAGATAAAGAGGGATTCCGTAGTAGTCGGCACTGTGGGAATGTGCATAACTTGCTGTCTTATGGAGTTGTGGGAAAGTCCGTTTGCAGAATGTGGGAAAGCTGCACTTTAGCTTTTCCATGTTCTGTGAACGGACTTTTCCATGACGGAATAGCAAGTTATACACATTTCCACGGTGCTTGTCTTTTGGTCTTTAGTTCTTTTGTTCGGAATAGTGTGGTGCTGGCGGTCTATCTCTTGTTTTCGGTTGCTTGCTTCTTTACCGTACATGAGCATTCGCGCCCGGATTGTCGTTGCCGTAACCCTCCATGAGATTGATAACGCCCCAAATGCCAAGTCCGGCTCCAAGTGCCACAACAAGGGTCTGCAAAACGTCTACTGCTGAATTAAAAAATGCCATGTAAAATCCTTTCTGCCGCGTCTGCGGCTGTCCGGCAAGCGGACAAAAGGCGGTCAGCGTATGGTCGCCGCCGCATAAAAAAACCGCCCTGTGATAAAGGCGGTGTCCCCACGCCGCGTAAGTCCTGCGGCGCGGCGGTATTCAGTTGTAAGGGTTTGGGCGGTGCGTCCCCCGGTAGGGGCGCGTACCATGTAGCCCGTGTTTACGTTCTTGATTTCCGATCAGCTCCTTAAAAATATTTTTTATGAATGACAGGTAGGAAAGGTTTTTTTCCGTAGTCGTCGGCGGTGTGGGAATGTGGGTAACTGGCTGCTCTTTTGGGGCTGTGGGAAACGCTGTTTGCAGGACGTGGGAAAGCCGCACTTTGGCTTTTCCATGTGCTGTGAATGGCGTTTTCCATAGCCCCATAGCCTGTTATCCACATTTCCACGGCGCAAATCTTTTATGCCCTGTCACTGTTTCGGGACAAGCCCCATGCGGCGGGCTATTTCCTCCGCGTAAAGCTCCACATAACGGCGTTCCATTTCTTCCCGCCACTGCCAATATTCCTGTATTGCTACGTCAATGGCGTTTGCCGTTTCCAGCAGCCACTTCATTTCAAGCTGCTTCCGCTGTTTCTCCTGTTTCTTTCTGATACGCTTATTCATTTCTTGCGTCCTCCTGTAAATGCGCCCGGTTCTTCTCGTAAAGCCGTTCACAATCCTTGATAAACTTCCGTAAGGCAGCTTGCCGCCGCTGTTCCTCCCGGATTTTCGGGTTGATAAGCACCGTAAACCGCCGCTTATCATTTCCGGGGTGTTCATTCATGGTCTGTGTCCTCCTGTAAGCCCTCCCCGTCAATCTCGTAGTAGTCAAATTCTTCCTCCGGCTTCACAATGGCGGGGCGGCGTTTGATGTGCTTTTCCATGTCAAAGGCGTTTTTCGGGTCTGCGTCGGACAGGTACTTGTATTTCGGGTGTTTTGTGATGTCAAATTTATCCGAAAAGAACGGGCGCACTCCGCGCACCTGTAAAATGCACTTGCCCCCGTCCATAACGGCGATCTCGTTCTGTGTCATAAGCTCTTTCCCCAGCTTTTGATAGTTCAGCCCGTGGGAAAGCTCCCGTCCCCGCGTTTCGGACGTGTTGAAGCTGTCTATGGTTTCTTTTCCTAAAAGCTCCGACATTTCTTTAAGCGTCGTTTTTTCCTTGCCGCCCAAGAAAAGGGTCGTGTCGCAATTCCCCGTGATTGTGTCGGCGTTGTCCTTGTAAATGGCTTTTAGCTGGCTCTGTGACTGCAAGATAATTGACGCGGATATTTCCCGGCTCCGTATGGTTGCTATGAGTTTTTCAAACTTCGGTATCTGCCCAATATTGGCAAATTCATCAAGCAAGCACCTTACATGGACGGGAAGCCGCCCGCCGTATTCATCATCTGCCTTGTCGCATAAGAGGTTGAATAGCTGGGTGTAGAGAATACTCACGACAAAGTTAAAGGTGTCGTCGGTGTCGCTGATAATGACAAACAGGGCGGTCTTTCTGTCCCCCAGCGTGTCAAGCTCCATTTCGTCCGTTTCCATAAGCTCCCGCAGCTCCCGTATGTCAAATGGCGCAAGCCGCGCACCGCAGGAAATGAGGATAGAGCTTCGCGTCTTGCCCGCCGATAGCAGGAATTTCTTGTACTGCCGGACAGCGAAATGCTCCGGGTCTTTTTCTTCCAGCCGTTCAAACATGAGGTCAACAGGGCTTTGAAATTCCGGGTCGTCCTCGCGGGCTTCGCTGGCGTTTATCATTTCAAGCAGCGTCGTGAAATTCTTTTCTTCCTCCGGGGCTTCATAGTGGATATAGCCGATAAGGGCGCAGTAAAAAAGCCGTTCCGACTTCACCCAAAAATCCTCCCCGGATTTCTCCCCGTCGCCTTTGGTGTTGGCGATTATGGTATTTACCAGCTTCAAAATGTCTTTCTCGCTCCGCAGATAGGCAAAGGGATTGTAGCGCATGGACTTTTTGAAATTGATTGTGTTCAGCACTTTTATCCGATAGCCGCCCCGCTGTAAGAGCTTCCCGCACTCGATTAAGACAGTGCCTTTCGGGTCTGTGACAACATAGCTGCTGTGCATTTGCATAAGCGACGGTTTGACGAAAAACCTTGTCTTGCCGCTGCCGGAACCGCCGATCACAAGGATATTTTTGTTTCTTGCATACTTCGGCTGCTTCGGGCGGCTGTTCATGGTGAGCCGTTCCGTCTGTGTCAATGGGATATTGTTCTCAAATACCGGGTCTGTGTACGGCTTTATATCGTCGGCGGTTCCCCATGAAGCGTTTTGTCAAGTGCTTTTTTGAGTTATTGACGCAAGCCCTTGTTAGTGCGGTGGGAAACGGGGCAGGAAAAAGGGCGCAAAACGCGCCTGTGGACATTTAGAAGCCGTTTTCGCGGGTGGGTAGTATAAAACCCTTGCCCGGTGGGTTTTCGTGTCTGAAACGCCTTAAAAATCAAGCCTTTTCAAGCCCTATTGCGTAACACTCCATTCTGTT
>BLLU01000008.1 GCA_011959105.1 Lachnospiraceae bacterium | reverse complement strand
CTTCATTTATTCTTTCGGATTCATCTACACTTTGGACACATTTCCCTGATAAGATGTATCTATCAGCAAGACGAAAACTGATACATAAAAGAAGCTGCCAGTGCTGCTTTCGGTGTTGACCAGCTTCGCCTAAACATTACAGTGCGGCGCACTGTTTATCATATAGAAAGCGGGGCGGTCCGGCAGGGACCGCCCCTTTTGTCCCTTCCTCAAAACAGAGAAGGAAACACATTCTGCCGGAATCCGGGCCCATGGCACGGAACTATTCGGCTCGGGAAGGCTGACTGTCCGGCTCTGGTCCCTGCTCCTGTTCCCCAGGCTGTCCCGACCTCCCAGGAGTTCCTCCTGCCTCTTCTACGCAGTTCCCTTCCGCCTGAAGCTCCGTCACTTTAATGGCGCCGTCCGCATCCTCCATTTTCCTGATATAGCTGTGCATCTTGCCGGACAGGTACAGGGTGGAAACCAGGTCGGTCAGCCCGCTGAACAGCAGCCCCGCACCCAGCAGACGATACAGCAGCAGAGCCGAGTCAAAGGGATTGATCACCATTAGAATGCCCACCACCACATTGATCACCGCCACTCCCAGGATCACTACGGCATTGCCCCCCATGCGCTGCACGTCCAGGGCCCCCTGCAGCTTGAACAGGCCGCTGACAATGATACATAGACCGATTATAAAAGGTACCAGTGAAATCACCAGATCCACCCGGTAGATCACGAAAAAGCCCAGGACCATCAGCATCAGGCCCATTACAAAGTCATTGCGGTAATAATTGCGGGTAATGTTCCGGGTAAAATAGACCACCAGATTCACCAGGCCTGTCACAATGGCAATTCCGGCGATCATGTAACAGATCGTGCGGGCCGTAGTGGCCGGTAAAATCAGCAGAATCAGCCCCAATACCATATACAACGCCGCCGACAGCAGCATATTCCACTTCATCTCTTTTAGCATTTCACTGCCTCCCGGATACTGACTATCCTCACCTCTGTATAACGCGGGCCATGCCCGTGTTATCGTGTTAATACGTATTTAGAATGCATTCCCGACAGCCCTTATTTTTTTGCGTCCTTGTCGGGTACAAGCTGAATCTGTACTTTCAGGCCCATGGCTGCCGCCATCTTTACCATCAGTTCCAGAGAGGGATTGTATCTGCCGCTCTCAAACCGCGCAATATTGGAGCGGGGAATACCGGAGCGACGGGATACCTGCTCCTGGGTCAGCTTCATGTCCTTGCGCATGCGCACGTACTGATCCGCCAGATCCTGTTTCATGCGCTTCTGCTCTCCCTCAATCAGAATCTTGTTGCCCTCCAGATCCATAATGTAATCCATTGCCTCTCTCATCACTTCTCCTCCTTCATTATAGTTCCGCATATTTCCTCCAGCACACATTCCTGTGAGCGATTTTGGGCCGCTGGCGCGTCCACAATCACTCAGTGCGCCCTTCGGAAATATGCTGTTTTCTGTTCCGCATATTTCCGGAGGGAATGTGCTGTAATTGAGTTGAGATACATGACAAAATCTCGTATATGGGATATGTTATCACATACGAGATTTATGTCAATACCTAATTTCAAATTTTTATAAATTTTCCATTATTCATCCCAACTGTATGCGGCGGTATTTCCGATAGATCACCGAGCACAGAATGATTGTCAGCAGGGAATACAGTACCAGCAGGATGGGAACAGCCCCAAGTATTCTTCCAAAGACGGAATACAGGTTAAAAAGATTCAGCGACTTACCTGTCTGCAATAGTTGATCCGGCAGCAGCCCTATGATCTTCTGTACGGCCTGGCTTGGGATATTGGCCAAAAAGGACGGGAGAAAAATCAAAGCAAAGGGCAGTATTACCGCCGCCACCGCCGATCGGGTCCCGGCGGACACCAGCATACTCAGAAAAGAAATAAACAGGCAGCCTATGTACCCACCTACAGCGATCAAAAGGTATTTCTGCCATACCGTAATGCTGTAAAAGCACTTCCAGCTGTCGCAGGCCTGGACAGCCATATCAAAACCCCCGGCGCCCAAATAGCCCAAAACGATTACACTGTAAAGCAGGAACGCCCCAAAATAAATTCCGGTTACAAGACAGAAACCGGCCTTCAGCTTGGCCCGCACCGCCTTATCCCTCCCATGCAGCGAAGAATAAAAGACGGCGTCCGATTTCCAGATAAATTCATTGGAGAAAATGCCGGCCACCAGATAACCCAGCACCAACATGGTGATCATCACCACGGTGGGAGCATACTCGAACAACTGCGCCCAGCCCACTGCATATTCCACATACAGGGGCGTTTCCAGACTTTCGTACTGCTCTACCAGAAACGCCTTTTCTGCCTCCGTAAACTGGTCTGCCGCTTCCTCTGTAAGCCACTCTTCCAACAGCCTGACACGATTTTGGTAAAAATCCGGCGCGTCGTCCTCCGTCAGAGAATCCACCCGGTAATAATCATAATCCCGAAAACCGGCGGCATAGATTTCTGTATGGCCACAGATTTCAGGTGATTTCCCTGACCAGAATAAAGGGAGTGAACTGTCGGCTCTGGCCTGCCGGATTATCCGCCACCAGGTTCAGAAGTTCCGAACCTGTCCAGTCACAAAGCAGCCCGCTTTTTCCCAAGATTTCGATTCCCAGATCGTTGGCATCCACAATCACCATCGCCACCCCCGTTTTTTGGCTGACTTCGTCACAGACTCTGACAGGCTCACTGGGAATGCGGATCCCTATGTGTTCATACGCCGGGATGTCCTTTCCGTAGAATCCGTCCAGCCCCCGGACTTCACTGCCCAGCATTCTGTAAAAAGTGCCGCGGACTCCTCTAAACCCGTCAAAACCTGCGCATACCGCCGCCAGAAGAACTTTTCCCAGGCCGCAATAATTGATGGCAAACTGCATTTTCGTGGGCAGACCCATCCCGGGGCCCGCCGGCGTCCGGCGGACGAAACGGGACAGGACTCTGGCCCAGATGCCGGGTCTGACCTCTTCCTCCGTGACGATCCTCCCCTGACACAGGGCAATGATTTTCTCACTGGAGAAAAGAATATCCCCCGGTTGGTAAATGGGTTTCACATATTTCTCGATCAAATTGATATAGCTTTCCCCGATCTGCACAAAATGCGTTGTGATGGCATGGCGGGCATAGCTTCTGCCGCCGATTGAGACCACTACCTTTTTCCCCTCATTGGCATAAAAATCAGTAACTTCCATAGATGATTCCCCTCTGCGCTTGGTCAGTTTGTTTTCTCAACCAACTATAACAAGCCAGCCTCTAAACCATCTTTAAAACATAAAGTAATGCTCTTGTACGGTAAAGAAGCAAGTAACCGAAAACAAGAGATAGACCGCCACCGCCAGCACCACCTAATGTACGTTTTATAAGTTATCTATCATAGTAAATAATTTTAAAATGTATTCAGCAATATAAAAAGCAGAAATGACAGAGCTATCAGCCGCAGCATTAAGATAATGCATAATTAGTTTTTGTTGCAACTGCAATCGTTATAGTTATTTGGGCAAAGAGTTTTACAAATAGACAGAAAAAGTGATTTTTATTGGCAGGTAGTCGCCAATTTTTCTGAATATGTTAAAATGCGTTGCTTGTGGCAACGGGCAGTTTGGCCTACAATAGCAGTAACAATCGAAAGGAGGCTATCCCTAATGCTCAACGAAAATATTAAAGTAATCAGAAAATCAAAGGGACTTTCACAACAGGAACTTGCTGTCAAACTGAATATCGTGCGACAGACAGTTTCTAAATGGGAGCAAGGACTGTCAGTTCCTGATTCTGATATGTTAATCTCCTTATCGGAAGTGCTTGAAACACCTGTAAGCACGCTGTTGGGAGAAACTGTTATTGAAACGGAGGCTGATACTTTAAAAGCTATTTCCGAAAAATTGGAGGTGATAAATTTGCAGCTGGCACAAAGGAAAACCACAAGAAGAAAAATTATTCATTGGTCGCTTATTTCGTTATGTACAATCATAGTTATTATTTTTGCAATCTTATTGGAATCAGAAAGTCCTTACTTGAGGTGGGATTATAGGGACCCGGAAACCGCTGTCCTTGGAGTGGCAATTCACTCATTTGAATGGCTGTTTGTCAGAGTGGCGCCGATTATCCTTATTGGTGCAATCATTGGAATTTTCTTAACACGGAAGCAAAAATAAGCAGGAGTTATCCAGCCGTTTGACCAAGGATTGACTTCTGCTGTCGTTGGAAAACGAACAGGCTGGCCTCCTATTGTGTTGGAATTTCTTGATTTGAAGAATGATCGGGCACTGCGGGAGTCGGATTTGGAACAGGCGTTGATTGACAAATTGCAGGAATTCTTATTGGAGTTAGGACGCGGCTTTTGCTTTGCAGCCAGACAGAAGCTGAAAAGCAATAGGGCCTGAAGCCTCATGGTCTCTCCGGTCCGAAATCCTCCTGCCGGCCCGCCCCGCATCATTCAAGGGCGGGCCATGCATTTGTGGGCGGATAACAGGTATGATCCCTGCATACGTAAAAGGTGGTACTGTCATTGAGCAAAGGATACGCTTCGCTTTCCCGTACCACCGCCACATTGGCCAGCAGGGGAAGCCGCTCCTTTATTTCATCCAGATCCGCCTCCTTCTTCAGCGCGATCACAAGATGCTCCGGCGGATTGTCCAAAAGCTGCTTTGCCAGCAGAAACATGCCGTGACCCGCCGGATCTTCCCGGGCCCGGGCGGACAGATAAAGGATCTGCTTCTCCGCCAGCGCTTCATACACCTCTTTTCCCGTGAGCTGATACAGTCTCACCAGATTGTAGGCCATAACCGAATTGCCGCTGGGAACGGCGCCGTCATAGGTTTCTTTCGGATTCATGAAAAGTTCCGTGCTGCCTGGATCGGAAAGGAAAAAGCCTCCGTCTTGCGCATCGGCAAAACGGCTTACCGCCTCCCGGCAAAACGCTTCCGCCTTTTCCAGATACTGACTCTCCAGGGTGGAATGATACAGTTCCGTCAGAGCCGCCACATAAAATGCGTAGTCGTCCAAAAAGCCGTTTTCCGCTCTTTTTCCCTCACGCCAGCTTGTATATAAGCGTACTTCCCGGCACAGATTTTTTTCGATAAATTGCTGTGCGCTGACTGCCGCCCCCAGAATTTCCCTGTTCCGGGTAAGTCTGTACAGAGCGGACAGCGCCGCTATCATCATGGAATTCCAGGAAGTCAGGACTTTATCGTCCAGATGCAGCCTGAAACGGTTTTTTCGGTATTTGTACAACTTCTCAATCTCGGCTCTGAAATCATCCCCGGATCCTTTGCTCCTTAAAAGATTGGGAATGTTTACGCCCTCAAAATTGCCCCGGGCGGTGATGTCAAAGGTCTCCGCAAACAGAGAGCCTCTTTCCGTCCCCAGAACCTCCAGGATTTCATCCCTTGTAAAAGTATAATATCTTCCCTCCAGACCCTGGCTGTCCGCATCCTGGGCACTGTAAAAACCGCCGCCCGGAGAAGTCATTTCGCGAAGCACATACAGGGCGGTTTTTTCGGCAGTATCCAGATAAAAAGGATTGCGGGTTATGGCGTACACCGATGCATATGCCATAAGCAGCAGGGCATTGTCATACAGCATTTTTTCAAAATGAGGCGCAAGAAAATACCGGTCCGTGGAATATCTGGAAAACCCGTAGCCGATCTGATCAAAGATACCGCCTCTGCGCATCTGCGTGAGAGTCTTTTCCACCATTTCCAGCGCCTCCCGGTCATGGTTCTGCTTTGCCTGCAGCGCCAGAAACAGCAGATTATGGGGCATGGGGAATTTGGGAGCGGACCCGAACCCGCCGTTTGCCTCGTCAAAACTTTCGCGGAACATCCCCACCGCTCTTCCGCACAGGTCATCCGTATCTTTGCCGTCGCCGCCGGCGTTTGACTGTCTTAAATGGGCAATGATCTGATCCGCCGTGCGCAGGAATTCCTTCCGCCCGCTGTACCAATGTTCCGCCACTCCCCGCAGCAGATCGGAAAAAGCCGGCATACCGTACCGGGCTTCCGACGGAAAATAGGTACCCGCCAGAAAAGGCTTTTTATCCCATGTCATAAAAATACTCATAGGCCAGCCGCCGCTGCCGGTGAACGCCTGACATACCGACATATACACACTGTCAATGTCAGGACGTTCCTCTCGATCCACTTTTACGGCAATAAAATATCTGTTGAGTATCCCGGCGACGGTACTGTCTTCAAAACTTTCATGGGCCATGACATGGCACCAGTGGCAGGTACTGTAGCCGATGCTCAGGAAAACCGGTTTGTCCTCCCTCCGCGCCCTTTCAAACGCCTCCTCGCACCAGGGATACCAGTCCACCGGGTTTTCCGCATGCTGCAGAAGGTAGGGGCTGGCAGTATCTTTTAGATGATTGCTCATATTTACACCTATCTGTGCGCACTCAAATCAATCGTTGAATACGCATTTTATTCAGCCTTTCTTCATTTCCTGACCGAAGGACCCCCGGGGCATCACGAAAACACCTGGGATCTGCAATGCCCCTTCTCATGTCCTGCGCCTGTTTATATATACAGTATCGGACAATCCCGGGGGAATTATCCCATTCAGGCCTCTAAAAACATCTGCAGCAGAGCAGGCAGATGCATGTAAGGACCCTGGAGGCGGTACAGACCCTCGTTTATCTCATGCTCCTGCACCCACAGCAGCTGCAGGCATTGGCGCACCGTCTCCTCGGGCAAGCGCGCCCGACGGGCAATCTCCTCCGGGGAGGCATACAGATTTTCAAAATCCGCCACAGTCAATTCATACAGGGCATACAGGGTTTTAAGCACCTTTATGTCCCCCAGCGTCTGAAGAGTCTCACAGATTGCCGCCATATCTCCCCTGCTCATGGATTGATAATACTTCTGATCCGCAAAAAAGATGCCGTTCCGAATATGTGCCGTGGCCCCCTCCGGCTCGGAGCAAATGGACAGCCCCCATTTACAGGGCTCTTTGTCCAGGCCGTATTGACCCGCCTCCCAGGGCAGATACCCCTTATATCCTCCGGAGACTGCCCCCTCATGCAGCAGCGTTGCCAGCCGGAAGGCCAGGGAAAAGCATTCCTCCTGCGGCGTCACCTGAAACAATTCCTTGATCTCCAGATAAATATTCCGTATATTTTGAGGCTTTGCCACTCCCAGAAGTTCATCCACCGTCACCCGGAAATAAGCTGCCAGCCGGGGCAGCAAGGTGATGTCCGGATAACTTTGACCGCTCTCCCATTTGGACACAGCCTGATTGGTCACGCCCATGGCCTGCGCAAGCTGCTCCTGGGTAATCCCCATCTCTCTGCGCAGAAATGCCAACTGTTCCCCGCAGCGCAGTTCCCCCGCTGCCTCCCTGTTTATGATATTTTCCATATGATCCATATTTTTTCCCTCTTTTCTCAATACTGTTTTGTGATCACATCCACATCATAGCATGAACCGGGGCCGTGGACAATGGAGCGGTATTTGGAGGCTGTCTTCTCCTGTCCAACCTGCGGTTGGAAAAAAAGAGCCGTCCCCACCGGCCCAGATATAAATCCGAACCCATGGGAACGGCAGCAGCCTGAGTCAGATGCCGGAGACAGGAAGGAAGCACCATGGCCTTCTGTCAGGGGGCAATCTCAAGCAGTTCAAATGCCTTTTGTATAAATTTGTTTCCGTCCGTCAGTCTCCAGATCAGATCCGAGCGGTAATTTTCCAGCATCAGCAGGCTGATTCCCTTGTCAATGCCGATATATCTGTCAGCGAACCACACCGGCTGCACATCCAGATTAAACGCGTCCAGGAAGCCGTATTTCCCCCGCAGCTGCGGGTAGGAAGCATAATGCTGGGCCGCCTCCATGACCTCCTTGGGGCAAAAGGGCAGAGAGCCGATGGCGCCGCAGGGAGGGATGGTTCCGTCCGCCTCATTTACCCGGTTGCCAAAGCAGGGCCAGGCACCCTGGGCCCCCGAATAGCCATGGGGCGTCATGCAGGCAGTCATCCCCCAGGCGTTCCGATGGTAGGTTTTCCTCCGGG
The DNA here is from genome assembly GCA_011959105.1 of Lachnospiraceae bacterium. Classification (GTDB taxonomy): domain Bacteria; phylum Bacillota; class Clostridia; order Lachnospirales; family Lachnospiraceae; genus Acetatifactor. Next base: position 40,942 of record BLLU01000008.1, on the reverse strand, counting down.
GAGGATTGTCAATACAGTACTGTCTGTTGGCCTTTGTGGCGCGCACCGAATTCTCAAACCAGTCAATCCCCCGGCGGTCCTTCTTTCCCTTCAGATTCAGGAAGGCATGGGAAAACTGATAGACAAACAGGCCCCCGCAATGGCTGTGGTAGATCAGGCCGCTGTCCTTATAAGCGTCACAATACAGGGGGCAGTCATAAAAAATGGACGGATCCACAGGATGCTTCGGCGCGGCAACCCCCAGGAAATACATGATAAACTGTTCCGCATAATGGTCCCAGTGTCCGAAATGGCCTTCCCTCTCATTATATCCCATATAGAAACGGTTACTTTGAGGATCCCGATACCACTCCCAGTCAACCTCCGCATACAGTTCTTCCCACAGTTCCCGGCACCGGCCGCCAAAATATTCCCCGGCCACCAGGCCGCCCATGAGCAGCAGCGCCGTGTCGATGACGGAGACTTCCGATTTCCCGTAGCGGGAAGCGTCCTCCATATGCAGGAAATGATAAAAGAATCCATGGACTCTCTCGGTCTTTTCCTTCAATGTGACAAGGGTGCCTATGGCGCGCTGTTCCGCTTCCTCCCTGGTCACATATCCCCGCTCCACGCCCACTGCCAGCCCGGCCAGGCCATACCCCACGGAGGCGATGGAGCACATATCCCGCTCCACATCATTGTCCCGGATCAGGCCGTAACTCTTTTCCGATTCGCTTACCTCGTTCCAGAAGAAATCAAAACACCGCTTCTCCTCTTCTTCCAGAATCTTACCGGCCGCCTTATTTTCCCACTCCTGTATCATAGCGCCTCCTGTTCTCCTGTCCCTGCAGGAATAAAAATCCTTTCTCTCTCCACATGTTCGGAGTCCAGGCCCACCATCAGGTCAAAGGCCCCCGGCTCCCATACCCACTTTTCTTCCTCATTATAAAAGGACAACATCTCTTTGGTGACGGAGAATTCCACCTGCGCTTCCTCCCCCGGCTCCAGAGAGATCCTGCGGAAGGCTTTCAGTTCCATCACCGGACGCACCACACTGGCGGACACATCCCTGATATACATCTGGACCACTGTTTCACCGCTGCGCTCTCCCGTATTTCTGACCCGGACGGAAACCTTACCCAGATCCTCCGAGACTTTCATCTCCCCGCATGTGAAGGTGGTATAGCTGAGACCATACCCAAAGGGGAACAGCGGACTGTTGGCACAGTCCAGATAGCGGGAGGTATAATGGTTCTCCTTTTCCGTCTCCGGCCGCCCCGTCTCATAGTGATTGTAATACACCGGTATCTGCCCCGTGTTTCTGGGGAAACTCATGCTCAGATGTCCTGAAGGATTGTATTTCCCCAACAGAAGATCCACCGCCGCAGCAGCCCCGGCGCTTCCCGGAAACCATGCCTGCAGAACGGCATCGCAGTCCTGCAGCACCGGCGCGATATCCAGCGGCCTTCCGGAGAAAAGCACTGCCACCACCTTCTTGCCCGCCCCATGCAGAGCATGAATGAGTTTCTCCTGATTGGGAGTGAGTCTCAGATTGGTCCGGCTGGTGGCCTCTCCCGTATCCCATTCCGGCTCGCCCACGGCAGCAATGCATATATCGCAATCCCGCAGCCGTTCCACCGCCTCTTCCACCCGGTCCGGCACATCTGCTTCCCCGTGGATAAAATGCTCTGTCATGGCCGTTTCCAGCCCTTCTCCCCACTGGGCCTTCAGCGCCTGCAGCAGGGTCTGTGTCCTGTCGGGCTTTCCTTCACAGTGCCAGCCTCCCAGAATATTGCCCGTGTCGCTGAAGGGGCCGGCCAGACCGATCCGTCCCCTGGAGACGGGAAGCACGCCCTGGTTTTTGAGAAGCACCATGCTCTCCCTGGCAAAGCGTCTGGCCAGTTCCAAATGCTCCGGGCAGTACAGCAGCCTCTCTTCCTCTTCCTCGTCCGCATCCTTGAAGGGATTTTCAAAGAGACCCATCCGGTTTTTCAGTTCCAGAATGCGCGTCACGCATTCGTTGATCTCCTCCCGGGTAATCCTGCCCTGATCCAGCAGCTGCTGCAGGGTTCCCGCATAGACGCCGGACATCATCTCTATGTCCAAACCCGCATGGACACATTTCTCCCCTGCCTCCATATCGTCGCAGGCCACCGAATGGTTCATCAATTCCTCCACTGCGGAATAATCGGAGATCACCACTCCCTCAAATCCCCACTCCTCCCGCAGAACCCTGCGCAGAAGAAATCTGGAGCAGGTGGCCGGAACCCTTTCCACCGTATTGAAGGAGGACATCACCATTGCCGCTCCCGCCTCTATGGCCTCCCGGTAAGCCGGCAGGTAGAAATCTCTCAAAACCCCCCGGGACATATCCACCGTATTGTATTCCCTGCCCCCCTCCGGCTGCCCATATGCGGCAAAATGCTTTACGCAGGAGGCTATTCTTCCCTTTTCCCGGGGGTCCTTGCCCTGGTATCCCCGGATGGTGGCCGCCGCGATCTGCCCGTTGAGATAAGGATCTTCACCGCTGGATTCCATCACCCTGCCCCAGCGGGGATCCCTGACCAGATCCGCCATGGGGGAAAAAGTCACATGCAGTCCCGAAGCCGCCGCTTCCCTGGCCACCGCCGCCGCCGCTTCCTCCGTCAGATCGGGGTCAAAGGTACATCCCTGTGCCAGGGGAATGGGCATAATGGTCACATACCCATGTATCACATCGGTCATAAAAAGCAGAGGGATCTGCTGCCTGGATTTTGCCAGATAGTCCTTCTGCAGTTTTTTCAGGAACGCCGCTCCCAGCGGTCCCAGCACCGACCCGGTTTTCCAAAGCGCCTCGTCGCTGAACTTCCACACCCGCAGAGGGCCCGTGAGATTGGTGGGCGTCAGCTGATAGAGCAGGTCCGGCGAAAGCTGGGTCATCTGCATCGCCTTTTCCTCCAGGCTCATATCCGCCACCAGATCCAATATATGTTTTCTATCCATGTCTTTTATACTCCTGTCGGCCTTATTTGGCCCAGTTTTTTATACAGCTTTCCCGTTGAATCAAAGATGTGGGCAGTATAATCTTCCGGCTCTCCTCCCCCCTCATCATCCCCAGCAGAGCGCCCGCGGCAATCTCTCCCAGTTCGCAGAGGGGCCGGTGTACCGTGGTGAGGCTGGGATTGGTAAGGGCGCTTCGGTCTATATCGTCCATGCCGATGACGGAGATGTCTTCGGGCACCTTCAGCAGCATATCCTGGAGGGCCCGGATGCATCCGATGGCCATCTCGTCGTTGAAGGCGAAGATAACCTCCGGCCGCTGGCCTCCCCGGATAAATTCTATGGTCTTCTGATATGCCTCTTTCTCGTCCCAGCCGGCGTCGATACACCAGTTCGGCGGGCAGTCCAGCTGAAAAACCTCCGCTGCCTGTTTAAAACCCAGCAGCCGGCGTTCCCCGTCAAATCCTCTGCCTGTGAGACAGGCCACCCGCTTCAGGTCCAGGCTGTGAATATATTCACCCACCCGGAACGCGCTGTCCTCGTTGTTAATCAGAACGGAAGAGACAAAGGGGCCCTCCAGTTCCCGGTCCAGCACCACCACCGGACAGCGGGCATTGGCCAGCAGATTCACCTGCTCGTTGGCGATCATCTCCGAGAAGATAATGGCTCCGTCCACCATCCTCTCCATCAGGAGCCGGCTTATGTGGGTGATATCCTGCATGGGGCCGCACTTTGCCGCGATCATCTCCTGGCCGTTTCTGTCCATTTCATTCTCGATCCCCCGCAATACCTCGCCGTATACAACGCCGTACAGGGAATGGGCAAAATAGCCTATAAACCCGTTCTTCCGGCTCTTCAGGCTCTTGGCCATACCGTTTGGCACATAGCCCAGAGCCTTGACAGCCTCCAGGATCCTCTGCTTTTTTTCCTCGCTCACCGGCCCCGTGTTGTTTAAGGTATAAGATACCGTTGAGATGGAAACGCCCGCCGCCTCCGCCACATCCTTGATTGTCACTGCCATATCCGTTTACATATATCCGCCGTCACAGCTCCACCTTGATCTCCAGTGTCTCGTCTCCGGCTCTCCCGTCCGTCAGACTGTAGATATATGTTTTTCCCTCCTTCTCTTCTATCCTGCAGGCAGTTCCCGAAACGCCCAGTCCCGTTCCCTCCAGGGCGATGACGTCTTCCTTCTGGGACAGACGGAATGTCAGACACCCGGGCTTAGCCTCAATCACTTCCGCAGTAGAATAAAGGATTTTCACTCCCTGGATGTTCAGACAAAGCGGTAACAGCAGCCCTTCACGCGCGCCCAGCCAAATTTTTCTGCCTTCAAATAATTTGCAATCATTATAGCATATTTTACATTCTTTTGCAAAAAAATCCAAATTGAGCACATGAAGATATTTTTCACCCTCCCCGTTTTTGTTGATATCCATAAAAATACCGCCGTATTCCGCGTCTTCGGTCAGCCTGCCGGAGGCTCCCAGATGCTCCATCAGCTGCCGGATCCCCTGACGGTTGCCGATATAATGGGTGGCGATGATGGCCGCCCTGCCCTTCCCCGCCCGGGTAATCAGGCTGCACAGACCGCCGACTACAGACACCCGCAGAAGCGCTTCCGCATCGTCCGCCTCAAAGGTCTGCGCCTCTCCCACGCGTACCTCCGCGAATTCCCGCCAAATGCCCTCGGGCTGCACGCTCAGGTTGGGAAGCATTCCCTCGTTCAGTTCTCCCGCCACATGAATCCCCAGCCCCCGGGACAGGATGGTGCAGGGCCTTCCTTCCATATCCATCACAGGCATGCGCCCATACAGCAGCAGGCTTCCCCCGTTTTCCACGAAGCGGCACAGCCTTTCCTGCACGCCCGCGTCCATGTAATCCGCAGAGAGCAGCAACAGCACGGCTTTTTCCCTCATCCAGCCGCCGTCCTCCTGGAGATTCACCCCGCCAAAGGCGTAATGGTTCAGCAGCAGCATTTTCGCGAAGGTATCCCATCCGCTTCCCACGCGGTAGCGGGTGAGATGCTCCACCATCTCTTTCTCCCTCCCGGAACCCGGATAACAATACTCCGTCATAAAGTAATCGGGAATAAAGCCCACCATCACATTGTCCCGCTCTTCCTCCATGGAGGCCAGCGCCCCGGCATTTGCCAGCATCACCCGGGTATTCCGCCGGATTCTGTCATAGGTATAACTCAGCTTTCCCTCGGGGTTCACAGGCGCCGTAAAGCCATGCCGTTCACCTGTGATGGCAATTCGGTTGTTCCCGTCTTTCCGGGGCTTTTTCAGCAGCATGTTCCTGCCCCCGGTGAACAGATAATGATTGATCAGACGATTTCCCTGGGCAATGCACATCCTGGCAGTGAAGTCCGCATCGGCAATGTCCAGTCTTCCGTTCCCGCTCTCGTCATAGTCCGCCTCTCCGCTCTGGAACTCAAAGCTGGCCAGAGGCATATTCTGTCGGTTCACCGCTTCCATGTAGCAGTGAATCAGGTACAGATCCTGCATATTCTGCAGGCGCAGACCGGACAAATAGATATCCGACCCGGCCCAGAAGTCCCCGGACTGCCCATATGCCTCCAGCAGCTGGCTGATGCCCACCGGGAATGTGTGGCCGCGCCCTCCGCCGGTCCCGTGAATATTGATCAGGAAGGGGATTCCCCTGATCCCGTACTTGCCCGCCATCTCTTTCAAAGCCATGGCATATTCGGCGTATCTGCGGCGCATGTACCATCCAAGATCCCGGTGCAGCTGCAGGGCATAACCGTCCTGGGGCTGCTCGTAAGCCTTTCTCCTGACGCCGGGCAGCGAGGTCATGAAAGGATACCTTTTTTCCAGTTCGGTACTTTCCATCCGCTCTGACAGCCATCTCTCAAAGTCCGGCACCGTCACATCCGTCAGATCCGGCGTGTTGGACACCCAGGAGAGCATGCCGATCTCGTTGTCCAACTGGCAGGCGATCACATTGCCGCCTTCCGTAATCAAATGCCGGGCCAGGATGGGCATGATCCGGGCATACCATTTATCCACACAGGCCAGGAAATCCGGGGCCAGATAGTCCAGGGTTTTGGTGGGCGCGGTTTTGTGCTCCCAGCCTGTGGGAACCAGCTGGGGATAGCGCTCGGCCACCCAGTAGGGAATGCCCTCGTTCTTCATCTCCGCCATGATAAAGGGCCCCGGCCTGCCGATAAAATAGAGCCCATTTTCCCGGCAAAGTTCTATGAAGGCTTCCACGTCCAGATTATCCCGCTCCTGGCCAAAGTCGAATACCCCCTCTTCCTCCTCATGGCACAGCCAGGGGATATAGGAGGCCACTGCATTCATGCCCGCCGCTTTCAGCTTTGTCAGACGATCCTGCCACTCCTCCCTCTTTAACCTGTAGTAATGCACCTCTCCGGAAATAAGAATCTCCGGTTTTCCGTCAATCATCACTTTTCCATCTCTTACTTCAATATTGCTCATAATTGCCTCCTGATTTTAAGTCGCTGCACGACGGCACTAAAGGGTGAAGTTCTTTCGCCACACTCTTGGGAGAGACAAATTTCATTCGGAAATACTCTCATGAAATTTTCTCTCGTGTGCCTTCACAACTTCACCTGACAAACTGTACATTTTGAAGATCTTCTGAATTTAAGTCGCTGCGCGACGGCACTGAAGGGTGAAGTTCTTTCGCCGCGCTGTTATTCACCTGTTATGCCCGTCTTTTCAATTCCTTCGATAAACTGCTTCTGCGCACAGAAAAACAAGATCAGCAGCGGGAGGATAATCAAAAAAGTACCCGCCATCTGAACCGCCTCATTGGCGGTGGCCCCGGCACCGGCCTCGGAGGCGCTGACCATCTTGTTAAAAGTCTCCACAAAGTTCTCCAGCTTCATGGGCAGGGTCTTGATATTGGCGCCGAAATACAGCGATCCCAGATATGTCTCATTCCAATACCACACCACGGACAGGAGAAAGCTGATGAGAAATCCCGGCTTTGCCACGGGAACCGCAATCTTTGTAAAAATCACAATTTGATTGGCCCCGTCAATCTCCGCGGCCTCTGTCAGGGACACCGGTACCTGCTGGAAAAAGAGAACAAAAATCAGGATAAAAATGGCGCTCCTGATTCCCTGTCCGAAAACCGCCGGCAGCAGATAAGCCTTCAGGCTGTACAGAATTCCCAGATTCTTGTACATGAGAAACTGGGGAATCATGGTGATCTGGCTGGGAATAATAAATGTGGCCAGAATCAGGCCAAACAATATGTTTTTACCCTTAAAGCGATACCTGGCAATCCCATAGCCCGTAAGCGCGCACACCAGGGTCTGCAGCAGCGCCGGAAGCACGCTCACATAAATGGTGGTCCAGAGCGTTTCGCCATACCCCAGCACCTGGACGGCCTTGGAAAAATTCGCGGTTTCGAACCCATAGGGCACCCAGTTCACCAGGGGATTCACCAGATCGTCCGGGGCCATAAGGCTCATGCTCAGCATCTTCAACAGCGGATATAAAAAGACAAAGCCCGTCACACACAGAAAGATATACAAAAATAATTTGCCTGCCACTGCTTTTTTCATTCCCGATACCTTCTACTTTCCCTATACAATTTCTTCAGGTTCCTCTCCTGCTCTTTTTTCAGCCTGCGCGCACGCTTCAGTTCCAGCTTAGCCGCCTTGGTATTGCCATATATGGCCTCTTTGCGGGGGCCGTAGAGCAGCATGAAAAACCCGATGACCAACAGTAACACAACAAAGTAGATCCATGCCTGGGCGGAAGCATATCCCAGTCCCAGACTGGTCTGGAACATATTGCCCTGTATGGTGGTGATGACCTGGTTTGTATCAAAGGTAGAGATGGTCACTATGGTGTAAATGATACAGATAACAATCATATTGCGCAGATTGGGAAGCGTTACCTTCCAAAAACATTCCCAGCCGGAAGCGCCGTCGATATGGGCCGCCTCATACATGGGCCGGTCAATCTTCTGCAGAGCAGAGAGCAGCAGCAGAATCTGCACCCCCGAGAACCACAGGGTCATGACAAAGGAATCAATCAATGTGCTCAGCAGCCCGGCGGCGCTGTCCGGCAGCATGCCCAGCACGTTCCGGATCACGCTGTTGGAATCCGCCCCCTGAATGGCCATCAGTCCCATACTCACAAATTTGTCAATGATCGGTCCGCTGATAATGATGACCGGCAGGAAAAACAGTGTCCGGAAGAATCCCCTGCCCTTGATGTCCTTGCTGAGAATCAGCGCTATGGCAAGGGAGAATACCAGGACGATGGGCACCTGGAGTACAATCTCCCCCACATAGTTCATCAGGATTTTGGGAAAGGTCACATCCGCCAGGAAGGCTTTCCGATAATTGTCCGCCCCCACGGATTCTGTCACCAGTCCTGTGGCGGAGATGATTACGGAGTCAAAACTCATCTTAAATGTATTTGCGATCGGATACAGGGTAAAAACCGCAAATCCGATCAGCCAGGGAACCTCACACAGCCAGCCGCGTATATTGTCCCTGGTGCTTCTGGAAAATTTACCTTTACTCATACCCCATCTCCTATCTGGCCACAGTTCCGCCGCGCACATAAAAACTTTCCCCGCTCACCGTCACGCCGTCTCCCGTCCAGTCCTCCTGCCGGTAATTGACATATATGCTGATGCCGTTGTCATAATCCACCCGCACCACATCCTCCTCCAAAAAGACGCGGTCCTGGATGCAGGCTCCCGAGACATCTTTCAGCGCCCTGTCAATCTCCCGGTATTTTTCAACAATGGAATCCTTCCAAACGGCGTATTGAGAACTGAAGATCCAGGAAGATGCCGTGTTGAGCAGTTCCACGGAGTCCTCATGGGACACATACCAGGAAGGATACGCGCCATACTCCACGCAGCGCAGCAGGTCGCGCCTTGCGTTGGCATGGAAGTTCCAGCCCTCCGAATAGTAGGGAATACAGCCCTTGAGCACGATCTGCATAAAGGGCACGGTATCCGTAAAAATATAATAATTGCTGGACCCCAGAGGGATGTCATATATGGCGTCACATTTTCCCCACATATAGGCATGGGGCGCATAGAGATTCAGTTTCAGCCCCGCGCTGTCGGCCTGCTGCTGCAGATTCCTGGCATCCGCCCTTGTGGATACGCTTTTCTTGTTCCAGTTGGAGTACAATGCGCTGCCGAAAGCGTCCACAGATACCCCCGATACCCCCAGATCCGCCGCTTTCTTTGCAAAGTCTTCCAGTTCCCTGACGGCAAAGGCAGGAGCCAGCCAACTGTACATCCCGTTGTCGAAGGTCTGCAGCAGAACACGGTTGATGGCCTGGGCCTGCTGGCCGCTGCCGTACCCGCCGACTCCTTCATATCCCCGGGAGAAATCGGCATACAGGGACAGATTGATCCCCGACTGCGCCAAACGGCTGATTTCCTTTTTCCACTGAGATTTGGACCCCACCTTTCCCGTAAAGGAAAAATCCGAAGGAGCCGCGCCCGACGCGCCCTGGCCGGAGTATCCTCTCAGCACCACATCCATCTGATGTATACCCGCGTCATACAATTCCTGCAGGATAGCCGATGCCTGTTCCAGGGTGGTCATGGTCACGGTCTTTGACAGAATAAGTCCCTTTTTCCGCTCCGACAGAATGAGCTCCACCCGGGCCGGAACACTCTCCGTCTCCGCCTCCCCTGCCTTGATGACCCCCTGCTCCAGCAGCCACTGCCGATACGCATGGGCGATTCCCACATAGTCTGCCTCCTGGCCTGTAAGCAGCACATAGGTGACGCACAGATCTCCCGGATTGCGTTTCTCCTGGTTGGCGGTGAGACTGCTGCCGCTCTGATCCAGCTTCATCTGATAGGTCTGCCGAAGCACAAATTTAGGCATAATCAGGTTGTAGGGCGTTCTGATCCCGCTGACATATGCGGCGATCCGGCAGTACTCGTCTCCCCTGGACACAATGCCCGCGATGCCATGGCCGCCTTCCTCCAGGATGCTCCCGAACACCGGCATATAAATCTCTTCCGCAGCTTTTAACATGGCTTCCGAATCAGAGCCGGTAAAGGAACCCATGCCCAAATCGCTGCCGTAAATCTGTTTTTCATAATTTTCCGTGGCGATGGTCTGCTGCCCGGTGGAAATCAAAGCGCCGCAGCCGTCCGGTACAAAGAGATAGCCCTCATTGTCACAGCCATAGCTGGAACCCAAAAAAGGATAGATATACACGCTTTGCAGGCGGATGGCCGTATCCCCGGCCTCCACGATGGAATCCTCCGGAATCAGTACCTCCAGGCCCTTTTCGGTCAAAGTCACCTGCACGTCAAATCCGATGGCACCCCCATAGCTGACACTGCTCCTAAAACCGTCCTCCAGCAGCTGTGTCTCCACATCCGCCCCGTCCCCGGTGATGCTCCAGGTTCTCACATTCCCGTTTTCCAGCCTGCATTCCACCGAAATCCCCGATTCCCTCATCCCCATATAGGTGGCGTTCAGATCTCCCTCCGAAGCCTCGGCTCCCATGGAATCATATATATAGCCGGTGGCCTTTTCCCGGATGCGAATCGCCAGAGAGTCCGGATTGCAGTACAGTTCAAAACTGTCGTTTTCCGCCGCCAGCACATAGTCCTGATCCTGTGTGCCTGCCGCCAGGGATTCCGTACCCGCCCACAGCAGACAGGCCAGCAGCAGGCCCAGGGCTGCGGCCAATCGGCGCCGCCATTTTATCTTACACACGAAGAGCCACCTCCTTATAGATACTCACGATAAACTGCCACAACTGCTGTCCCAGCAGGTAGAAGGTAAATGCTGCCAGCAGGAACAACAGCATTGTGATCACAGTGACGCAGATATTTTTGATCGCCTGGGAGACGCTGTACACATGCACCTCCTGAACCATCAGATAGAGCAGTATCCCACACCAGCAGATAATGGCCATATAGCCAAACTCATAGAAAAATCTCTCATTCTCGGTGAGTATATTGGAAAGGATCTGCAGGGGCAGCATAAACACCAGATATGGCGAAAGGGCGTATATTGTGCCGCAGTACACATGTTTCAGCTTTCCCTCACCCCCGGAGATGGTGCTCACCAGGAAATTGCATACCACAAAGAGCAGCAGCGGCAGCAGAATCCGCCCTATCAGGCTGGCCAGATTCACATAGGCAATTTCCACCTGGTTAAAGAGATAACTGGTAAAATACAGATTGGTTATCTGCAGAACGATGAGCCACAGATACAGCAGGGTGGCTGTGAGCACGCTGACTTTTTCCTCGTGATGAATAAGGTAATATCCGTCAAAGGGATTGCGCAGCATGCGCTTTTGGATACCCAACTGCTGCAGCAGCGGAACCTTTCCCAGCCTCTTTACGGCCCTTTCCGCCGGCGCCAGAAAATGCTTTCTGGCATTGAGCATACCCACGATCTTTACCGCCGCCCACAGCGCCGCCAATGCGAAGAGCAATTTGGTCAGATTGGCTTCAATCCATTGGTTCCGCGCATACCAGTAAGCCTGGGAATATCCCGAAACATTCCCCGCCACCCGATACAAATCCATTGCCTCCGTATAGTCCTGCCGCTTGAAACTCGCCTTCGCAAGTGCCTCGTAGGAAAAGAGAAACGCCGTGTTGGTCCTGTTGATCTCCTTCCAGTTTTCCTCCGCTTCCGCGTATTTGCCGTTCATATAGTCGGACAGTCCCCGATGCACCTTTTCGGCAAAGTCCGTAGGTTCGTACTCCTGTATGATGCCTTTTCCCTTGTCCAGCACATACAGAATCCCCTTCTCTGACACATCTATGGCCGCCGCGCTGGACACCAGGCCGATGCGCTGCATCTCCGTATCCACATAACCGAAGGCAAAAATAATATTTCCGTAACTGTCATATTCATAGATGGTTCCGAAGGAATCCACGGTGTAGATGTTCATATTTCGGTCCACCGCCACATCCACAAAACTTCTGCTGTAATATCCGGGAGAAATCAGATCCGCCCCCGCAATTGACAGCTTGCGGATACTCTGCCCCTGTTCACCCGCGTTCTGTCCCTGGGTAACGGTATACATCAGCCCCAGTTCGTCCACCGCGATATTGGCTACGCTGGAGGGAATATTTTTGAACAGTTTATCCAGTTGTTCCTGCGTAAAAAAGGTCCTCTGCAGTACCATCATCAGCGAGGTATTGGTGCGGTTGGACCCGAAGTAGCCCAGAAAACCGCCTTCAATGCTAAGCTGCATAACGCCCGATGTGGAGCCCTCCGACACCACATAGAGATTGCCCCGCTTGTCAACCCCTATCTTCACGGGCAAAAAAGAAGTATTCTCGCCGAAAATCTTCTCCTGGGGTTTTCCGATCTGTGTATACAGACTCCCGTCATGGTTAAATACCAGGATTTTCCGCGCCTCCCGGTCCGCTGCATAGATATATTCATCCGTCACGGCCAGGCCGGAAGGAGCTTCCAGATATTCGGAGGTAATCTCCTGAACCACCTCCCGTCCTTCCATCACCAGGATGCGGGCATTCCCCGTATCCGCCACATACAGCCTTTCGTCATAGACAAACAGATCTTCCGGCGACTTTAACCCCGGATTCAGCAGCTTTCCCGGCTCGTAGGCGTCCTGGGTATGAACCAGCCATCCGTTAGGGCCCTGTGTCCACGTCTGATAGGGAGCCTGCGCGTGTAATTCCATCCCCGGCGGCAAAAGTACTGCCAGAAGGATCAGCAGGCATATCCATTTGCATGCTTTTTTACCAAAATGTTTCATCGCTTTCTCCTTATTTAATACCGGAATGGGCCATGGTACTCATAACGTTATTCTGCATTACAATAAAGATGATCAGATTGGGAATAAACATAATCAGGGTGGCCGCCGCGGCCATTCCGATTCCGGCCACATCGTTCCCCGTAGTGGTCAGCGTGGACATGTAATACCCAAATGTCTTGAGATTGTCCCGGTTCAGATACAATTCGCTGGCTTCAATGGTATTCCATGCGGTCTGGAAGGTGAGGATCACCACCGTGGCCAGTGAAGATCTTGACAGCGGCACCACAATTCTTCGGAAGATATACCAGTCCGTGGCGCCGTCTATTTTTGCCGCCTCCAGCAGCTCATTGGGAATCTGATCCATAAACTGTTTTACCAGAAACAGACCCACCGGCATGGCCAGTGCGGGAATCACATGGACAAGGAAGCTGTCGATCATCCCCGTCTTATAAACGATGAGATATTTGGGAATCTTTACCGCCGCCCCCACAAACATCAGCGCCATGGTGTTGATGCCGAACACCAGGTTTTTGGCCCGGAAGTTCTTTTTCGACAGCGCATAACCCGCGCTGGCCGTGATGGCAACCGTGCACAGTACCGTCAGCAGCGTAGACAGTATGCTGTTGAAAAAATACCGGTAAATAGGCACATCCGAACCGTTCATGGCCTCTGCCAGCTTGCGGAAACTGGACAGGGACGGATTGGACACGAAGAAGCGCGGCGGGTACAGATACAACTCGTTCAGGGGCTTCAGCGCCTGCGAAAAGATAAAGACAATGGGCAGCCCGGTCAAAACCGCCATCGGAATCAATATCATGTAAAATTTTATCTGACTGGGATGAAACCGCGAAGGATTCATCTTTTTTCCCTGTATGGATGCCATCTCTCTCCTCCTTAATCACCATCGCCAAACAGCTTGAACACCGATTTGGAACAAAGCGCTATGAATACCAGCAGCACCACCGAAATCGCCGAGGCATACCCCATCTCATACCGCAGGAAGCCGTAGTCCTCAATATGGTTCAGCACCAGCTGGCCTGCGTACTGGGGCGTGGGGTTGGAACCTGAGAGGGTCACTCCGATGGCCCCGGCCTGGAAAGTATTCACCACCGCCATGACGGCGCCGAACAGCATCTGGGGCTTCAGAGAGGGGATGGTGATATGAATGATCTCCTGAAAACGGTTCCGGACGCCGTCGATATACCCCGCCTCGTACAGTTCCTGGTTGATGTTGAGGATGCCCGCCAGCATGGACAGAAAGCCTACGCCCATACTGGACCACAAGGTAACCACGATCATAACGGGCATCAGCCATTCCGTGGACTGCAGCCATTGCACCGGCTCCCGGATCAGCCCCCAGCTTAAGAGCAGACTGTTCAGATATCCTGTCTGGTCCCCGTTAAACAGCACTTTCCAGATAACCGTCATGGCCACGCCGCTGGTCATGGAGGGCGAATACAAAACCAGCGCCAGCACCGTCCGGGACCTCTTGGGGACCTGGGCCAGCATCCAGGCCATAAGGAAGGAAAGGATATATCCCAGGGGCCCCGCGATCAGCGAAAATTTCAGCGTGTTGGGAACCACATATTGCATAAAGACCGCATCCGACGTAAAAAGCGATATATAGTTTTTCAGTCCCACCCATGTAGGAAAATTCACAGAGTCAAAGTCCGTAAAGGAAAGCATTATGGCCAGGCCCACCGGTATCACAATAAACACCAGAAACAAAATCAGATACGGCGCCAGAAACAGATAGGCCGACCGCGCTTCTCTTTTCTGCTCATTTTTCTTACTCATCCTGTTTCACCCAACTCTCTATCAATTCGATTGATGGAATCCGATATGGTTTGACCACCTTCTGGTCCCTGACATAGCCGAATTCCTCCCACTTCCTGTTCAGTTCCTGGTTCATGAGAATGGCGGCGTCATCCAGCGTACTGCGCACGTTTTCTCCGTTGAACACCACGGAATTCCACACATTGCTTATTTCACGTTCAATCATATAGCTGGCGGGAGTCTTGACAAACTCGTACAGCCACTCCCACTGCCCCAGGATCACCTCTTTGTGGTCCTCCGTGATGGGCAGTTCGGAGAATGCCTTCACATTGGCGGTATTCCACATATAGGTATCACCGTACAGAAGCTGCATCTGGGTTCCGAAACGCTCCTGGGTCTCGGCGGAAAACCACCATTGGAAGAACTTCCAGGCCGCGTCCTGCTTCTGGGATTTGGAGAAAATCACGCCGGTGGTGCCGCCGCCCGTGGACCATCTCTCCACTTCCCCGCTTTCCGATCTCACGCCGGGCATCACGGTGATATCCCATTTCCCGGTGAGTTCCGCGGCAGCCGCCTCCAGCTTAAGGTAGGTGCTGAAATTGGATACGCCCATGGGAATGGTGCCGTTTCGGAAAGACTGATAGAAATCAGCCACCTCCGTGGGAAGCCCATATATGGTGAACAGATCCGTCATGAACTTCATTGCCGTCAGGCCCTCTTCGCTGTTCACCGCCACCGCCATTCCATCCTCCTCATAGATGGAGCCTCCGTACTGCAAAAAGAAGGGGGTGGTGGCTGAAAACGTCTTAAACGAACTGGAGGACGCCAGCGGAATGTAGAAATTCATTCCGTATCTCTGCAGGACGGGCAGGATCCCCAACACCTCGTCCCAGGTATCGGGAATATCAATTCCCAGAGCCTCCATCAAATCCTTTCGGTAGTACAGCACAAAAAAGTCCTGGGTCTCGGGGAAGGCGTAGATACCGTCCTCATAAGTATGGGTCAGCATGGAGCCCGGCAGGAATTCCCCCGCGGCTTCCTCAAACCCGTCGAATTGGCGCAGATCTGCCAGCACGCCCCGTATGGCCAGGTCGTAGGGCAGATGGGTGCTGAGGCCCAGGGCCGCGTCCGGCTGGGTGTTGGTGGTATTGGCCAGGATCAGTTTGTTCTCATCCTTCATGACGGAGAAATTAACCTTGATGCCCGTCTCCGGCGTAAAATAAGCATCCGCCATGGTCTGCATCTCATTGATATAGGTCACCGCCCGGTTCACCCAGATATCAATGGTCACATCGTATTCCTCCGCCGCCCGGGCGTCCCTGGAGAAGAGATCATCTATAAAGTACAGGAACTCTTCCCTGGTTTTGCGCAGCGCGCCCACCTTGAAATCGGGAATCCGGCTCCCCTCCTGGCAGATGTATATGCTGTCCAGCGTCATGGGGCTTTTCTGAATACTGTCCAGCACCGAGCCCAGCATCTGAGCCACCGAACTGGAGCCTTCCGAGAAAGAGGAGAGATTGGCGGGCAGCTGGTCCGGGTCATCCCCCAGCTTCCGCAGACGGCTCACCACGATCTTCAGATTGGAGATATCCGTATTGCCCTCATCTCCCTGGTTCAAAGCGATCAGCCGGTTCCGCACCTCCTCCAGTTCATCCGCCAGCCGGTATAAGTCCTGGCTGAGTTCCGGGATATAGGACAGGATTTCCCAGTCCCGATTCAGATCGTCACTTCCCCCCGTAACCTTTTTTACCTCCACGGCTATGTCGGCGATTCGGTCTATCTGCCGGGAAATGCTGTCTGTCAGGGGATTCATCTCCCGCCCGTCCACCTCCAGGCCCAGACAATGCTTCCCCTCCTCCAGATAGAACTGAAACACCCCGTTTTCATTCCCGAACTCCTTCACCGTCCAGGAAGGAGAACTCTCAAACAGAACGCCCGCCGCCTCCGCAAACGGCAATTCCCCGTCCAGGGTCAGGGTTCTGCGCACCACTGTGTTGGCCTTGTCGTTCTGCTTATATTTCAAAGCGATGGAATACCAGCCGGCCGCAGGGACTTCAAACTCATAATACAGCGCCTGCCCGTTCTCATTCCATGTGGAACCGCCGATGACGCTCATCAACTTCGTATTGGGGAGATAGGGGCTTGCCTCCACATCCCGGGTGGCCACAGGCCGGGTGGAGGTGGTATTTTTCCAGGATACTCTTTCCGCCTCCAAAGATATCATGGCCTGGGTGCTCTCCACTGCCGGAAAAGCCTTTCGGTAGTCCTCATAGGCCATATACTCCGGCAGAGACTGCACACATACCTTTCCCAACAGTATGGAGGATTTTTCCACTGTGAACTCCAGTTCATTCTCACCCTTTTCCAGATAGAACAAAAGGGCTTCCTGCCCGCCCTGTCTGGCGGATTTCAGTCTGCGCGACTGCCATCCATAGCGCAGGCTTGTGTCCGGCGTGATCTCGTCCCCCTTGGAGTCTGTGCGGAAAGGCCAGCTCTCCGCGTCATACATCTGTTCCAGTATCAGTTCCCGGCACTCCGAAAACGGATATTCGCCGTTTACCCTGAGACTGACGGTGTGGGATACCGCCTTATCGGCCAGGCAATAATATTCCACTGAAATCCCATATAGGCCGGCCTCTTCCAGGGTGACTGTCAGACTGACGCAGTCACCTTTGTCCATGCGGGCCACACTCCCGCCATAGCCAAGGGAATCCTCCGCCCCCACAATCTCCGCGCCCGAAAACCCGGAAGGAGCAACGGTCTGAAACACATCCTCCGCCTCCTGCGCTCCCTCCGCGCGCCATTCCTCTATGACCTGACTATATGGAGCCTCAGTCTGGTCATTTCCAGCAGCTGTAACAAACGATAGTGCATTCCATGCAACCGCCGTAACCAACGCTGCAACTATTCCTTTCATCCATCCTATCCGTCTCGTCATATCCACTGTCCTTCCCATTCCGCTGCCCGCCTGCTATTTCTTAAAAGCCGCGCCGCCGGAGCGGCGCAGCCAGTTTTTTCCGGTTATCTCCGGACTTGCCTTACTCCTGTATATCCCGCATCTGTGCTTATTTCGTCCGTGCGTCGATGGCCGCCCTCTCCTCGGAGATAAAGCTGTTGGCAAGCGTATTTAACTGAGAGGCATAATCGTCAATGGACAATTCTCCGGAAATACACTTATCCACAATATTTGCCATCGTAGCTTCCTGCCCGTCCAGTTCGATGCCTGTAGTTCCGTTCCAGCGGACGAACTCATATGCGGGAGCGAATTTGAACGCCTCTACCACCGTGCCGTTGGCCGCCATATTCTCATAGGCTTCCTGTACGCCTTTTACAGGGAATTTCTCAAAATAGCGCTGCAGTACCGCTTCATCCGCCGTGATGGGCAGCGCCACCCAGCTTACGCTGTCGTCCGCGTCGTCAATATCCATACGGTTGATCGCCGCGTCCACGCCCCAGAACATAAACTTCACAAACTCCCATGCCTCCTGGGGATGCTGGGTGGTGGAGGAAATGAAGCAATAGTCCGGGATGATGGCGTTCTTGCCGTCGGGAAGTCCCACATATTCCACATTGTAGGTGATGCCGGAACCATCCGTATACCCGCCGCAGCAATAGCTTGCGTCATACCACATGGCTGTGCAGCCCTTGAGCCATGCGTCATAATCACCGGCTTCCGCTCCTGCGGATATGTTCTTCTGGTCGTCGCTGAGACCCGCCCAGGAATAAGATACCAGATTCTGGGTTTCCTTCACCGCACGGATAAATTCACTGCTGTCCAGATGTACCTGGACGCCGTCATACGTATACCATCCCTGGTTATCATCCCATACATAGGGCAGGAAATTGGGGAAATCATTCACGTATTTGAGAGCCGCTATGCCATTGGAGGGATTGTGCAGCTTCTCCGCCGCGCTCATAAACTCCTCCCAGGAATATCCGTATTGCAGCGGCGTCACATTCATCTCGTCAAACAACTCCGTGTTCATAAAGATGCCGGCGATATGCATGGAAGTGGGAATGCCATAGCTTTTGCCGTTGTACATCCCGGACTCTCTCAGAGACTCGGGGACCATATTCCAGTCGGCGCTGTCTGCTCCGATCAGATCGCTGAGTTCCAGCGCCCAGCCGTTGGACACTGCGGTGGGAAGCGTGGCAATCAGGGAGACATCCGGCAGGGAGCCGCCCGCCGCCGCGGTGGCCAGCGCATCATTCCACTGACTCCCGGTGATGTCCTCCGCAATTTCAATCTTAATATTGGGGTGAGACTCTTCAAAAGCGGCGATCATCTGACGTTCGATGTTGTTCTCCTCCGCCGTTCCCAGCGCCCAGCTGGCAAACCGAAGAGTGACCTGTCCGTCCCCGCTGCCCTCTCCCTCTGTTCCCTGGGTTCCTTGGCTTTCCTGGCTTCCGCCGTTCACCGCGGAATCGGGAGTGGACGAGGGATTGCCGGCCCCCTGATTCCCACAGCCCGCAAGGGATGCTGTCATTGCCGCAACAAGCATTACTGCCAAAAGTTTTCTTTTCATAGTATCCTCCTTATGAATATTGTTTTATATAATTCTCTGCCCCTTAGCAGCGGCAGGAAAATTATCAAAGCCTCATTTCTTTTCCGCAAACCCCAGATTCTCCATTCCTCTGCGGATATTCTCGTTTCCCATGAAGAGTTCCCAGATCATGCCGCTCTCATAATTGGCAATCATCAGCAGCGATATGCCCTTGTCGATTCCGATATAATCCGAATCGAACCAGTTCTGGTCCAGATTGTAGGCGTCCTTCAGACCGTATTGTCCCTGCAGATCCGGGAATGTCATATAATGCTTCAGGGCCGCCGTCGACTCCTCCGGCGTAAAGGGCATGGAGCCTATGGCGCCGGCCGGCGCAATGGTCCCCCCGGACTCATGGGCCCGGTTATCCGTTCCGGAGGGGGGAGCCCCCTGCAGTCCGTTATAGCCGTCCCGGGTGTCACAGGCGGTAAGCCCCCAGGCATTCTCTCCATAAGTTTCCCAATGCTCCTGCTGGTCTATACAAAACTGCCTTGCCGCCAAAGTGGCCTCCACGGAATTTTGATACCAGTCCGTACCCTTCTCATCTTCCAGCCCTCTGAAGTCCACAAAGGCATGGGAGTACTGATAGGTAAAAATCGAACCGAACCAGGAGTGAATGAAGATATGCTCTCCGTATCTGCCCTCCAGACGCCCGAAGGCGTAATAGGGACCGCTGTCCAGCGGATATGTAGGGGACCCGGCGCTCAGCACATAGAGAATCAGCTGCTCCGCATATACATCCCAATGCCCTGCAAATTCCCCCTCCGGGGAACGGCTCATATAGAACATGTTCCGGGAACTGTCCAGAAAATACTCCCAGTCCACCCTGCCGTATAGTTCCAGCGCCTTTTCCTGTACGGACCCGCCGAAATACTCTCCCGCCACAATCGCGCCGCAGAGCAGCAGACCCGTGTCGATAATGGAAACTTCGCTCCCTGTGGCGGGCTGCCCGTTCAGCATATTGACAAAGTGATAGAGAAAACCCTTTTCATGGTCCAAAGAGAGCAATGTGTCCAATGTTTTCTCCGCCCTCTGCCGTCCCTCCTCCTGGGAGATCCAGTTCTTCTGGATTCCGTATGGAATGGATGCCAGGGCGAAACCCGTGGCCGCGATGCTGGATACGTTTTTCGCCCCGGGATACCGATCCCTCACCATCCCGTAGGCCCCGCTGGCTTCATCTGTCTGGGCCTGCTCCCACAGGTATCGGAAGCATCCCTCCGCCTCCGCCAGCACCTCTTCCTCCAGGGTTACGGGAACCGCCGCCTCTCCTGCGGTTCCCTTCGGGGGATTCCCCCCGCATCCCGTCAGACAGAGCAGCAGCGCCAGTGTCAGACATGCCAGGCGCTTTCTTCCGCCCTTCCCTGCTTTGTCCCGCTTATACATGGCTCAGCCTCCTCCCGGTCTTTCTTAGTCTATTTAATAGGTCTGCAGCGTCAGTTCCCGGGGAAGTTCCAGCCACTGCTCCCGGGAAATTCGGATGCCGCCCTCCCGGTACAGATCCTTTAACTTGGGTACGGATAGGGGCTTCCCCTCCGCCAAAAGTTCTGCCGCGCCGTATCCCCTGTTTTTCACCCGGTAGCGGATGTTTTTTGTCTGATTCCAGAAGGTTACCGTGATCTCCAGGCCGTCCAGTTCTCCCGGCAGCACGGGGTTCAGTTCCACATGCTCTGCCGATATCCGGATACCCAGCAGATCCCGGATGATCCGCCCCAGATAAATGCCGGGGCCGCTGGAATAAATCCTCCAACCACCTTTTGCCGCGATCTCGGCTTTTCTCAATTCCTCAAAGCGGCTGCTGAATTCATACCTGTCCGCCACATCCGCGTCAGAACTGCTGAAATACGCGTTTGACTGTCTCAGGGCGGCATTGGGAACCGTCTCCGAAAGCAGAATGGGATTCACCTGCAGGATTCCTTTCCAGAGTTTCTCCCCTCTTCCCAGGCGGGCCATGGCCTCCAGGTACCGAATATGGGCATGTACATAGAGTATGCCGATCTCTCTTCCCACATTTGCCGCCTGCTCCGCCCGCTGAAAGTATACGGACTTCCCGCCGCTGTAGACTGCGGGCCTGTTCATCAGCCGGACCCCATCCGGGAAGGTCAGTTCTCTGTCAATCAGTTCTTCATTGGCTCCGGCCAGATCAGGATCCACGATTCCCGCGATAATGCTTCTTGTCTGAGGCAGCAGCCGGAACTGTATGCCGGTCTTCTGATCCAAGGGATGGAGCAGATATTGAATCTGTTCCGGGGCCTCCATCAGGATGAACCCGGCAATCACTCCGTCTTTGACCAGATATTTGTAAAAATCTTTCCGCATCTCTTCGGCCAGGGACAGCAGGCTTTCCGCATATTCCCCATGGGCCTTGTTAAGCTGTTCGCCCAGTTTGGAGATCACCTGGATGGCCAGAGCGTCCGTCCAGGCGCTGCACAGCTTTTCCTTCCATTCCGGCCGGGCGGGCTGCAATGTATCATCCCAGTCTCCTCCGGCGTAATTGACCAGCCATGTGCCCGGGAGCATTCTTTCCCGAATGCTGTCCACCGCCCTCTCTATATGCCGCAGAATACGCTCCCCTTCCCCATCCCGGTAGGGCATACAGATATCCAGTATCTGGGTATCGCCGCTGGCTTCCAGATAGTCTCCCATGCTTTTCAGAGGCCAGAATACCACATCTCCATGGCAGTCTCCCGCCGCGTAGGGATATCGGTCATACATGAAATACTGGGGCCATTCTCCCAAAGCCTTGTTCTGATGGGCAAATATCTCCAGTAAAGTCTCTCTGGCCAGGGACAGATGGCCGGTGGAAAGAAAGAGTTCCATGGGCCCCTGACAGACATCTCTGGTCCCCCAGGCTGCGCCTCCCGACTGCTCCAATCCATGGGGCGCCGCGAAATGGATCATGGCGTCATGCAGATACCAGGGAAGGATCTCGTTCATCCGCTCCAGCCCGGAGCCCTTTTCCGCATTCTGAAACCGAATGTCCGCCAGGAAGGAGGCATAGAATTCCAAATATTTCTCTTCCTCTTCCTCCGGGGAAAAGATTCGCTCTTCCACAGCTGCTTTTTCTCCCAGGGTTCCGCTGATGAACAGGTTCATCCGGCTTCCCTCTGCGGCTGCGAGCAATAGCCCCGCATTTCTGGGACGCCCATCGGCGTACAGCAGTCCGTCGTCCCGGAAGCAGCCCTGGGTCTCCAAAAGAGCCATTCTGTATTCCAATTCCGGATAATACAGATTGGATGGCTTATCCTCGCCCGGTCTCAGGCGCAGGCCTTTTTTGTCCGAATCATACTGCATACGCAGCCCCTGCCCCGCCAGTGCCAGACTGCATAAAAACAGGCAGTCATATGCTTTTCCGCTCTCACTCTCCACCCGAAGCTGAAAGGCGTTGTCAAAGGCCATGGATGCCGTTATCACCAACAGATCATTGGGGAGGGCATAATACCATCTGGAGAAATTCAGCCCCATCTCATAGGCCGCCGGCATGGTCAGAAGCCGGTACTTTCCTTCCATGCGGACATAAATGCGGATGCCGTGCTGGGTGTGAAGATTCAGCGTATCCCTGGTGGCGTCCAGCAGCGGGTTGCTGTCCACATTTCCCACCACCAGCTGGCTGGCAAAAACACCATACATGTAGTTCGTTGCCGTCAGAAGCTCTTTATCCACCTTATGATCCGACATTCCGGCCAGCAATATATGTCCGTGAGGACGTTCCATCTTCACTTCCTTTTCCTGCAGGACCACATGGCGATGATGTTCCGTGTAGAAGCTGAGCAGCTTTCCGTCGTCGTATTCCTCCAGGCTGCGGACCGGGAAAAGCCTGTCAAGTTCCGCCTGCTCCAGCCCCTCCGAAGCGTAGGCTTTCCCCATCTCCTCATTCAGGCGCAGCGGCTGCACCGGCTTCCCCTCCCAGGCTTCCCTGTCCAGGACTTCCCAGGCTCTTTTCACCCGGGCGCTTCTCTCTGCCTGTCGGTCCGGTTCATCACAGTCCGGAAGGAAATAACCATAAAAGGCAAGGGAACGCTCTTCGTCCAATACAATACTTTCCGTCTGCAGAGCGATACAGGCAAGCTCATACTGGTAAACCCGGGAAGGCAGACAATCACGCAGCAGAGCCTGCGGATACCTGTGCTTTTTGCTCTCCGTTCCGTAAAGCTGAAACGCGTCCGTGGCGTAGGCAATCGTTTTGCATCCCAGGGAACCCTGCTGCAGCATGGGATGGCGGCCGCCCTGATCCATGTTCTGTCGGGAGGCAATCACATAGCCTTCTTCCGTCTCTCCTATGTGATGGCCAAGATACTGGCTCTGATAAAGCACATTGGCTCCCAGCGCCCCTCTGTCGGCCACTCCGATATCCTGCACATACACCAGATCGCACTTCTCCCCTTTTCCCGACAGGGAAATATTCCAGATCCAGACAGAGGCGTCCTCCTCTTCCGTTCGCTCCGCCTCCAGGGGGCAGAAAGTAACCCGGCAGGCGATCCCTTCCACATTCCTCTCAAACTGCAGCATGGACTCCGACGCCTTTATGTCGGCATCCGCTCCGCACAGAGGATATACTTTCCTGCTTCCGTCCGCCTGGGAGACTCTCAGATAGATATTGCCCACAGCCTCCTCCGTAAGACCGGCGGGTATCTGTGTAATCACAAAGGGTTCCCTTGCGAATTCGTGGATGCTTCCGTTCGGCAGAAAGGAATAATCCGCATTCCCTTTGCTCAGTCGGATATATGAATTGTCCGATTTAAATGTCTCCATTAGTTACCCTCTCCTTATCGTGTCAAATCCTTTCGTGTTGTAGAAACGTTTCTATGCTTAATTTACTCTATTTGCACATATATGTCAATATATCATGTGCTTACATTTTCATATTTGTGTATTATGCAGTATTTATAGGAATGGGTTTTGGCAATTTTTAACCAAACGTTTCTATTTTTAAGCGTAAAACCACCCAATGACAAATAAGCCTGGATGCGCTATAATAAAGACAGCGCCACCATCTGCCGGACATTCTTACAGGAGGAGTAAACCCAGGATAGGCCGGAGAAATATCTGGGGGAGCCGCCAACCCGCTTCGGCGGTTGGCATAGAACATAATAGAACAGGCAGGAAAAATCCATGAAGATTAATAAATTTTTGCCGCCACTTGTTATGTGGCTTGTTTTTGAAACGATTGCGGTAACATTATGGTTTTCTCTGGATAATATATTTTATCTTTTCAATTTCTCTTATATTGGCACGGCTATTGCAATCGGGTTGGTCTTATATGGGCAAAAGAAAAAGTATGCCCGGAATATAGTGCAGTTTGCGGTTGGCCTGTACATGCTTGTATATCTGGGCTTTCTTTGCCGGGAAAATATGCAGATAGAGGGGTTCTGGTATTATCTTTTTCTGGGAGTATTTGAAGCCGCCACGATCCATTATGTGATTGCGAAAATTTTCGGCCCGCTGTTATTTGGGCGGGGGTGGTGCGGCTATGCCTGTTGGACTGCCATGGTTTTGGATTTGCTGCCATTTAAATCAGCCTCCACCCCCCGTAAGCCCTGGGGAATTATCCGATATTTTGTTTTTGCGGCTTCTCTTCTGTTTGTCAGCCTGCTTTTTATTCTTCAAGTCCCGAACAAAGGGGAAATTATGTGGTGGAGTTTTATCATTGGAAATATTCTCTACTATGCCGTTGGAATTGCTCTGGCCTTCAAATGCAGAGACAACAGAGCCTTTTGCAAATACATATGTCCGATTACCCTTTTTTTGAAGCCCATGAGTTACTTTTCATTATTCCGCATTAAAGTAGACGAAAAGAAATGTATCTCCTGTGGAAAATGTGAAAAGCTATGCCCTATGGATGTGGAAGTCACAAGCAGCTCCCGAAAGAGAAAACATGGAACGGAATGTATTTTGTGCATGAAATGCGTGGAAGAATGTCCGAAAAATGCTTTGAAGCTATAGCCGTTCAAAGCGCAGAATCCCCCATAGCACATGAAAAGCAACCAGTGCCGCCAGAAAGCAGATATTGCTCACAGTGAAAATTGCTATATACTTCCCTTTGCGGCCACTCTCCTGCTTTGCCACATACTTATAGGAAATCAGACTGGCCATGGAGGCAAGCAGCGTCCCCAACCCGCCCAGGTTCACACCGATAAGCAACTGCCCATACTGCTCCGTAAAGCCCGACAGCAGAAGCGCCGCCGGCACATTGCTGATAACCTGGCTGGCAGCGATGGCGGCATACACCTCCCTGCCGGACACCGCCTGCTGCAGAAAAAGACGGAAAGCAGGGATTCTCCCCAGGTTTCCGATAAAGATAAAAAATCCCGCAAAAGTGAGCAGCAGCCCATAATCCACTTTCGCCAGAATCTTCCAATCGGTCAGCAAAACCATTCCCAGGACAATCCCCAGCACCGCCTGCCATGGCAGTACATGCGCCACCGCCAACAAGCAGAGCAGAAACAGCCCCAGATAGACAGACAACGGAAACAGTGCCTCTTTGGGCCGGAAAGGCTCTGCCCCCTCCATACACCCGGGCTTCCACGCACCGGCACATCTCCTCCCCAGCATCACCCCCCAGACCAGCAGAAGAGCCAGCGAGACCAGGGCGTAGGGCAGCATCAGCAGAAGAAAGTCTCCCATGGGCATCCCGGCTTTGCCATAGAGATACAGATTCTGCGGGTTACCGATGGGAGTGAGCATACTGCCCAGATTGGCGGCGATGGTCTGCATCGCCACCAGAGGCAGGACCAGCCTCCGCCTCTGTTCCCCGCCCAGCAGCCCCAGCACGGTAAAGGTAAAGGGGACAAATGTAAGCAGCGCCACATCATTGGTGATCAACATGCTGGAAAAAAAGCACAGCAGCATAAGCACCAAAATCAGGCCCCGGGGGCTTTTCACCCTATCCAGAAGTCCCCGGGCAATCCACCTGAATATCCCTATATTCTGCAGTCCGGCCATAACACTCATCAGGCAGAACAATATGGCCAGTGTCCGAAAATCTATGTAGGCGGCGTATCCCCGGTCCGGCGGTACCACCCATGCCGACAGAAGGGCCAGCAAAATGGCAATACACAGCACCGCTTCTTTTTTGATGAAACCTGTCACTTTCTCCATGCCCACCTCTTTCTTGTACCTCAGCCAAATGTTCTCGGGGCAATTCTCTGCCGCGTATTTGTATATCAGATGGGAGGTCTCAGGGATTGAGCCCACAGTCCATCTCATGCCACTGCTCGCCGCCCCAGGTGGACTGTGCCATGCCTCTGTCCCGGAACCCCATCTTTTCATACATACCTACTTTGGACTCCAGACAGGTGAGAAGAACGGCTTTTCTTCCTTTCCTGCGTTCCCTGTCAAGATATCGGGACACAATTTCCCGGGCCAGGCCCTGCCCCCGGTACTCCGGAAGCACATCCAGCCCAAGAAGCATCACGTTCCTGCCTGCCGGGTCATATAATTCCGCGTCCGTAAAAAAATCGTCCCGGAAAATGTCTTCGTCCGTGGACAAACCGTTGAGAAATCCTGCGATTTTCCCGGTTTGCCGATCCACCGCCACCAGGAACAGTTCCGGAGCCTTAGCCACTCTCTCCCGCATCATCTGCTGGCTGCAGGCCTCATTGGGTGGGAAACAGATTTCCTCGATCCGGGCCGCCTGCCCTGCCTCCTCCGGGAGAATATTCCGAAACAGGAAACGCCCCGCCGGTTCTTTTCCTTTCTCTGTATACCTTTCCTGCTCTTTGTATTCCATAATGTAAGGATCCTTTCTGCTGCCTGTATATTGTTTCTCTGTGTTTTCAGGTGATTGCAGAACCCAACTCCTTTTCTAATACATCAGCGAATCGCTGGATTGCAGGCCCCAGGGTTTCTGCGTAGTTAAGCATCTCCGAATTGTTACGATATGCCATCGGATTTTTACGAATTTCCAAGGCTGCCTCTAATGCATCGGTAACAGGACATAAATGATTATTTAATACCCACTGTGCTGCATCTGTTTTAGATGTTACAGTTCCGCTTCTGAGTGTGTAAAGCCCCCTGGCAATATCGAAAAGCCAACCAAAAGAATAGAAACTTCGATTAGGCGTTTGTGCATGCTTTCGGATGCTCTCATAATGCTTTTTTACATCATTATAGAGATCAGCATATTTAGGCATCTTTAATTGATTACGGACATCTACGCCATACAGCAATTGCCCGTTTTGCAACAACTCGGTCATGCAAAAACTGTCTAATTGATATATATCAGTAATTCGCTGACCGGTGGTTCCCCAGTAAACCACACAATTAGATTCTTGGGAAATGAATGCGGCTAGTGTAAGCATCCCTCCTTCAAATGAGCGGTAATAGGGATTGCCCGCTTCATTTTCTAATAGTTTCTGCCGCAGCATTACAAGTTCTTGGGCTTGCGACTGTGATATGCGCTTCTGTGTCAACACAAGAATGTCAATATCACTCCACCCTAATCTGAAATCATTCAGAACAGAAGAACCATAAAGATAAATAGAGGGCTGATTATCTGCAAGAACTTTGCTGATTACAGAAGTCATGCAATCGATGGCTTTTTGTCGAAAGTACTGTTCTCTGGTAATCAATAATTCGATAATTCTGTTTTCCTGCCGATATCTTGTAAAACCAGCGAATAGATGTGTTTGCAGTGCAGCGCTCCGTTCCTCTTCAAATTCATTATGAACGGCTTCGACGCCAATTTTTTCAAAAGCGTATTGTAACAGAAGCCGTAAGGCAGCTACCGCATAGCCCTTTCCTCGATATTTCGCTTCCAAAACAATACCCATCTCATACCAACCAGCATCCACATTCCTATGAACATTGACTTCCCCTATAAATTCGCCATCGGATTCTCGGACTATGTAAGCATAAAAGCGATGAGGTTCTTGTCCAATGAAATGGGTGTACCAATCTGCCCACTTCTTTTTGGGAAAATCAATGCACCCTGTTTCTTTATCATAGTCATTGAAATTCAAGTCATAGCCCTTGTTGTAACTCATTGTATCAGGATCCTGCATGATTTTCTGACGATACCAAAGCTCCTCATAAGCAGGAATGTGTAAATATAATGACTCTTTCATAAATCCTCCTAAAGGAATAACATTTTTCATATGATTGGGGTCATATTTTCCCGCCCTAATGAACAAGAATTGCTGTTTTACTTTACATACGATTCATAATATCGCCTTCACAGAACTATGGAAATATTGTATCACATATACTTGAATATTTCCACCAAGTCCTGTATCTTTTTCCATTTATGTATACACCGCAAAAATCTCTTATGTGGGCGGAGGAAGAATTAAAGCCCGGAGGCTTTAGCAATGGTACGTCATGGCGTATCCGGGAACAGTCCACCCTGTTTGGATATTTCATTGCAAATTTCATTGTCAGTTTCGCGAATACTTTCCGGCTGTCAAGTTCAAGCTCTAAATTGTTGATTAAAAAAAATCAACGGCGGCTTGAATGGCAGACAACGAATTGATAATTGATTATTCAGGGAACCCTTTGCTATACTGTAAGCACATCGGTAAGCCGAAAAAGGAGGAGAACAGTATGCAAATCAAACTTGGAGAAAAAATCAAAGAACTGCGTCAACGCGATAAAAGAAAGCAGGAGGATCTTGCGGTAGTTCTCGGTGTTACCAATCAGGCTGTCTCCCGTTGGGAAGCAAACGGCGGATACCCCGATATAGAAATGCTTCCGGCAATCGCAAATTACTTTCATATCACGATAGACGAACTTTTCGGATATGATGGCGACAGACAGGCAAGATTGCAGTCATATATCGAACAGGCAGACCAAATATGCAAGCATCAAAATAATACGTCATTGGTTGATTTTCTTCGAAATGCAATTTCAGAGTTTCCATCGGAATGGCAGCTTCAGTACCGTCTTGCGAATGCCCTGGTATCCATGGGATATCAAAAAAGCGAACCACATGCAATCGTTACCAGGGGAAGCCATTATTTCCAATATAATACAGAGTATAATGCTCAAAATGAATGCTGGAAAGAAGCGATATCTTTATTTGAAGAAATATTGAAAAAGGAAATAGACGATGATAGCCGTACCTCTGTAATCTTCTCCCTCATGTGGCTTTATTCCTGGATGGGTGATTGGAAAAATGCAGAAAAGACAGCGCTTTCCCAGTCGCCTGTCCGTGTCAGCAGAGAAGTACTTCTTGCAGATACGACTAAAGACGAAAAATCTGAAGAATACCGCGGCGAGGCAATCCTTGCCCTGATGCACGAATTATACAAAGTGCTCCGAACCGCTGTAATGATCAAGCATTCGCTCTCCCATTCACAGGCAGGGCTTGACGCGCTGCTTGCCGTTGTACGGCTATATGATAGTATATTCGCCGATGGCAACTGCGGAATTTTTCACAACGATATATGTATGCTTTATTTGAACTGTTCTTCTATAGCCCTTCATCTAAACGATTCAGAACGGGCTTTGAATTATTACGAAATTGCCTTGGAGCATTTTCTTGCCTTTAAACAAGTACAGAAAAGCTCTCCGTTCACAGCGCCGTTAGTAGATAAAGCAAAGAATTACAGGCCAAGTATTGTTCTGCTGGACCGTGAATGGTTTGAGGAGCATATGCAATCTTTCCCCGGGGAATTTGTAGATGCAATCAAAAGCAATCCCAAATATGCATCCATATTTGCTTAAAACAGGCTTCGGATCTTCCGGGCCAGTGCCTCCGCCAGCTGCCTGTGCCCCTCCAGGGTCAGGTGCATATAGTCGATCTGGTTGGGCAAAGCCGTGAGGACCTGATTGGCGTCCAGGTAATGGCAGCCGCACAGTTCCGCCACCCTGGCAAATTCCGCCCCCAGTTCCTCCGATTTTTCCGCACAGCCATGCCCCATGGTGGCGGCAACCTCCGTTTCCAGGTAACGCCTGTCTATATTCTGGGGCGTTACCACCAGAATATTTGCCTTCCCTTCCCGCCAGCATTCCGTAACGGCCCTGGCTTTGTCGACCAGCCGTTTCAGTCCCAGCCCGATGCAGGCGGCGGAAGCCCCGAATCTTTCCTTGGTGTCGTTTGTCCCCAGCATAATCACCAGCAGATCCACCGGCTCATGGCTCATCAGGCAGGGAGGGAGATAAGCAAGGCCGGACAGCCCTTCATAGAGAGGATCCGGGAAGCAGGTAGTGCGCCCGCTCAATCCCTCCTCCACCACATGATATCCCTCCCCCAGGCTTTCCTGAAGCAGGCAGCACCATCTTTCTCCTTCGTCGAATCTGCCCCCCGTCCGGGCGCAGTACCCATGTGTGTTGGAATCCCCAAAGCATACGATCTGTCTCTTCATCCGCTTAACCTCTCTGCCCATAATGTGCCCCGGTTTGCCTTGCCTTTCCTGTCTGCAGCGGTCGGCCGTTACGATCCCTGTTCTCCGTTTCGTCCGGAAACTGCTTTAATAAATCTCCCGGCAATCTCCAGGGGTCTTGTGATAGCCCCTCCCACCACCACCGCAAAAGCGCCTGCCTCCAATACGGCCACGGCCTGCTCAGGGCTGTGAATCCGCCCTTCTCCGATCACCGGGATATCCAGGGTGGCAGACAGCTTTTTCACCAGTTCGTAATCCGGCCCTTCCAGCCGGGGCGAATACGCGGTGTAACCGCTCATGGTGGTGCCCACCAAATCCATTCCCAGTTCCCAGGCGGTAATGCCTTCCTCATATGTGGATATATCCGCCATCAGAATAGCCTGGGGATATTTCTCCCGCACCTGGGTGATGAATTCCCGGACATCCTTTCCGTCTCCCCGTTTCCGATGGGTGCAGTCCAGAGCGATCACCTCCGCCCCTGCTGCCGCCAGCTGATCCACCTCTTTCATGGTGGGGGTAATATAGCTTTCAAAACCTTCATACTGTATCTTGATCAGCCCGATCACAGGAAGTCCTGTCTCCTCCCGGATGGCAACCACATCCCGGATACTGCTGGTGCGGATGGCCGGAGCGCCCGCCTGCTTGGCGGCCCGCGCCATCAGATACATGATGGATTTCTCCTCCACATACAAA
The DNA here is from genome assembly GCA_011959105.1 of Lachnospiraceae bacterium. Taxonomy (GTDB): domain Bacteria; phylum Bacillota; class Clostridia; order Lachnospirales; family Lachnospiraceae; genus Acetatifactor. The sequence continues at coordinate 9,916 of BLLU01000008.1, read as the reverse complement.
GGCTCCCCCGCAACCGCCTGACAGGACACGATCACCTGTCCTTTGATCCGCTCGAATAACTCTTCCTTCTTCATGAAAAGTTCCTCCTTCCGCCCGTTCAGGCGAGCCTTTCCGCCAAAGCCACGGCCTCGTCCACCATTTTTACACATTCCCGCACCTGCTCCATATCTTCCGGGATCAGCGCGGGCAGCGGCTTGCGGATGCTTCCGAGATCCAGTCCCTCCCGGATCCGCAGGATCTCCTTGATCACGGCGTACAGATTCCCATGGCAGGCGCACATGCCGTAGATGATCTGATTGGCAGCATCCTGCACTTCCCGGGCCTCCCGGATCTTTCCCCCGTCCACCAGCTCCTTGATCTTCAGGTAGAGTTCCGGCATGACCCCATAGGTCCCCCCGATCCCGCCGTCAGCCCCGATGGCAAGCCCTGCCACCAACTGTTCGTCCGGTCCGTTGAGAACGGCAAATCCTTCTCCGCCTTCCGCCTTGAACATCTGGATGTCCTGGGTGGGCATGGAACTGTTCTTGACCGCAGCGACCCTGGGATTTCTGCGCATTTCCCGGAACAGCGGAACAGTCAGGGCCACCCCCGCAAGCTGGGGGATATTGTAGATGACAAAATCCGTATCCGGGGCCGCATTGGAAATATCGTTCCAGTATTCTGCAATGGCATATTCCGGCAGATGAAAATAGATGGGGGGAATGGCAGCTATGGCGTCCACGCCCAGGCTCTGGGCATGGGCGGCAAGTTCCCTGCTCTCCGCCGTATTGTTGCATGCCACATGGGCGATCACCGTCAGCCTGCCCTCCGCAGCCCGCATCACATGCTCCAGCGTGCGCTTCCTGTCTTCCACGGTCTGATAGATGCACTCTCCCGAGGAACCTCCCACATATACGCCCTTCACACCCTTCCTGATAAAATGCCTTGTAAGCAATTCCACCCGCTGCCCGTCCACCTCGCCTTTATCGTTGTAACACGCGTAAAATGCCGGGATAATTCCCTGATATTTACTGATATTTCCCATATCTATCAACCTCCTGTTAGAGTCCCGCATATTCCGTAATATGCTCCATATATACCTTGATGACCGCTTTCCTCACCGGAGCGGGCATCCCCGCCGCCAGTTTCACTTTATGGGCATCCTCCGGCAGAGTGACCAGTGCCTTCCCCGGAATCAGCTGTATGTAATGCTCCACCGGGCCTTCCACTTCCATCAGATCCGCCTCTTTGTCAAAACGCTTCACCGTAAGCCTGGACAGATCCGAAACACCTACCAGTTCCCGTCCCGCCACGACCATATGGATATCCGCGTATTTCTTATGAGCCTCGAAGAAAGCCCCTTCTTCCTCTATGGTCTCATAGTCGAACACATTCATGTAAACCCGGTTCCCGTCTATCTCGTAGCGGCCCGGTTCCAGGCCGTCCAGCGGGTTGCCCAGCAGATAGCCGATGGCCCTGTCCAGGCCGGCTCCCAGCCCCCGATAGCGCTCCAGGTCCTTTATTTCCGCATATATCATGGCTTCCACCCCTTTACCCTATCTATTGAATCATGGGTCTGACTTCTTCACTGTCCGGCCCAGCTGCCCATAGCCCCCCGCAGATGTCAGCCCTTCACAGCCCCCATGGTGATCCCTTTGGTAAAGTACTTCTGGAAAATCAGAAAGATAATGATAATGGGAACCGCCGCCAGCGACGCGCCCGCCATGATCAGGCCAAAGTCCATGGCATTTTCCGCCTGCAATTTCGCAATGCCCAGCGAAATGGTCAGATTTCTGGTGCTGGTCAGCATGATCAGCTGCATAAAGTAGTCATTCCACGAATTGATAAAGGTAAAGATGGCCAGCGCCCCAATACCCGGCTTTATAAGCGGCAGCGCAATGGTATAAAAGGTTTTCCATTCCCCTGCGCCGTCGATCTTGGCGGCCTCCATCATTTCCCCGGGGATCCCCTCTGCGAATTGCTTCATCAAAAATACGCCGAAGGGCCAGCCCACTATGGGAAAAATCACAGCCCATATGGTATTATACAGTTCCAGCGCCGCCATCTCCCGCAGCAGCGGAACCAGAATCACCTGCTTCGGCAATGCCATGGCACAGACGATCAGGGAAAACACCAGAGTACGGCCCACGAAGCGTTTCTTGGCCAGCGCATAGCCTGCCATCGCCGCCGTGACACAGGTGAGCAGCATGGACGCCACCGCCATAAACACGGTGTTGAGCAGCCATCTCACCGCCGCGGGGACATCGGGCCCGGAGAAATGAATATCCGTAAACGGAATCCGTATCTCCCAGAGCGCGGCCACCTGCCTGCTGAAGAGTTTCCTGTAATTGTCCAGCACCCATTCCCGGGGCCACCACTGGGGCGTTGTGGCATTGATGGCGGCAGAAGTCTTAAAGGAACCCGTGATGATCCAATACAGGGGGAACGCGAATGTAAACGCAAGAACCGCAATAATGGCCACGGATATGATCTTGTAGCAGACGGAACGGTTAAATCCCTTATGTCTCATAGCTTATTCCCTCCTCCCTATTTTCTCTCCGCCATTTTAAACTGCAGGGCGGAAAGCACGGCGATGATGATGGCCAGCACCACACCCATTGCATTTCCATATCCATAGCGGTACAGTTTAAACGCATTGTAGTAGATATAGTACATGATGGTGTCTGTGCTGTGGTTGGGGCCGCCGCTGGTCAATAGCTGGATCAGCGCGAAGCACTGGAAGCTGTTGATGGTGGTAATCACCAGTATGTACAGTGTAGTGGGCATGATCTGCGGCCATTTGATCTTCCAGAAGCATTGGAATCTGGCGGCGCCGTCCACCTCCGCCGCCTCCACCAGGGACTGGTCCACATTGTTCAGCGCCGACACATACAGCACAATGGGCTGCCCCACCGAGGTGGTCAGAAGGATCAGTATGATACACCAGATGGCGTACTTTTCGTTCCCCAACCAGTTGATATTTTTCTCCAGAAGCCCCGTGCTGGTCCCCAGATAGTTAAAGATGCCGTAGTAATTGTTGAACATCCATTTCCATACCACTGTGACGGCCACGGAGCCGGTCACTACCGGCAGATAGAAGATACATCGGAAAGCGGAACATACAGGCCCCCTCAGATTGTAGATCACGGAACTTACCCAAAGGGAAAAGGCACAGACCACGGGGACGGAGACCACCACTATCAATACAGTGTTCTTCAGCGCGCCCAGAAAAACCGTGTCTTGGAACAGTTCCTTATAGTTGGCCAGGCCTATAAAAATGTCCTCGCGGTTCATGGTTGCGTCAAAAAAGCTGGTATAGACGCACTGTACCATGGGATAAATGACAAACCCCAGGAAGAATATCAGGCTGGGAAGCATGAAGGCATATCCCGCAACCGTTTCCCTGCGCACCAGCGCCCTGCTCATGGGATTCTTATTTACTGCTGTCATAAGGATTCCTCCTAATATAAGTTCCGCATCTCCCCTACAGCGCATACTACCACCGATCAAGATCCGGCCGCCGAGGCGTCCGTATCTCGATCCATGCGCCTTCCGGGGATATGCTGATATAAGTTCCGCATCTCTTATGCAGGCGACCCTCCCCGCAGATATCCTTGGGAAGGGTCGCGAGCCACAGGAAATGCTTTAATTGACTCTGCCTGGCTTATCTTACTTTGCCGCGGCCTGGTTTGCCGCTGTCACAAATTCCTCCACGGCAGTCTTTACTTCCGTTCCGGCGCCGATCTGCTGCAGCATATTCCACCACGCGGTGCGGGCTTCCGCCCAGCCGCCTACCACCTGGTAATAATCGCCCATGTAAGGAACAAACTTGGCGTATTCCGTCATCAGTTCGTCCCCTTCGTAGATATTGCCCAGATCTTTTACGGGCCAGTAGTTGGAGGCCTTTACACTCTCCACTGCCTGGGTGGGGTCATTGGCCATGAAGTCGATAAAGGTCTTGGCCGCCGCGATCTTCGCCTCATCGCCGTTGTTGAATATGCCAAATCCCCAGATACCGCCGCAGAGTTTGGGATCGCCGTTTGAGGGGAACGCCATGGGCAGCACATCAAATCCGATCTTGTCCAGATTGTTTTTCTCCTGAGATACATTCCAGCAGAAGGCCATGGCCAGCGTGCCGTTGCAGAACATATTGATCTCATCTCCGCCTACTATGGACGCGTCATAATTGATCCCGTCCATATCCAGTAAGAGCTGCAGCGCCTTGATATTCTCCTCGCTGTTGGCGGTATACTCCGTGTGCTCCGGATTGGTAAAGGTTCCCCCATACAGATTGTTGACCAGCGCCCGGGTTCCCTGGTCGCCGCCCTGTCCATTGCAGTACACGGCTCCCACATTGGCCTGCCCGTTGTCGTAGACTGCCTGAACTGCCTTGATAAAATTCTCCGTGGTCCAGGTTCCGTTTGCCTCATCCAGATACTGCAGCGCTCCCGCCGCCTCGAATACATCCCTGTTGACTGCCATGGTGTGGGCTGTCATGCACAGAGGATACTCGTAAAATACACCCTCATTACTCTGGCAGGCATTCTCCACAGAGTCATAGATAGCCGCCTTGGCCTCGTCCGTCCAAAGGTCTCCCAGATCTACCATCAGCCCTTTGGCTCCCCAGTTTGCCACCAGCCGCTCCGGTCCCTCCAATACAATATCCGGGGCCTGCTTGCCCTCGATGGCTGTATTCACCTGATCGTCCCCATTGGTGTAATCCAGATATTCCACCGTCACTCTGATCTCCGGGTGTACCGCATTGAAGCTGGCGATCAGGCCGTCCACCGTGGCCGAATCTCCCCAGTTGCCGATGGGATAAGTCCACAGGGTGATATCCGTAACCTCTGTGCTCTCCTCTTCCGCCTGGGATACTTCCTGGCTTGAAGAGCCTGTGCCTGCGTCCGTACCCGTACTGCCGGGAACCTGGTTCGAATTAGCCGGATTCCCGTCCTTGCCGCAGGCCGCCACAGACAGCACCATCAGACAACTCAGCGCCAACGCCATGACTTTACGCTTCTTCATAAAACAAATCCTCCTTTTTGTGCGATTGGCTCAATCGCATGTGATAAGCCTGTAAAAGTTACTGTGAATTTATTGTAAGAGGCCACTGTGCTTTTGTCAATACATTTTTGAAAATTATTTTCACTTTTTTAAATTTTGAAAATGATTAACATCATCATTGAAAGAATCCGGAAAGTATGATATACTATACATGATTTTCCATTTGTAAAGAGATTTATCAAACAGCGCCGCCTCTGCGGCAGAACGGGAGGAATCATGAAAATTTACAAAACCAGGGACTACGATGACATGAGCCGGAAGGCCGCAAACCTTATCGCCGCGCAGGTCATCATGAAGCCGGACTGCGTGTTGGGTCTTGCCACAGGCTCCACGCCCATAGGCGCCTACCGCCGGCTTGTACAGATGAATCAGGAGGGAGATCTGGACTTCTCCCGGGTCACCACAGTCAACTTGGACGAATATAAGGGGATCTCACCGGACAATTCCCAAAGTTACCGCTATTTCATGGATGAAAACCTGTTCAATAAAGTGAATATAGACAAACGCATGACCTATGTCCCCGATGGTATGGAAGCTGACAGCCAGGCGGCCTGCCGGAAATACAACGAGATTCTGCGCGCCGTGGGCCCGGCGGATCTCCAGCTTCTGGGGCTGGGTCATAACGGGCATATCGGCTTCAACGAGCCGGGGGATATCTTCGAGAAGGAGACCCACTGCGTCACATTGTCGGAACGTACAATCCAGGCAAACCGGCGCTTCTTCGACTCGGAGGAGGAAGTACCCCGCCAGGCATACACCATGGGCATCGGAACCATTATGTCCGCCCGCAATATCCTGTTGCTGGTAGCCGGACAGGATAAAGCGGAAATTGTGAAAAACGCCTTTTTCGGCCCTATAACCCCCAGGGTTCCGGCCTCTGTCCTGCAGCTCCACCCCGGCGTCATCCTGGTAGCAGACGAGGCGGCGCTTTCGCAGTGCGATTTGCCCCTGTCCGGCCAGCTGTAGGCTGCGTCACGGAAAACCACATTGCCTGCTTTCTGTAAAATAACAGGAAGCCGCCAAAAACGGAACAGTCTCCCCTGCTGGCGCCGCATTGTGTGCCTGCAGGGGAGACGCAAAACGATGATTTCAGAAGGGATTGAAATATGAAGCATAAGATCATAAACGGACTTGTCTTTCAGGAGGAGGGCTCTTTCAAGCCGGCATCCGTATATATGCTGGATGAACGGATCGTGACGGAGGAAGCGTACCGGGAAGCCTCCGGGGAAGAAAGCCTGACGGACGCGGCGGGAGGATATGTGATCCCCGGACTCACCGATGTCCACTTCCACGGCTGCATGGGAAGCGACTGCTGTGACGGCACCGTGGAAGCCCTGCAGACCATAGCCGAATATGAACTGCGCCAGGGTGTGACTTCCATCACCCCCACCACCATGACCATGCCGGAGGAAGTATTAACGCAGATCTGCCGCAGCGCAAGGGACTATTCCCACTCAGGAGGCGCGGATCTCTGCGGGCTGTATCTGGAGGGACCTTTTATCAGCGCCGCCAAAAAGGGCGCCCAGAACGAGAAATACATCCGGCCTGCGGACATGGGTATGTTGGAGCGTCTGCAGGAGGCATCCGGCGGTCTGATCCGCACAGTGGCAGTCGCTCCCGAGACGCCGGGAGCCATGGATTTTATCCGGGAGGCCTGCAGCAGTGTGCACATCTCCATTGCCCACACCGCCGCCGACTATGACACTGCCCGGGAAGCGCTCGCCTGCGGGGCCTCCCAACTGACCCATATGTACAACGCAATGATGCCCTTCAGCCACCGGGCGCCAGGCCCCATCGGCGCCGCCGCCGATGACAGCCGCTGCATGGTAGAACTCATATGCGACGGCGTGCATGTCCATCCGTCGGTGGTGCGGGCCACCTTCCAAATATTCGGGGATGACAGAATCGTAATGATCAGCGACAGTATGAGAGCCGCGGGCCTGGAAGATGGCCGGTATGACCTGGGAGGACAATCGGTATTGGTCCGGGGCAATCTGGCCATCCTGGAGGACGGCACCATCGCCGGCTCCGTAACCAATCTTATGGACTGTGTGCGCACCGCCGTTCGAACCATGGGAATCCCTCTGGCCAGCGCAGTAAAATGCGCCGCCGTCAATTCTGCCAGAGCAGCAGGCATCTACGATGAATACGGAAGCCTCACTCCCGGCAAATATGCCAATGTGGTGATTCTGGATCAGGATTTGGAACTGAAAGCGGTTTTACACCATTCTGTCAGTTTATAAAGGCACAGCGCAAAATTCCACTACGGAGGATTGTTATGACTACAATGGTTCTTGACATAGGCGGCACGGCCATCAAGTCCGGCCTATATACGGACGGCAAGTTGACGGAAATCAGGGAAATACCCACAGAGGCAAAGCAGGGCGGCCCCCATGTGGTGGAACGGGCCAAAGAACTGATTGCGGACTACCGGCAGCGCCATCCCTTTCAGCGCATCGGTATCAGCACCGCCGGACAGGTTGACCCTGTCCGGGGCCGCATCCTCTATGCCAACGCAAACATCCCCGACTACACGAATACCCCTCTGAAAGATATCATGGAACAGGAATTCCAGGTGCCCACCGCCGTGGAAAACGATGTCAACGCTGCCGCCATCGGTGAAGCCGCTTTCGGCGCGGGCAGAGAACACTCCGATTTCGTCTGCCTGACTTATGGCACAGGGGTGGGCGGCGCGATCTTTACCGGCGGAAAACTGTTCTCCGGCAGTAGTTTCTCCGCCGGGGAATTCGGTGCCATGGTCACCCATCCCGAGCAGCGCAATGCCGGGCAGGATCTGTTTTCAGGATGTTACGAAAAATATGCCTCCACCACCGCCCTGGTAAACGATGCCAGGAAGCTAGATCCCGCCCTGTCGAACGGGCGGCTGATCTTCCAGCGCATGGAAGAGCCCCCTGTCCGGCAGCTTGTGGATCGGTGGATCATAGAAATCGTGTATGGCCTCACCACCATCGTACATATGCTGAATCCCTCCTGCATCCTTCTGGGAGGCGGCGTCATGGAACAATCCTATGTGACGGAGCAGATCAGGGAGACATTGTACCGGAATATCATGCCGTCTTTTCGGCATGTGAAAGTACAAAAAACAGAACTGGGCAACCGCGCCGGTATGCTGGGAGCGGCTGTTCTGGAACAGGGGAGGTGATTGGCATGGCCGGAAATATATTGGAACAGATTACGGAGCAGTATCATTCTCTTACCCGCTCCGGGAAAAGGCTGGCGGATTACATCTTTGCCAACGCCCATGACACCCAGTATCTGTCCATCTCCAGCCTGGCGGAAAACAGCGGCGTGTCGGAGGCTTCCATTACCCGCTTCAGTCACAGCCTGGGGCTGTCCGGCTACAACGATCTGAAGCTGGCCCTGGCCAAGGCGGCCTATGTCACGGATATGGGCGAACCGCTGGAATCCTCCGAAACCATCACCTCCGAGGATTCGCCGGGCAGCATTTTCGGCAAACTGCACGCCGCCAACGTCCTCTCCCTGAATGAGACCATGGAACTTTTGGACGAGAACGAGATTTCCAGAGCGGTGGATCTTCTCTCCGGCGCGGACCGGGTGTTCTGTTTCGGTCAGGGAAGCAGCATGGTCATGGCCATGGAAGCCTGGGCCCGTTTCTCCACTGCCACCTCCCGCTTTGTACATGTGGAGGATTCCCATATGCAGGCTCTTCAGATTGCTCTGGCATCAGAGAGAGATGTTATCCTCTTTTTCTCCTATTCCGGGTCCACCAGGGATATGGAGGATATTATGCACATTGCGAAAAAGCAACATGTATCGGTGATATTGATCACCCATTTTCCCAAGTCCCGGGCCACTGAATTCGCGGATGTGGTGCTTCTCTGCGGCTACAACGAAAGCCCCCTTCAGTCCGGTTCCGTGGCCGCCAAGATGGGGCAGCTCTTCCTGATCGAATGCCTGTTTTACCTTTTCTGCAAGCGCAATCCTGAATTCTATGCCGGGGCCCGCTCTTCCACAGCCGAAGCCATCACCCGGAAGCTGCTGTAATAAACTCCATGTTACAGCCACAGCGCCTCACTCAGTGCTTTTTGCGCCCTCACATCCTCGATGCACACCATTTTTACCAGAAGCCATGCCCTCTCGTCGTCGGTCAGTTCCGTCAGCTTGTCTGCATCCCGGGAATTGCGCAGATTACTCAGAATGTTCTCCAGACATGCCGACTTATATCTGGCTGTTTCCATGGCTTCCTGCCATGCCTGCCGCTTTTTTGCCAGAGCTTCCTGCAGCCCTTCTTTGGTGGTATCCCCGTCCAGAACGGACTTGATTTCTTCCAGTGAAAAGCCCAATGCCTTGAGTTCCAACAGCGCGTTTAGCTGCTGTACCTGGGCGGCGCTGTAATATCTGTATCCGTTTTGAGCGTCCACCTCCACAGGCTTAATAATGCCTTTCTTTTCATAAAGGCGGATGGCTTTCCTGGAAACCCCGAAAAAGTCCGCGATTTCCCCGATCAGCATGAGTTCCTTTTTCATATGCATCCTCCATGGAGATCCATAATCCCCTGTCCAAAGCCCAAATACATGATGTTACCTTTCCAGAGCATGTTTTACTTTCATGGCGGAGACCGAATTGGCCTTTATATTTGACGCACTGACGATCAGCATGGACATGCCTGCCATGAAGCGTTTTGTCAAGTGCTTTTTTAAGTTATTGACGCAAAACTTTTCGGCGCGGCGGGAAACGGGCAGGAAAAGGGGCGCAAAACGCGCCTGTGGACGGTTAGAAGCCGTTTTCGTGGGTAGGTAGTATAAAAACCCTTACCCTGTGGATTTTCGCGTCTGCAACGCCTTAAAAATCAAGCCTTTTCAAGCCCTATTGCGTAACACTCCATTCTGTT
>BLLU01000007.1 GCA_011959105.1 Lachnospiraceae bacterium | reverse complement strand
TTATTTGCGGCGACTGTGCAGTCGCCACTCCATTTAAAATGCCGTCCAACACTTCAAATTGCGGAACAGATCTTGAAAGCCCAGTTCTGCGGAACGGTATTTTTCCAGACGGGTGAGGGTAAAGGGGCCCAGGCGCATTTCCGGCAGAGAAAAGGCGTTGATGATCTGTACCATAAGCAAAGGGGCGGCCAGCAGGCCCAGGGGCAGGAGCAGCAGGAGCAATTTGCGAAGGCGTATTTTTCCCAGTCGAATACCGTATCCGAGCCAGAGGAGCAGATAGAGGGGCAGGACAATATACATAAGGGCATAGGTGTAGAGGGAAAGCCCCATAACGATGCCGGCCAACAGGTAATATTGCCATTTTTCCGTCTCAAGGGCTCTGGCGGTGGTATACAGCACTGTGATGGAAGCCGACAGCATCAGATGGCTTTCCAGTCCAAAGCGTTGGGTCATGGTAAAGACGGGCAGGATGGCATACAGGCATAAAAAGAGCAGGGGAACCTCCTGTCCCTTCCATTTCCTGCAGGCATAGAGATAGCCAAAGAAGGCGGCGGTCAGGGAGGAGAGAGCAATGCCCATTCGGACCGTCAGCTTGGATGCGCCGAACAGCCGGAAAAACAGGGCGGTAATATAGGTATACAGCGCATTCTGCCCGTCTCCGTAATTGGTAAAATAGACAGGATAACTTTTGATGTAGCGGTCAACGCCGTAATTTGCTATGCTGTAAGCGTCATAGGCGGAGCCCACCTCATCCACATACATGCCGTAAGGGATCTCCGTCAGTTTATAGAAATGAAGAAAAAGAATCATGGCAGTCAGAATTCCCAGGCTGACATATCGGAACAGATTGCGGCGGTTTACATGTTTCATCATTTTTCCCTCTCTTTCAACCGACTATCATCTCCCGCAGTGTTTGGGTGTGGGCGTCATAAAACCGCAATTCCCTATAGGTGGAAAGCAGCTGATTGATACCCTGGACCGGGTCGTCTCCCTCCAGGCCCAGGGCCTTTTTCAGTGTATATTCCAGCCAGCCCAGCATCCCGTCATAGCTGCAGGCAAAAACAGGTGTCCAGTCCACTTCCCTCAAATCCATGTATTGCCGGTACTCCTGTAAGATTGCCTGGCAGAGGCAGGGGTCATATCCGCCGCTTTCTTCCCGTCCCCAGTAATTGAGTACTTCCAGCAGTTCCTGCCAGGGGTTCACATATCCGGCGGCTTCCCAGTCGATGATCAGGGGGTCGGTTCCCTGCCAAAGGATATTCTTGGGGTCCAGGTCCCGGTGGCTGATCACCTGGCGGGACTGCAGCGTTTTCATGGCGTCCACTGCCGCCCGGTCCCAGCGCAGCAGATCCGGCAGCATGGCTTCATAATTAAAGCGCCAGGAAGCCTGTTGCTGCCCGGCCAGGGAGAGATAGCCCTGCCAGTCATAGAGAGGCCGCATCTCCTCCTCTTTCTCCGGCAGTTCTCCAATCTCCTTTGGCTGAAGATCCGCGTGATGGATCAGTCCCAGTATGCGGCCCACCCTGCGGCAATGTATGACGCCGATATCCGGCGCAAACAGGGAACGGGCCTCCAGCCAGGGGTAAACAAGGGCATACTGGGGAACATCATCCTCTTTAAGGACAAGCACATGCCGCTCCTGGAACTTCAGTGCGGGCACTGCGGGTATGGCGTCCCCGGACTGAGAGGTTCCGAAACCGGTATCCTCTTTCCGGCCGTATGCGGCCATGGCTTCGGCGATTCGTTCGGAAGTCGTCATGTTCCGCAGGGCCGCCGGCCTTTTCATGATATCCGGATTAAGCAGCTTTACGGCATAGGCCCCCCGGTCCGTGACCACATGGTACATGCGGTGCAGCAGCCCCCCCTCTGCGGGCAGGGCTTCTCCCTGCATTTTTCCCAGACAATATTTTTCACATAAAGAAGTCAATGTATCCTGCGTCTGCATTTTCAGACCTCCCGGCAAGTTTCTGTAACCCTGCCCAGTATAGCACATCTGCGGCGGGAAAACCAGTGGAATAAGGTTGCACCTGCAGACTCTTCCTTACATAATAGCGTTAAAGCATCGGATAACCGAAAGGGTATAATGGGCAAAAGGGTATTTTTGCCGGACTGCAACTGCGGGTTGACAAAAAAACGGGAAAATGTACTGCGCGCTTGGTGGTTGTCAACCGGGGATTTTGCTAGAATACAGGGGACAAAACGGCATACCGCCGAATCTAAATTTAAAGAGAAAGCAGGAGGTTCAGAATGATTCTGGCAGAGAAAATTACGTATTTAAGAAAGCAGAAAGAATGGTCTCAGGAAGAATTGGCGGATCAGATGGAAATATCCAGGCAGTCCGTATCTAAATGGGAATCAGGGGCGTCCATACCGGAACTGGATAAAATCATCAGAATGAGTATGATATTTGGCGTCAGCACCGATTTTTTGTTAAAGGATGAGTATGACATAGACGTCATTTCTAAAAACGGGCAGGAAGGAGAACTAAAAGAGGCGGAACTGCCGGAAATTTCTGCGGAAGGGGACAGAGATCTCCGGAAAGCACGTTCCCTCTCTCTGGAAGAAGCCAATACCTATTTGGAGACTGTACGGAAAACCAGTTATCCCATCGCCACAGGGGTGCTGATCAGCATTCTCTCCCCCATCAGCCTGTTGCTTATGGGCGGCTGGTCGGAATACGGACCCGTGGCTGTCACAGAGAACATGGCGACGGGACTTGGAGTGGTTATCCTGCTGCTGATGGTGGCAGGGGCCGTGGTATTGTTCCTCATATATGGTATGAAGCTGGAGCGCTATGAGTATCTGGAAGAAGAGGAAATCCAACTGCAATACGGCGTTGGGGGCATCGTGGAGAAGCAGAAGGAGGCCTATACCCGCCGCTATCAAATAAAAATGGTGCTGGGCGTGGTCCTGTGCATTCTCAGTGTACTGCCCCTTATGTTCGCCGCAGGACTGGACGCCCCGGAGATCTGTCTGATATACTGCACATGTGTACTTCTGGCCATTGTGTCCCTGGGGGTTTTCCTGGTGGTGCAGGCGGGCTGTATCTGGGAAAGTTTTCAGAAACTGCTGCAGGAGGGGGAATATTCCGCGGAAAAAAAGAAAGAACGTCGAAAATATAGCCCTTTGGCCGGCGCGTACTGGTGCCTGGTGGTAGCCATCTATCTGTGCGTCAGTTTTTATTATAACAGTTGGGGAGATACCTGGCTCATCTGGCCGGTGGCTGCATTACTTTTTGTGGCACTGCTGGGTATATACCGGGCAGTGACCCGGAGCCGCGGCAGGAAGTAAACCCATGGAACCGCATCGGGGGCGAAAGCCCCCCTGCATAAAGCGGTCGTGACCTGTTTTTCTTCGTATTCATATCTCCAAATGACATATCTTTTCCAAATAAAAAGGATGATGAAATTGGCTCGTTGCTTTTTTTATCTTTTTATAATATAATCAAAAATATATCACGACTTGCGAGGTAATAAACGAAATGAAAAACAGAAATTTACGAGTACTTGTGACCATTTTTGTTTTGATGTTCATATTGTGCGGAGGCATATATATGGTGTTGATGAGCCGTATGATGAGAGCCAGCAGGGATACGGCCATGGAGATCAGCGACTTTTATATGGAGCGGATGAATTTACAGATCATCAGCCATTTTGATACCACCGTAGACATTAAGCTGGCTCAGGTGGAAAGTATCATAAAGACCATGCCGCCGGAGGGAGAACTGCAGGGAACGGAACTGCGGGAGGCCATGGCTGTCAGCGGCGCTGCCAGAGACTTTATCTTTCTGGCGCTGTTGGCCGAGGACGGGAGTTTGGAATTGATCCTGGGTGAGGAAGTGGTGATGGCGGATGAGGAGCCTTTTCTCGCTTCCCTGAAGGACGGAAACAATAAGATTGCCGCGGCGAGAATGAAAGGTCTTGCCGAGGAAATTGTGGTGTTGGGGGTTCCCTGCGCCTATGACATGGAGAATGGGGAGAAAAGCATTGCAATGGTGGCGGGCATTAATGTGGATTATGTCAATACCACCCTCTTTATGGACAGCCAGAGCCAGGAGACTTATTCCCATATTATAAGGAGAAACGGTGACTTTGTGATAAGGAGCGGGTCTGCCGTGCGGGACAATTATTATGAACGCCTGAGAAATGTCGTTTTAGATACGGATGAGTGCGGAGCGGAAGTCTATGTTAAGATGATCCAGGATGCCATAGACAATAAGTCCTTCACCAATTTTTCCGCATCCACCACCGAGGGAACTAAATATGTGTATGTGGTGCCCCTTCCCTACTCTGAATGGCATCTGGTTACAGCCATGTCCTATGAGGCGCTGAGCGGTATCATACAGAAAATGGACAGGGAGAGTTTGAAGGAATTCCTGGCCGCCATTGGTTTGATGTATGTGATTTTTGTTGTAGCATTCATTCTCTTTTACAGAATCATGAGGTCGCAGTATCTTGCGGTTAGAGAAGCCAGAAACGAGGCGATCCGGGCCAATAAGGCCAAGAGTGAGTTCCTGTCCAACATGAGCCATGACATCAGAACGCCCATGAATGCCATTGTGGGTATGACGGCGATCGCCACGGCCAACCTGGAGGACCGCCAAGCATTGTCCAACTGTCTGAAAAAGATAACGCTGTCCAGCCGCCATCTGCTGGGACTGATTAACGATATTCTGGATATGTCCAAGATAGAAAGCGGTAAGATGACGCTTAACCTGGATATGATATCCCTGCGGGAAACCATGGACAGTATCGTGACCATTATCCAGCCCCAGATAAAATCTAAGAACCAGTTGTTTGATGTATTTATCTCCAATATTCTGGCGGAGGATGTATACTGTGACGGGGTGAGGCTGAACCAGGTGCTGATTAATTTCCTTTCCAATGCCTATAAGTTTACGCCCGAGGGAGGGGAAATCCATGTCTATCTCAGCCAGGAGGAGTCGCCGAAAGGGGACAATTTTGTGCGGGTGCACTTCCGGGTAAAGGACAGCGGTATGGGTATGACGCCGGAGTTCCAAAAGAAGATTTTTGAGTCCTTCTCCCGGGAAGACAGCACCCGGGTACATAAGACGGAGGGTACAGGGCTGGGCATGGCCATCAGCAAGTATATTGTGGACGCCATGGACGGAACCATAGAGGTGCAGAGCGAAGCCGGCAAAGGCACGGAGTTCCATGTCATCCTGGACCTGGAGCGGGCTGACGTGAAAGAGTCCGAGATGATCCTTCCCAGCTGGAATATGCTGCTGGTGGACGACGATGAGCAGCTATGCAGGGAGACGGCGGATAAACTGGCGGAGCTGACGATTCACTGCGAATGGGTTTTGGACGGCCGGTCCGCCATCGAGATGGTGGAGGCTCACCACAGGCAGCATGATCCCTATCAGATTGTCCTGCTGGATTGGCGCATGGAGGGGATGAACGGGATAGAGACCGCCAGGGAACTGCGGGATAAGTTTGGAGAGGAGATGCCCATTCTTCTGATCTCGGCATACGATTGGGGCGATATTGAGGAGGAGGCCCGGGAGGCAGGGATCTGCGGATTCATCTCAAAGCCTCTGTTCAAGTCCACCCTCTATCACGGGCTGCTGCAATATATGGATCCCGGCGAGAATGAGGAGGAGAACCAGAAGGCTCCCGCCAGGGATTTCAGCGGGGTCAGAGTCCTGCTGGCGGAAGATAACGATATCAACTACGAGATTGCGAACGAATTACTGTCCAATATTGGCATGGAGATTGAGTGGGCGCAGAACGGGCAGATTTGTGTGGACATGTTCCAGAAATCTCCTGAAGGGTATTATGATGCCGTCCTGATGGATATCCGTATGCCGGTTATGACAGGCTACGAGGCAGCCCGCCAGATTCGGCAGCTGGAGCGAGGGGACGCTGAGCTGCCCATCATCGCCATGACGGCGGACGCTTTTGCGGAGGATGTGAAAAAGTGCAAGGAGTGCGGTATGAACGATCACACCTCCAAGCCCATCGACATGGATGTGCTGACGCGGCTGCTGGCCAAATATCTGCACAGGTCGTAAGATCAGGCGCACTGATGAAGGACTGGACGCGGAGGCGGCCAGGCATTCATCACTATGGTGTGTGGCAGGAGGGAACATACGGAACTTAAATAGGAGGTAGCGGGATGGAGTACAGGAGACTGGGTAAAACGGGATTGATGGTCAGCGAGATTGGCTTCGGCGGAGAGTGGCTGGAACGGATGGACCTGGAAGGCTGCCGGGCCATCTTCGAGGCCTGTCAGGAACAGGGAATCAACATTTTGGACTGCTGGATGTCCGAGCCCAATGTGAGGTCCGCCATCGGGGAGTGCATCAGGGGAAACAGAGAAAAGTGGTATATCCAGGGCCATATCGGCTCCACCTGGCAGGAAGGCCAGTATGTGCGTACCCGTGATCTGCCCAAAGTACAGGCAGCTTTTGAGGATCTGCTTGCCAGGCTCCAGACGGATTACATAGATTTGGGCATGATCCACTATGTGGACTCGGAGAAAGAGTGGGACGAGATCCAGGACAGCCCTTTTATGGACTATGTGTATGAATTGAAAGAAAAGGGAATCATAAGACATGTGGGTTTAAGTTCTCACAATCCCAAAGTGGCCAAAAAGGCGGTTCTCTCCGGCAAGATTGAGATGCTCCTCTTTTCTGTCAACCCCGCCTTTGACCTGGTGCCTCCCACAGAGAATCTGGACGATTATTTTGCGGAGCAGTATGATGCCTCTCTGGCGGGCATGGACCCGGAGCGGGCGGAACTGTATCAACTGTGTGAGCGGCAGGATGTGGGTATCACGGTGATGAAAGGCTATGCGGGCGGACGTCTTTTTGATGAAAAGGCATCTCCCTTCGGAGTGGCGTTTACACCGGTCCAGTGTATTCACTATGTGCTGACCAGACCGGCGGTGGCCAGCATCATGGCGGGATTCTCCCAGCCCGGACATGTGGCGGCGGCTGTGGCCTACGAGACGGCTGCAGAGGAAGAGAAGGATTATGCCAGTGTGCTGGCGGCTGCGCCCCATCACGCCTATGGCCAAAAATGCATGTACTGCAACCACTGCAAACCCTGCCCTATGGACATTGACATAGCCATGGTCAACAAACTTTATGATCTGGCAGTCATGCAGGAGGAAGTGCCTGCCTCCGTAAAAGCCCATTACAGGGCGTTGGAGAAAAACGCTTCCCACTGTATTGCCTGCGGAAGCTGTGAGAGCAGATGTCCTTTTGCAGTGGGGATTGTGGAGCGGATGGCAAAGGCCAGGGAACTGTTTGCCGATTGAGCCGGAACGGAGAGGAGAGAACTTATGGAGAGAATCAAATTACAGCAGCTTAACGACCATATTTTTTCCATGGACGATGCAGGGGAAGCCGTGGGATATCTGGTGGTGGGGGAAAAGAAAGCCCTGGTGATCGACACCATGAACGGCTATGAGGATGTAAAAGCCGTGGCAAGGTCCGTCACGGACCTGCCCCTTATGGTGGTGAATACCCATGGACATTGCGACCATATATACGGCAATATTTATTTTGAGGAGGCATATCTGCATCCGCTGGATATGGAACTGGCCCGACAACATTCGGGATTTGACGGTTTTGTAAAGAGGATGAAGGAGCGCGGGCTGTGCATGCCGCCGTTTCGCCCCATTGCCCACGGCGATGTGATAGATCTGGGAGGATTGACTTTAGAGGTGGTCCATCTGCCCGGACATACCCAGGGGAGCATATTGCTGCTTCTGCGGGAGGACCGGGTACTGTTCACCGGGGACGCAATCAATACCCATCTGTGGATGCAGCTGGAGGATAGTTCCTCTCTTCCGGATTTTCTGCAGGCGCTTGACAAGGTGATGTATCTGAAAGAGCAGGCAGACTATATCCTGCACGGTCACTATGGGCAGTTTTTGCCCATATCTCTCATGGAGCGGCTGCGGGAGGGCGTGTCGGAACTCTGCCGTGGGGAGACCGGGGATGACCAGGACTATCAGTTTTTCGGGGGCCCTGCCAGGCAGCATCTATATGACGGTGGGAAAGCATTGATTGTTTATCCGAAGAAATAACCGTCAGGTTAAGGAATGAAATGAAAATTTTGTGTGTTATGCTGGCCGTTGCCATTGTGCTGGCGACGGCCTTTTTTATCCTGAAATATCATATCCTGATGAATCTGGCCTTAAATGCCAGAACCAAAAACCTGTTGGCTGCCCGGGGAAATGAGACTTTGTCTGACAGAGAGCAGGAGATTCGCAGACAGATGCGGGAGGACGGGGAATGGCTGGCATCCCTGCCCCGGGAGGATCTGGAGATTCTGTCCCGGGACGGGCTGCGCCTGGTGGGGCATTATGTCCATACCCAGGGGGAACCCAGGCGTCTGGCAGTGCTTTTCCATGGCTGGCGGGGCAGCTGGACCGGGGATTTCGGCAGTATGGGAAGATGGCTTCTTGAGTCCGGCTGTGATCTGCTTCTGGCGGAGCAGCGGGCCCAGGGGGCCAGCGAAGGAAAATACATGGGCTTCGGTGTGCTGGAACGCGGGGACGTGGCTCAGTGGATGAAGTATCTGGAGCAGGAGCGCCACAATACCCTGCCCGTATATCTGGGAGGGGTATCCATGGGGGCGGCTACGGTGCTGATGGCGGCGGGCGACCCCATGCCGGATTTTGTGAAGGGGGTGCTGGCAGACTGCGGTTTCACCAGCCCCTATGACATGCTTTTTGAGGTGGGCAGCAGGTCCCTGCGGATGCGGCGGCATCCGGCTATGGATTATGTGAAACTGCTCATTAAATTCCGTGCCCGCTATGATATCAGGGCATATTCCACTTTGGATTCCCTGAGAAAAACCAGGCTGCCTGTTTTCTTTGTCCACGGGCTGGAGGATGATTTCGTGCCCTGCCGTATGACCCGGCAGGCTTATGAAGCCTGTGCTTCTTCCAAGGAACTGCTGCTGGTGGAAGGCGCGGGCCATGTGCGCAGTTTTTTCTATGATAATGAAAGATACCGACAGAAAGTGGAAAACTTTTTTGGATGGCAGCCATAAAGGATGCCGGTGGCCTGGCGGAGGAGCGGGAGTGAAACAGAGAAAAAGGCGGAAAAAATGGATCAGCCTGGCGCTGGTCATCATTTTATGCCTGACAGGCGTATACGGGGCGGGAGTTACGGACGATATCCCGGTATATGCCTCTGTTTCCCATGCCCGGCCGAATTGTCAGGCGGCAGAGGAGGCTGGGGGAGAAGCCGGGGGCAGGGTTTCCCCGGCGCACGGAATCGGTGTGCCGATTCAGCGGTTCTACCAGAACGCTTCTGTCCGGCTGCCCGATGGGGCGCAGCCCCAGGAGCGGATTGGCCAGGCCCATTCGGAACTGCTGCAACGGGCCCGGCCGGGGAGACGCAGTCATGAGCCTGTGGAGCACACGGCGGCGGGGAGCCCGGGAGAATATGGGCAGATCGCTCTGAACTGTCGGAGCCGGGAGAACGGGCAGATCGCTTTGTCTCCCTGCCGCCGCAGGATTCTTTCATACATACATGATCAGGACGGACAAAAAGATATCATTTTTTCATCATAAATAAGGCACTTTATTTTTTCCGCCGGCAATGGGGCAGGGGGAATTTCTTTCAGTGTCAGGAATTGCCGCGGAGACAGGCAGGTCCTCCGGGGGCGGAGGATGGCCTGTGGAAACGGATCCGGGATTTCCCGGATGCAGGATGAGAGGATGGTAAAATATGTTGCAGGATATATTTGTGGGTGCGATGTGCGTAATTGTGGCCGGAGTGGCCGTATGGGGCTGGTGGCTGGAAAACGGGCCTGACAAGTCCGGCTCCGAAGAGGGGGAAAAGGAGGAGCAGGAGGAAAAGAAAAACTGATTACAGAGTATAAAAATACCATAAATTATATGAAATTTTTGTGATAACTATAGACGAATCGAAGGGCCGGGGGTAAAATGATTGCCAGATATTTACCCCGGCCCTTTCATGTGCCGCATGGCCGGAGCAGGGTAAAATAGGTGCAGGATCTGCATATACATAGAAACAGCGGCACGGAAATGAGGAGCTTCATTATGAAGTCTGTTTGGAAATGGATCAAAAAGCATAAAAAACTCTGCATCTTTCTGGTGATTGTCATTGTGCTGGGCGTCCTGATCGGAGGATGTGTCCGCAGCGTGCAGGAGGCGGCGGAGGCCATGATGACCATGCTGACCAGGCAGGAGACGGCGGCCATAGAGCGCCGGTCCCTGGTGGAGAGCGTATCCGCCACGGGCTCCGTCACCAGCGCGGGCAGCAAGAGCGTGACGGCGGAAGTAACAGGGGTAAAAGCCCTCAGCGTGCCGGTACAGGTGGGAGATATGGTAGCGGAGGGAGATCTGCTGTGCCTGTTGGATACGGCGGATCTGGAGGAAAACCTGGCCAATTCCGAACTTTCTCTGAGCGTGGCCCAAAGAAGGACGCAGCTTGACCTGGATGCCGCCCAGCGCAATTTGGCAGAGGCGGGCATTTCCGTTCAGGTGGATATGTCCCGGATGGAAGAACAGGTGGAAAGCGCCCTGAAAACCTATGAGGAAGCCAGGGAGAGCATGAACAAAGCCGGTTCCAGCTATGGCAATGCCAATCACAACAGCACGGAGATCCGCAAGGCCCTGGAGGAATCTCAGGCCCAGCTTGCCGGGATACATGAACAGCTTGCGGGCATGTCCGGCGCGGAAGCCTCCGTATCCGGAAGTGATGCTCCGGACAGAACGGCTCTGGAGGCAGAGGCCCGTCGTCTGGAACAGTTGATTGCGGAATATCAGATGAAGTATGCCACGGCCCAGGAGACGGAACGGGGTCTGAAATCCGTCTATGACCAGGCGGTAACGGCGGTGAATAATGCCTATGATGCCTACAACAGACAGCTTCAAAACCAGGAGGATACCATACGAAACGGAAGCAGTACCCTGCAGAGCAGGCAGGACAGCGTGACTTCCAGCCGTTTAAATGCTTCCACCACAGGCATGAGCGACCAGCAGCAGATTGACCGCTGCCAGGAGCAGATTGCCGCCTGTACGGTGACGGCGCCTCTCTCCGGGGTGGTGACGGCGGTGAACCTGGAGACAGGGGATAATTACAATGGCGGCGCCATCGTGACCATTGAGGATGTCAGCAGCTATGAAGTCACCGTGGAGATTGACGAATATGATATCAGCCGGATCAAGGAAGGCCAGAAAGTAGTGATCAAGACCAACGGCACCGGGGACCTGGAACTGGAAGGGGAAGTACTCTCCGTGGCACCCCGGGCCACCGGGGGCGCCAGTGTGACTTATACGGTGAAAATCAGCATTGATACTCCCTGTGAAGATCTGCGCATGGATATGACTGCCAAGCTGAGTATTATTATCAGCAGCCGGGAAAATGTGCTGACTGTGCCCTATGCCGCCGTGCAGACAGCGGAGGACGGCAGTTTCTATGTGGAAGTGGTGGAGGAAAACGGGGAAACTGCAGAGGGTTCCCTGCCCACCCGGCGGATTCCTGTGACCAAGGGTATTGAAAGCGATTACTATGTGGAGATCTCCGGCGAGGGGATCGAGGAGGGGCTGGAAGTTATCGTGCCTGCGGACAACAGTTTGGATAATCTGAATGAACTGATGTTCCAGATGGGCCCCATGGGAGGATTTTGATGAGCAGGCGGGCGGTGATTGAACTGGAGGACATCTACAAGCGTTTTTACATTGGGACGCCCAATGAACTTACGGTGTTAAACGGTATCAATCTTACCATCTACGAGGGAGAATTTGTGGCCGTGGTGGGGGCCTCCGGCAGCGGCAAGTCCACGCTGATGAACATTATCGGCGCGCTGGACCGGCCCACCCAGGGGCAGTATCATCTGGACGGCGTGGACATGGTGGCGGCCAGGGACCGGGAACTGTCCGGCATACGCAACCGCAAAATCGGCTTCGTGTTCCAGACCTATAATCTGATCGCCAAGACCAACGCTCTGAAAAATGTGGAGATGCCCATGCTCTATGGAGGCGTCACGGGCCGGAAACGGGTGGAGCGGGCCAGGGAACTGCTGACCATGGTGGGAATGGAGGATCGGATGAAGCATCTGCCGGAGGAACTCTCCGGCGGGCAGAAGCAGCGGGTGGCCATTGCCAGAGCTATGGGCAACGATCCGGCCATCATTCTGGCCGATGAGCCCACCGGGGCGCTGGATTCCAATACCGGGCGTCTGGTGATGGACCTGTTTCACAAGCTGCACAGGGAACAGGGCAAGACCATTGTGCTGATCACGCATTCCCCGGAACTGGCGGAGGAGACGGAACGGGTGGTCACCATTAAGGATGGCAGTATTATGGGGGAAAGGCAGGGAGCTTGCGTATGATGATGTTCTATGAAAACGTGCGGCTTGCGTTGTTCAGCCTGAAGGCCAACAAGATGCGTGCCCTGCTGACCATGCTGGGTATCATCATCGGCATTTCCTCCGTCATTGCCATTATGACCGTGGGCCAGTCCCTTACTTACACCATGACCGAGTCCATGAGTTCCCTGGGGGTGAACAATATCACGGTGGCGCTGCAGCAGAAGCCCCAGGAGGAAGAGACCACCGAGGAGGGCATGTCCTTTGGGGGCGGCATGGGCAGGGCCATGGCAGGCGAGGAGGACTATTTTACCCGGGAGATGCTGGAAAACTATTGTGATACCTATGAAGGCTCCGTGGTGGGTATCTCCGTCACAGAGGGTCTTGGTCAGAGCAAACTGCAGAACAGGGGCCTGTATGCAAATGTGTATGTGACAGGCACCAGCCTGGGATATTTTCTGGCCAATGATCTGGAATTGCTGGCGGGCAGGTATTTCAGCGGGACGGAAATGGACGAAGGCCGCAAGGTGGCCATGGTTTCCAGTATCGTGGTGGACAATATGTTCGGCGGGGATAAGGAACAGGCTCTGGGCAGCGTGCTTCAGGTGAATCTGGGGGACAAATATTTTGAATTTGTGGTGGTGGGCGTGTACAAATATGAGCAGTCTGCCATGGGCCTGTCTCTGGTGTCGGAGAAAGATACCCAGACGGACTTTTACATTCCCCTGAAAACGGCCCAGGAGATCAGCCATTCCCAGGGATTTGCCCAGTTTACCGTAATCACTGCGGACGGACTGGACAGCGATGCCTTCGCGGATACCACGGCAGGTTTTTTTGCTCCCTATTATCGCAACAACAGGGATTTCCAA
Organism: Lachnospiraceae bacterium; assembly: GCA_011959105.1. Classification (GTDB taxonomy): domain Bacteria; phylum Bacillota; class Clostridia; order Lachnospirales; family Lachnospiraceae; genus Acetatifactor. The sequence continues at coordinate 24,409 of BLLU01000007.1, read as the reverse complement.
CCCATGGCCTTCAGTATGGCCTCCATGGTGGAGATTATGTCGGATATGCTGTCCACCATCACCACGGCCATTGCCGTGATCGCAGGCATAGCGCTGCTGGTGGGGGGGATCGGCGTCATGAATATCATGCTGGTGTCCATCACTGAGCGTACCCGGGAGATCGGCACCCGTAAGGCGCTGGGAGCGCCCAACAGTGCCATTCGGCTCCAGTTTATCATTGAGTCCATCGTGATCTGTCTCATCGGCGGCCTGATCGGCATTGTGCTGGGAGTGGTGCTGGGCATGAGCGCTGCCAATCTGCTGGGGGCATCGGCCACGCCCTCCCTGGGAAGTATCCTGCTGTCCCTGGGATTCTCCATGGCCATAGGTATTTTCTTCGGATATTATCCCGCCAATAAGGCGGCCAGGATGGATCCCATTGAGGCGCTGCGATACGAGTAAAACAGTGAAAAAAGATAGTTATAAGAGAGGCCCGAAACGAGGATAAAAACATGCCGGAAAAGGGAAATGCCCCGGATGCGGCTGGCGATATCCGGGAGAGGGACAGAATAACGGGGGGACAAAATGGCATATAAACTGGCAATATTTGACTTGGACGGAACCATTCTCAATACCTTGGAGGATTTGGCGGATGCTGTCAACTATGCCCTGGGAGAGCATGATTTTCCTGCGCGCACCATTGACGAGGTGCGCTGCTTTGTGGGCAACGGCATCCGTAAGTTGATGGAGCGGGCGGTTCCGGCGGGTCTGGAAAAAGAGGAGATTGACCGGGTACATGAGACCTTTTCGGTCTATTATCAACAGCACTGCGCGGACAAGACCAGACCCTATGAGGGAATCCTGCCGCTGCTGCAGCGTCTGCGGGCGGCAGGCTGCCTTACGGCGGTGGTCTCCAACAAGGCGGACGAGGCCGTACAGCCCCTGTGCCGGCGCTATTATGACGGTCTGTTCGACTATGCGGTGGGCGAGCGCCCGGGCATTGGCCGTAAGCCTGCTCCGGACGCCGTGCTGGAAGTGCTGCGTCGCCTGCAGGTGGATGCCGCCCATGCCGTATACATTGGGGATTCCGAGGTGGACATCCAGACGGCGGCCAATGCGGGCCTGGACAGCATCATTGTCACCTGGGGCTTCCGGGACCGGGCCTATCTGGAAAGTCAGGGCGGCCGCCGGTTTGTGGACCGGCCGGAGGAGATTGAGGAGATTTTTTTATCATAGGCAGGGCCCCAGAACGTGTGATTCCCAAACAAATAGGAGGATTTCAAGTTGCTCTAATATCATTAATACATTGGTTGGTGGTCATATCTCTGTGGTGGTGCTTTGACCAGGAATCACAATAGAAAAATAAAATTCTTTATTTTTATTTTCGATAATATATGAGCCACCATATTTCTCAATGATATTTACTATATTTTTGATTCCTACACCATGTTCATCTGTGTCGGATGTTTTAGTAGATTTTATTTTTCCGTCCTCATATATAATATCATAATTAGATGTATTTTTAACCCCAATAATTATCAAAGATTCATCTTTAACAAACTTAAACTTAATTACTTTCTTATCCTCACATGCCTCACATGCTTCAATCGCATTGTTCAGAAGATTAGAGAGAATAGTAACTAAATCTTCATCGCTTAACCTTAATGCGGAAAGGTCATTTACTTTGAATACAAAAACAATTCCCTTTGCATCTGCCTCCCGGTACTTTGCATTTAGTATTGCATTTACTATAATATTATTTGTGTTAATGGCATCCGGTTCGTTATTCAAAGAACCATAAAGATTTTTTACATATTCCTCCAGTTTGGAATATTGCTTTTTACTTAGCAAGGATTCTATACATGCAATCTGATTTTTATATTCATGTGTTTTTCTTTTTTGGTGATCAAAGTTTTCAGAGATAGACCTGTACATTTCCAATTGATTTTCCACTTGAATATGAAATGCCATGTTTTCATGAATTTTTATTTCCTCTTCAACAATATCGTTAATTAAATAGAACACTACGATGTTCATTCCCAACATCCCAAATGCAATAACTGCCAGAAAGTTCGCCTGTTTTATTGTCTGCACATATTCAAAAACAGACAGCAATGCTGAGATTGATACCAGGGTAAATACAGGAAAAAACAGAAACTTTAACCATTCTGTATCCAACATCCTTTTCAGCGACTCTTTTTTGAATCGTTTTCTAATAAAAACAATTAGAACAAACAATATGAGTTTCCCCGGTAGATATATCAAAATACGTCCAATTTCATACCGCTGCCCCAGAAATTCAATATCCAGAGGTATCCATCTGGTTATCAAAAAAATCAGAAAATCTATTGCCAGTAACAATGCATCAAATAATATAGCCAATACGACTGATTTTTTTAAACTAAGTTTTACATGCCAAAGCATAAATATTGAAAATAATAAAATATTGGCAATCTGTCTTATTGTAAAATGTTTTGAAAGGCCATAGGCAGGAAAACACATGCTGCCAAACAACAATCCAAATTGTAATATATTAATCCATCCTTTATATTGTATCTCTCCAAATGATTCATAAAAAATCCTGCAGCATATTATTTCAATAAATATCAACAGAGTACTCTGCATTAAATCAAACATCTACACTTCTCCCTGACACGCTATAAACTTCTTTCTGACTTCTGTATATCTTACTTTTGGAATAGATAACTCAAGCCCGTTTGTCAATATCACTTTATAGCAAACAACATTTTTTATATGTTTTATATTCACAAGATAACTTTGGTGTATCCTTATAAAATTGTGTTCTGAAAGTTTTTTTTCAAGCATATTTAATGTATCATACATAGTATAAATTTTCATGGTATCTTCCATAACATGAAATTCAAGCTTATGCAGATTGCTCTCGATATACAATAATCTTTCCAGTGACAATTCTTTTTTGCCCTCTTTAAAGTCAAATTTTCTTTTTATCACGGAATAATTCATTCTATCCATTATGGCATCCATACATTCATTAACTTTATTCTGAAAGTTGGCATTACCCTTTAACAAATACCTAACAACATCTAATCGGTATCCTTCCAGCGAATAATCCACATATGCAGTAACAAATACTATAATTATTTCCCGGCTAATTTTTCTAATCTTCTCAGCTGTCATGATACCATTAATCTTTGTCATGTTAATATCCAAAAACAGAACTTTATACTGCACGATCTCGATCCCCAGCTTTATCAATGCTTCACCGGAGCTATATGTATCTATTTCAAAAACAAAGCCTTTTTCCGTCATATAACCAGAGAGCAGCTCTTTCAGTTCTTCTGTAAAAAGAACTTCATCATCACATATAGCAATCCTGAACATTTATTTTGCCCCCTTCTTACCTATTTAACTTAATAGCAACCAATTCCTATTATTCTATATACTACAAACTTATATATCGGCATGTCTTTCTAATATCTTTATTTTTTTCCTGCTTTCATGGTAAAAAGCGATAATTAAATGACCCACAAAGAAGATTAATGCCTCTTTGCAAATCTTTCTGTAATATAAAAAGAACCCGCACCAACGTAACGGTTGGTGCGGTGTCAAAGCAACGAGGGCATGATGTAGGCTTTCAGCGTTCAATAGTCTTATTGTCATTCAGAAGAATCTACAATGGAATTCTTAATCTCAGATATGTTGACAAAGTAGATTTTGGAAGGCATCGTTTCAAAACTATCAGGGTCGATATAATCCAAAAAAAGCAATGCATTTCCCTGCGAATCATATGTCATATATGTGATACGGTAATTTAAGCCTTTAACATAGAAGCTATTTTCATTTATTTGTCTGGTAACTGAATCCATAACAAAAATCTTATTTTGATAAGCCTCATAGAAAATACTTAATTCATTATTTGCAGAAGTACTCAATGCCTTATATAAAGCAGGAGAGGCCTCAAATACTTGTTTTGATTGTACTTGTTCTGTATCTGTTAGATTTATATTTTGTATTTCAAACAGAGCCCTGGTTATACTGAAATTTTCATAATAAATAAAATTGTTATTCACGTCAAAGTGTGAAACAAGTTGCCGTAATTCATTATTTTTATCTTCAGATTCTAAGGTATTAGCCGTGATTTCGGTCGTAACATCAAGGGAGGATATATGCGCCAAATTCAAGTCGAATACATCGATATACATTTTAGCCTGATTTTCTCCCTCCATATATAAACGCAACAAATAAAGGCACTGATCATCGGATGATATATGCCTTATGGTCTCGCCGGAATTGGTATCTGGATCAAAATAGTATTCCCGCAATTCGGATACAGATTTATCTCCAATATCATAACTGCTAACAAAACACATTTCCCGCCCCGGTGTGACAATAAATACTCTATCATTAAAAAATGTCATTGAATTATATGGAGAAGTTGCATTTTCCAGCATAACCCCGGTCATAGTGTTGTTCAATAAATCGATGTCATAAAGATAATTTTCTGTCTCATCAAAATTATATGCATTGCCTGTAGTAATGAGCATATATGTATGGTTGTTCTTACAAAACGAATCATAAGTGGCTTCATACACCCAATTTTCAATAGTACCCAATCTTTTATGTTCATCTGTGGAAAAAATATAGTGAAAATATTCCATCACATAAAATTGATTAGTAGAATTTGAAGACAATTTAGAATAGATAAAGCCATCATCTGTTTGAGTGATGGAGCCAAAATGTTCTATATCGGTAATTAAATTCTCATCTTTGTCATAAATTGAAATTGTCTCATTTAAATTTTTTTCTTGCTCAGGTGAACGATTGTTGCTGGATGATATAACTGCACAGCCGGATAACGAAAATATTAGTACACAGACTAATGTTAGTATTCTGAATCGTATTTTCATGTTTTTCCCTTCCCTCGGTTACACTGTAAAAGGCTGAGCAGAATACCTGCTCAGCCGTACGGAAAAGATTACCATACAAGTCGCGTGCATACATTGTAACACTCACTTGCGCTTTTGTTGTAAAAATACGGACAGCCGGCAACCCTGTCCCCCAAAGGATCAGCAATCCGAATATAGGAATAGTCATCATATATTCCATGCACAACCAAGCTGTGTCCGCTAGTGGGATAATACCAATTTGTAGTTTTCGTACCCGAAATCCCCATGGATGCAGGCATTTTGTTAGTTACAATGGTGGAATACAATTTGGAGCACATTCCGTTTTGAGTAAAATCACTCTTTTTTACATATACATAGTAAATCTCATCTTGACGGTCATTTAGGTAGGCCGGTATTTTAGAAGGATCAGTCCCTGTTGTACCTGCAATTTCTGACTGGGTCGGCGAACTGCCAGTAATATACGTCAAAATACTTTTGACTGTTGCGGGAATGCAATAGTTATCAGTTTCCTGCTGATACATTGTAAATGTACCGGGAACCTGTATTAAAGTTCCGGTAGCCCGCGTTGCCGCGTTCCCAGCATATTGAGCAGAGGTAGACTCTTTCGCGGCGATTTTTTGCAAATCGTCTTCTGAAAGGCTTGCCAAGTATTCAACATACTGCTGCTCGGTCAAGACAATTTCACCGCTGATATTGTTTTCGGAATTTGCCTGTACTTTTACACCGATGTGATTTTCCGCAGCAAAAGCTGTTATGCTTAAAGCGAGCAGCATTGTGATAGTTAATATCATACAAATTATCTTTTTCATATAATGTATCCTTTCATGTTTTATTTTTTGTTGCCCCTAACGCGCATAGTCCATGGGCAAATATCATATGAACCATGCGCTTAACAGGAGATTTTAAGCCGCAACCTCCCAAAATGAATAGGAAAATAAATTCTTCGATATACGGATTTATACAGTATAGTACATCTTATCATAACTCATTCCTCCTGCTCATATTAGACGATAATACATTTCAGCATAAACAGTTCTATTTAAATACCCTTACTCTAAACAGTAGATAAATTCTATATACAGTAATATAATTTGTATATTTCAATTTAAGTGATATAATAATACTTATATTAAAAATAATTTTCAATATCTTTAGCAGAAAATACCCTGATATTTCAGAAAATGACTGTAAAAACATAGCAGACATTCCCGTTTTATAAACGACTTTTTATTTTGGATCAAGTTGTTTGGCATATAACAAAGTTATATAGGCCGATAGAAAGGAAAAACGCATGAACAGCGCACTATTAACGATAGATGATTTTTCATCTAAAAATACTCCCGAGATAGTAGATTATCTAAACGAAAAAGGAATAAAAGCCATATTCTTCGCAACCGGGCAAAATGTGGAACAATATTATGAGGAAGCGCTTTACGCTGTGAAAAATGGAATGGTTGTGGGCAATCACAGTTATTCTCACCCTGCGTTTTCCACTCTGTCTGTGGAAGAGTGTATCAGAGAAATGGAAAAATGTGAGAATATCCTTGCTCAATTATATCAGGACGCCGGCATGGAACGGACGGTTAAGCCGTTTCGGTTTCCCTATGGAGATAAAGGCGGCGGTAACAGGCAGGCTCTGCAGAAGTATCTCAGGGAAAGCGGGTTTCACAAAGTGGATGATACGCAGATTGCATATCCATGGTGGAAAGAAAACAATTTGGATACGGATATAGATACATTCTGGACATTTGATTTCGAGGAGTATAAAATACGTCCGGATTCTGACTTTACCAGGGAATCCGTATGGGAAAAGATGCATGACGCAGATCCCAAAGTCGGAGCGGCTTTATTTGGTGAGAATAACAGACATATCCTTCTATTGCATGCGCATGATGAGACGGAGGAAATGCTGCCGGAATATTATAAAGTGTTTATTGAGCATCTATTGGAAAAAGGTTTGACATTTGAGGAACCTGGATTTCTATGAAATAGAAAAGGATCATTAAATATTCTCCTCTCCTATTTTCAACCCATCCCAAATGTGTTATACTTTTGGACAAGCCATTACAGGCCGGAATTAACACCCAAAACAGGAGGACAGACGGATGGGCAACAAGTATGCAGGCACACAGACAGAGAAGAACCTGGAGGCGGCATTTGCCGGAGAATCTCAGGCGCGTAACAAATACACATATTTTGCTTCCGTGGCAAAGAAGGAAGGGTATGAGCAGATCTCATCCCTGTTTCTGAAAACCGCCGACAACGAGAAGGAACATGCAAAGATGTGGTTCAAGGAGCTGCAGGGCATTGGCAGCACGGCGGACAATCTGGCGGCAGCCGCGGGCGGCGAGAACTACGAGTGGACGGACATGTATGAGGAATTTGCGCAGACGGCGGAGAAAGAAGGATTCCCTGAATTGGCAGCCAAGTTCCGCATGGTAGGCGAGATTGAGAAGCACCATGAGGAGCGGTACCGGGCCCTGCTGAAAAATGTGGAGACGGCGGCGGTATTTGCCAAGAGTGAAGTAAAGGTATGGGAGTGCCGTAATTGCGGACATATTGTGGTGGGTACAAATGCGCCCGAAGTTTGCCCGGTATGCAACCATCCTCAGAGTTATTTTGAGGTACATGCGGAAAATTACTAAAGGACAGGGGCAGCCCTCGGTTAATCACCGGCGGGCTGCTTGTTTTCATGGAAGAAAAGCAGGGCAGGGGGATAGCTATGGCAGAGCAGAACAGCAGAAGGATTACATGGATAGACGGGCTCAAGGGGATAGCCTGCCTGTTGATTTTTACCCATCATTTTTCCCTGGAATACTTCAACGGGGCATACTTCGGAGAGGCAATGGAGTCCAGACTTCCCTTTCGGTTGGATATCCGGCTGTCTTATGAGCCCTATGGGATTCTTACCAACGGGAATTTCTGGGTATGTGTTTTTGTGACCCTGGCGGCGTTTCTGACTGCGGCCGGGGTACTGCGCCAATGCGCCGCGTCCCAGCGGGGGGACTGGCAGGAGAAACTTTCCGGCATGATCATCAAACGCTATGTGAGACTGGCCGTTCCCTGCGGCGCGGCGGGGATTCTGTACTGGCTGCTCCGACAATTTCTTGTCCCCCGGTTCGCCTGTTACCGCGGCCTGGAAAACATACTGTCCTTTGAGAAAATGCTCTGGCACACCTTTGTAAAAATGTGGATTGTGCCGGATCAGGAGGCGCTGGGGCCCTACTGGATGCTGTATATTATTTTCTGGGGAACCTTCATGGCCATTATTCTTTCCCTGGCCACCAGATACACCAAAAAATGGACGCTGCCTTTTTTCTTCGCAATCGCATCCTTGCTTCTGTGGGCCAGGGATGAGTATTATCTCTGCGTGGTGGTGGGCGTGCTTCTGGCATGGCTTATGAACAGCGGGGTTCTGGCGGACAACAGGCGCAACAGGTGGCTGGCGCTGCTTCCTCTGGTGGGAGGGCTTTACCTGGGCGGGTATCCCAGCTACGCCACACCGGTGTTTTTTTACCGATATCTGGGGAAATTATGTCCTTATATTTACGGGGGGAAGGGCATTGCCACCTATCATATCCTGGGGGCGGGACTGCTGATTCTGGGAATCCTTATGAGCGTCCCTGTCCAGAGGGGGCTTTCAGCGAGACCCCTGCGGTGGCTGGGCTCTGTATCCATGGGGGTCTTTGTCCTGCATGTCACCGTAATGCAGTTTGCGGGACGGCCGCTGCGGGACTGGCTTCTGGGGATGGGACTCAGCTATCCTCTGACCGTACTTCTTGTCTTCCTGGCCCTGCTGGCGGTGCTGCTGCCGGCGGCCTGGGGCTATAAAAATTCGGTGGAACGTCTGCTGGAAAAGGGACTTCGGCGGCTTTAATTTCCGTTCTGGTATAAAATGGTTTATTTTCGGGCATATTGATCCTGTATTTGGCGTTAATCGTTGAAAATAAACCAGGAGGATGCAGACATGGAAAACAAATATGCGGGCACACAGACGGAGGACAATTTAAAAGCGGCTTTTGCAGGGGAATCCCAGGCGTACACAAAGTATATGCATTTTGCGGCGTCAGCCAGGAAACAGGGTTATGAGCAGATCGCCGCGCTGTTCCAGGTCACCGCCGACAACGAGAAGGAACATGCCAAGCTGTGGCTGGAGGCGCTGCAGGATATCGGCAGTACCGAACACAATCTCACCGTGGCGGCGGAGGGCGAGAATTTCGAATGGACCGAGATGTATGACGAGTTTGCCAAGACGGCGGAGAAGGAGGGATTTCCCGAACTGGCGGCCAAATTCCGCCTGGTGGCCGGCGTGGAGAAGCACCATGAGGAGCGATACCGCGCCCTGCTCCAGAATGTGGAGACGGCCGCCGTGTTTGAGAAGAGCGAGGTGAAAGTCTGGGTATGCCGCAACTGCGGCCATGTGGTGGTGGGCACTGCCGCGCCGGAAGTATGCCCGGTATGTCTCCATTCTCAGGCCTACTTCGAGATATATGCGGAGAATTATTAAGGGAAGAACTGTCGGTGAGCGGACAACAGGGTAGAAAGCATTCTGCCTGTGTTGGCCGCTTCTGCTGTTTTGCCTTGGGAGGGGACGCAATCACAATGTTGCATAACGCACGTAAAAAGAGGTTCCCGCAGGAGCCGCGTCAGGGTATAATCGATTTATGCACAGAGATGCAATGTCTGTGCGGGACAGAGGAGCTTCCGTATAATCCGGGGGCGGATAAGACCGAGGAGGGCAGGGATGACGACCGGCGAAAAGATAGCCATGCTTCGCAGGAGAAAAAATATAACGCAGGAACAGCTTGCGGAAATACTGGGAGTATCGCGGCAGTCCGTGTCCCGCTGGGAGGTAGACCAGGCATTTCCCGAGACGGAGAAGTTGATCCGGCTGGCAGGACTGTTTTCCTGCAGCATTGATTTTCTCCTCAGTGAGGTGCTGGAAGGAAAGAGACAGACGGAGGAGGGGATTTCGGCCGATGCCTGTGCGGCGTTTATCCGGGACTGCGGCTGCTTTTTCCTGGCAACATCAGTGGCGCAATGTCCCAGACTCAGGCCCCTGGGTATGATCTGCTCGGACGGAGAATCGTTATATATTGTCACAGACAGGCGTAAAAGCGTTTGTTCTGACTTGAAGAAGAATTCCCGGGTAGAGTTGGCAAGTTATAATTCCGTCACTGGAAAATGGATTCGGATCAGCGGCCATGCCCAGGAGGATGACACATGTGTCAGCCATGAACTGGCTCTGTCCGAGTACCCCTCTCTGGAACAGAAATATGTGGGAGAGCAGGGGGCGTTTTTAGCAATCTACAGGATACATATGGAAGCGGCAGAAGTATACTGATTAAAAAAAGAACAGGCAGTATTAAAATGGAGGATGAAGGAATGGAGAAACTTACCCATGAAGTGGCAGCGATTTTGACAGAAAGGTTTGGGCAGGACACGGTGATCGCCCTGGCTACCCAGGAAGGGGACAGGCCCAGTGTGCGTAAGGTTGACGGTTACTATGAGGACGGCGCGTTTTATGTGATTACCTATGGCCTTTCGGCCAAGATGCGGCAGATTGCTCAAAATCCCAGGGTGGGTGTCTGCGGAGACTGGTTTTCTGCCCATGGGGAGGGTGTTAATCTGGGCTATTTTGGAAAACCGGAAAACGGGGAGATTGCCGGGAAACTGCGGAAAGCCTTTGCGGCCTGGATTGACAATGGGCATAATAATTTTGAGGACGAAAATACCTGCATTCTGTGTATCCGTCTGACGGACGGCGTGCTGTTTTCCCAAGGGAGAAGATATGACATTGATTTTAGCAGATAGGTTATGCACAGAGGGATTATCTTGCTCTTAATGGGTATCCTAATTCCATGGACAGGAAACAAAATAAAGGAAACGCGAGAAAATTTGACTTTTATGTGCTGTTGTTTTTCCTGCTGGCCTTTGCAGGCTGGCTGTGGGAGGCAGCAATCTATCTGGTGACAAGGCAGACTCTGGTCAACAGAGGGGTGTACTATGGTCCCTATCTGCCCATCTATGGGGTGGGCGGCCTGGTGCTCTGGTTTCTGCTTCAGGGGCTGCACCGAAGGCCCTTTGTCACATTCCTGCTGTCGGCATTGCTCTGTTCCGTGCTGGAGTATGGCGCCAGCCTCCTGCTGGAGTGGAAATGGGGCATGCGCTGGTGGGATTACAGCGGATATTTCCTGAATCTGAACGGGCGCATCTGCCTGCTGGGGGCGGTCTGTTTTGGTTTGGGGGGCATGCTGCTCAACTGCTATCTGCTGCCCAGTTATATGAAGTTGTACCATCGGATCAAACCCGGCTGGCGGCTGGCCCTGTGCGGCGTGCTGCTGGCGGTGTTTATACTGGATATTACCTATTGTGCGGTAAGACCCCACACAGGCCATGACATTGCGTGGTAAATGTCATGGCCTGCGTATTTGCGTAAGAAAGTATTGCTAAATTTCCGGGATTCACATATAATATCTATATCATTATGCGGCAGATCATGGACTGCGGCATTCTATACGACTGGGAAATGTCACAGAGCGGCAGATTTTCCCACAGCGCATGTATCGGGATTCGAACGTCTAAGCGGCCGGAGCACCGTTTTTCTCCGGCATGCCGCGTCGGCGGGGAGTCTGCGGAACACATATTCAGGAGGTATTGCCTATGCATTCACCCTTAGAGATCGCCAGAACCTATGTGGACGTCAGCATACATAAAACCCATCTGTCCGCCTTCAAAATGATTATTCTCGGCATGTTTGCCGGAATTTTTATCGGTTTCGCGGGGATCGGGTCCACTACGGCGTCTTCCACCGTTGCCAATCCCTCATTGGCAAAGCTGTTGGGGGCGGTGGTGTTTCCGGCGGGCATGGCCATGGTACTGGTGGCCGGAAGCGAACTGTTTACAGGCAATACGCTGATCATACTGGCCGTTCTGGAGAAGAAGATTCCGGTTTACAAGATGCTGAAGAACTGGTTTTTTGTCTTTACCGGCAATTTCCTGGGAGCCGCACTGGTGGCCTTTGGCGTGGTCTGCGGGCATACTCCCGACCTGTTCAACGGTGACCTGGCGGGCAGCATTGTGGCGGCGGGGGCATCCAGATGCAATCTCAGTTTTTCTGAGGGCCTGGTCCGGGGAATCCTGTGTAATGTGCTGGTGTGTATCGCGGTATGGATGTCTTTTGGAGCCAAGGATATCTCCGGCAAACTGATGGCCAGCTTCTGGCCCATTATGCTGTTTGTGCTGTGCGGGTTTGAGCACAGCATAGCCGATATGTATTTCGGTACGGCGGCGCTGCTGGCCTCCCGGGAGTACGGGATTGCGGCCGAAGGTCTGACGCTGGCCCGCTTTTTCACCAACTGCATCATCCCCGTGACCCTGGGCAATGTGATCGGCGGCGCGGGTATCGTGGGCTGCGGCTACTGGCTGGGCTATCTGCGGCACACGCCGCTGAGTCCTGTATCCAAGGAGGAGGAACAGGAAGAACTGGATATCGCGGAAGAGTATTAAAGACATGTTTATATATGCCATGGGAAGCGGAGCCTGAGAGCAGTATTTCAGGCTCCCTTCTGTTGGTTCTCTGTCGGGCGGAACGAACCTGCCGGAACAGGGGCTGCGCAAAACATATGATATGCGAGAGGGATTGCCATGTACAATATCGGAATTTGCGATGATGAACAGGCTTTTGCCATGGAACTTGAGGAAATGATCGGGCAGTATGCCCGGGAGACCGGCACGGAGATCCGTACCACCCTGTTTCAAAACGGCAGGGAATTGATCGACAGTGAAAAGATGGAATTGGATCTGATTTTTCTGGATATCCAAATGGATGTGATGAACGGCCTGGAGGCGGCGAAGCGGATCCGGGAGAGAGACGGGAAGGTGGGCATAATCTTCCTGACTTCTTTGACTAAGTACGCACTGGCGGGTTATGAATACCAGGCGGTAAACTATGTCGTCAAACCCATAAAATATGTGCGCCTGAAGCGGGAACTGGACCGATGGCTGGAGACCTGCAGGCGGGAAGACAAAAAGTATATCCTGGTGACCAACGAGGACGGACGTCACCGTGTGGATCTGTGCAGCCTTCGTTATCTGGAGACTTATAACAGAAATGTAAAGATGCATACGGACGGAGGGGAGATCATTTCCTACAAGAAGATGAAAGAGCTGGAGGAGGAACTTAAGGACGCTCATTTCATCCGCTGCCATTCCGGTTACCTGGTGAATCCGTTTTTTGTGAAACGGGTGGGAAAGCTGGAGATTACGCTGACGGACGGGGAGATCATACCCATCAGTCAGCCGAAACGTAAGATGGTGATGGAAAAGCTGACCGACTATTGGGGGGATAGATTGTGAGGAAGCATTTTGTGGTTTGCTGGGGGGAGAGATTGGAATGGAGGAAATAATCGGATTTCTGGACAAGTTTAACTATGTACAGGGAACGGCCCATATCCTTCTGGCATATTTCGCCATAGCTGCTTTTGTTCCTCTGAGAAAGCACTGGATTCCCAGACTGTTGGTGCTGCTGCCCTATTGGTTTATCATTGCACTGCCGATTTATCTGGATGATCCATGGAATATTTCCCTGGGACTGCTGGGCTTCGGCCTGTGTATATTTGTCTTTTATTCGGGCAAATGGGAGAAAAAACTGGCGGCCGTACTCATCTTCTATCCCATGATTGTGGCGGTCAATTTTTTACAGTACAATGTGTCCGGCGATTTGTTCTTTGCCTTCAGCCATGCGCCCAATCCTTTCTATGATCAGGCGGACCGCCTGATCAACTGGAGTTCGGAGATTTTACTGATGAATTGGGTGTTTTACTTTCTGTCCGAAACGACCCAGGTACTGTTCTGGATGGGCGTTTTGCTTTTTATGAGAAGGAAGAAACGGCAGATTGCCTCTGTGGAGATCGAGAGGAGAACCTGGCTGATTGCGGACATTATGATGCTGGTTTCCACGATTGCGGTTTTTACCACCATCCTTTTTGTCAATCAGGCTAATTATGTTGTGTATCCGCTTTTTGTGGTGATCATACTGGGGGCTTTGGTAGGCGTCTCTCTTGTTGCCTATATGAGCCAATCGGAGCAGATGGCCCGGGAGGCACAGCGGCTTTCTCAACAATTCGCCTATTACGAGGAAAAGCTGAAGGCGGAGGAGAAGGTGAGAAGCCTGTATCATGACATGAAGAACCATCTGCTGCTGTTGGAGAAACAGGACAGCCGGGAGGCCAGGGAGATGGCGGCGGATCTGCGCCGGCAGATTGCCGGGTATGAGGACTATGTACATACGGGGAACGATTTTCTGGATATTATTCTCCGGGACAAGGCTCGGCAGGCCAAGGAAAACCAGGTGGATTTTTCTGCCGCGGTTCATTTCGAGCAGGGGGGATTTATGGAACTGATGGATATCAGTACGATCTTCGGTAATGCGCTGGACAATGCTCTGGAGGCAAGTCTGAAACTCCCCCCGGAGCAGCGGCTGATCACGGTGAAAGCGGAGCGCGTGAGGGATATGCTGTCCGTTGTACTGGAAAACAATTGTGTGCCGGAAGAGGCAGATATTGACAGGACTTCCAAAAAAGACGACTTTCTGCACGGCTTTGGGATCAGGAATATCAAAAAAGCAGTGGAGAAGTACGCCGGCCAATGTCTGATCCGCCAGGAGAACGGATGTTTCCAAGTAAAGCTGCTGCTGCCTCTGCCCCAGTGATATGCATTGTATCGCCGGGGCGCAACCGTTTTCGGGGTTTATACAGATACTGCCGGCCGGATGCTGCTCATCCGCCGGCCCTGAAGATAAAAAGACAAATTATACTATAAGGGGTATCGCTTATAAGAAATTCTGCATAAAGCGATACCCTGTTTTATTGATTTAATCATTCTTCATTTAGTAAATAGCCCAAAATGATAAGCAATATATCTATAAAATACAAATCTAAATCGTTTTCTATTCAACAATCTGCATAATTGGCTTGACAAACCCCAAAAGAGAGTATATTTTTAATATATAAGCTATCTGAGAAGAAAGGACGAGTCAAGATGAAAAAAGCAAAGACAAAGCAGGAAACCATTTCGGATAAACTTTATTATCCGTTTCGGATCGCAATCCTGATATCGGTGATCTTTCTTTTTATTCCCGCCTTAAATCCGGTGCGTATCAGCGGCATGATCAACAGGAATCTGTCCTTATTCACATCGGGTATTTCCTATTCCGCCCTGACAGCGGAGTTTGGACGTGCGCTGAAAAAAGAGTGGGTGATGGAGTCCTCCCTGCGGATTCTGTATGGATCCGCACTGGTGATCTGCCTTGGCATCGCCGCCAATATTGCCAGCGGATGTATGTCTCTGGGCAATCATAAGCTGAAGAAGCTGGGCAACCTGATTTCGGTGATCGGATGCGTGGCGGAACTGGCCGGTATGGCGGGTACTTATATGGCCTATGGGCAGTTGTCCCAGACCAGCAAGCCGGACCGGGTGGAGCCCATGTTTGCCTCCGGCTTCTGGCCTGCTGTGATTATCTTTGGCATGGTGCTGGTGCTGGCTCTGGCACAGATCGCACTGTTGGCCGGGAGCACCACCGAGAAAAAGTTTGCCATGGAGTCCAAATACAAACTGTTCCTGTTGTTTTTGCCCTTTATCGCTCTGATTACAGTGTTTGCCTATCTGCCGCTCACGGGCTGGCGTTATGCCTTCTTTGATTACAAGGCCGGTGATACACTGTCCATGGAAAAGTTTGTAGGATTTAAATGGTTTCAGGAACTGGTAAAGAACAAGGCAACGGTCAGGGACATTGCCAATACCATGAAGAACACCCTGGCCATGAGCGGCATCGGTATACTGACCAGCTGGATGCCCATGGTGTTCGCAATCTTCCTATGTGAAATGAAAAACCTGAGATTCCGCAGGTTTGTGCAGACTTTCACCACGGTTCCCAATTTTATAAGCTGGGTTCTGGTATATGCCATCGCATTCTGTATCTTTTCCACTGACGGATTCCTGAGCAGCATGTTTGTCAACATGGGTATCTGGGACGAGGGCAGAAATCTGTTGATGAACGGTGACCACATGTGGATTAAGATGTGGGCATGGGGCACCTGGAAGGGCATCGGATGGAGCGCCATCATATATATAGCCGCCATCTCCGGCATCGACCAGCAGTTATATGAGGCTGCCACCGTGGACGGCGCGGGAAGATTCCAGCGGATGTGGCACATCACGGTGCCCGGCCTGCTCCCCACTTTCTTCGTGCTGCTGCTGATGTCCGTGGCCAACATACTGAGCAACGGCATGGAACAGTATCTGGTGTTCGAGAATGCCACCAATACCTCTTCCATCATGGTGTTGGATCTGTATGTATATAAGTTGGGTATAGGAAAAGGCTCCATTCCGCTGACCACGGCGGTGGGCATGCTGAAATCTGTGATCAGCGTGATCCTGCTGTTTGGCGCCAACGGCATTTCCAAGCTGCTGCGGGGGGAGAGTATCATATAACCCGCCGCCGGCAAAGATCCCGGCGCGATATGGTGGAAGGGTAAAATCTTGAAACATTTTATAAAGAGGTGGGAATATGGCTAAAACAGCGCAGGAAAAAGCGGATTTGAAAGCTGAAAAGAGATATGAGAAAACCCATAAGCATAAATACAGGATTAAGATCGGAGATATTGTATTCAGCATATTAAACTATCTGGTATTTGGTTTGTTTACGCTGGCATGCATTTTCCCCTTTTACTATCTGTTCATCAATACCATCAGTAACAATGACCTGGTGATAAAGGGACAGATCAACTTTATTCCCCGGGGGATTCATTTCGGGAATTATATGTCCCTGCTGAACGTGGGGGATCTGTCCACCGCATTTATGGTTTCCATGTCCAGAACCATTCTGGGAACGGCTCTTATGGTGGCGGCTTCGGGGCTGGTGGGGTATCTGGTCACCAAGAAGGAAATGTGGGGGAGGAAGTTCTGGTATCGCTTCCTGATAATCACCATGTACTTTAACGCCGGCCTCATCCCTGTATTTCTGAACATGCAGATGCTGGGACTGACCAACAGTTTCTGGGTATATATTATTCCCGGCATCGTGGCGCCTTACAATATCATACTGGTCAAGACTTACATAGAGTCCATTCCGGCGGAACTGGAGGAGAGTGCCTCCATGGACGGGGCCTCTTATATGACGGTGTTCCGCAAGATCATCTGGCCTCTCAGTAAGCCCATTCTGGCCACCATAGCGATCTTCGGCGCCGTGGGGAACTGGAATTCCCTCACGGACTCCCTGATTTACATGCAGTCGGCGCCCAAACTGTATACCTTACAGCACAGGCTGTATATCTATCTGAATCAGGCATCCAACCTGAGCGCCCTGATGCAGTCCGGCGGTGCCGTCAGCGATGCGGCAATCCAGTCGGCCCTGAGCGGAAAGGTAATCAAATATACAATTTCCATGGTGACGGTGATCCCCATTTTGATGGTATACCCATTTATGCAGCGGTATTTCGAGAAAGGCATTATGCTTGGGGCTGTAAAAGGGTGACGAAAGGCAAAACCTGCTGCAATTCCGCAGTGGTTTAGCAATAGAGTAAGGAGGATTTTATTATGAAAGCAAAGAAAATTATGGCGCTGTGCATGGCGGCCATGATGACATTGTCATTGGCGGCATGCGGCAGCAACCCGACCACCGGAGGAGGGTCCGAAGCTGACACAGGTAGTCAGAGCGAACCGGCTTCCAGTGGTAATCAGGAGAGCAGCGAGCAGAGTGCTCCTGCGGACCAGAGCAGTGAGGAAGGCGGCGCGTCAGAGCCGGCGGCCGAGGTGGATCTGTCGGATGTCATTCCCACGGAGACCGTTACCCTTGACGTGTATGATCAGCTGGCCAACTATTCCGGTGAGCAGATTGGCTGGTTCGGCCAGGTCATGCTGGAGAAATTCAATGTAAAACTGAATATTATCCCGGAGGCGGAAGGTACTTTCCAGACCCGTATGGAGTCCGGCAATCTGGGGGATCTGGTAATCTGGGGCAATGATTCTGACCAGTATCTGCAGGCCATTGAGAAGGGCATGCTGTTTGACTGGAACGAGGATGATCTGCTGGAGGAGTACGGCCCTTACATCAAAGAGCATTTCACGGCGGCACTGGAAAAGAACCAGACGATATCCGGAGGCACTCTCTACGGATTCGGTCATGATGTGGCACAAAACGCCCAGGAACGTCAGGAGATGATGTATGAGTGGGATTTGCGCTGGGATCTGTACAAGGAACTGGGTTATCCTGAAATCAACAATTTGGACGATATGGTGGAAGTGCTGGCGCAGATGAAGGAGATCTGCCCCACGGATGATAACGGTAAGACCACCTATGGCGTGTCCCTGTTCAATGACTGGGACGGCGATATGGTAATGTTTGTAAAGGGAACCGCAAGCGCTTATTATGGATATGATGAGTTTGGATTCGGCCTGTACAATCCCACAGACCAGACCTTCCATCCCTGCCTGGAGGAGAACGGACCTTATCTTACCTGCCTGAAGTTCTACAACACTCTGTACCAGAGAGGGCTGCTGGATCCGGATTCCCAGACCCAGAAGTTTGACGGCATGTCAGAGGACTATCAGAACGGAACAGCTTTCCTGAACGTGTTCAATTTCCTGGGTTCTGCGGCATACAACAGTGAGGCCCATGCGGCGGAAGGCAAGATGATGGCTCCCTGCCCTCCCAAGGAAGCTACCCCGATCTGCTATGGACAGAATATCTATGGCGGCAATAGACCCTGGACCATCGGTTCCAAGACGGAATATCCCGAACTGTGCATGGCCATCATCAACTGGCTGTCCACTCCCGAGGGACGCATGACGGCCGAATACGGCCCCGAAGGCGTGTGCTGGTACTATGACGAAAACGGTAAGACCTGCTTCACCGATCTGGGAAGAACTGCCAAGCTGGACGGCAAGACCCAGATGACGGATGGCTATTCCGGAACCTTTGAGGACGGTAACTTTAAGATGAACAATACCACATGGGGTATTGATGCCGAAAATCTGGATTCCAACGGTGATGTGTTCAACTACAAGAAATGGGATTGCAATGCGGCGGAGGCCAGTTCCGAGATCGAAGCCGACTGGAGAGCCTACAACAATGCCACCACCTTTGACAGCCTGTTTGACAACTGGAATTACAGGCTTGCTCCCGGCACCATGTATTCGGCTACGCCCAGGAGCGAAGAATTGGATCTGATCTGGCAGCAGGTGGCAACCTGTATCAAGAACGGTTCCTGGGAAGCAATCTATGCCAAGGATGACGCGGCATTTGATTCCATCGTGGCCAACATGATCTCCCAGGCCAAAGAGTATGGCTATGAACAATGTGTGGAGTTCCAGGAGAACGAAGCCAAGCTGAGAGCGGCCGCTGAGGACGCCGCTATGAGTGCGCAGTAATTCCGAAAGCATGGCAAGTAGCAAAATAACAGGGGGCTGTCTGCAAGGGCAGCCCTCTTGTTTCCTGCTTACTTCCTTTTGTGGGTTTCCTAATCATAAGAAATAAAAGAAAGGTATGTGGCGGTTATGAAATTTTTCAGTGTGGACAGTCCTCTGTACCGATTTCTTTCCAAGCTGCTGGATGTGATACGGTTGAATTTTCTGTGGATCCTTTTCAGCATTCCGTTGGTAACCATAGGTGCTTCTACGGTGGCGGCGCTTTCGGTTGCTCTTAAGATGGCGGACGATGAGGAGGGTTATATCGGGAGGAGTTTTTTGAAGGCGTTCAGGGAAAACTGGAAACAGGGAACGGTGTTGTGGCTGATTACATTGGTTGCGCTCTATGCCATTTACCTGGATTTCCAGTTCTTTGAGGCTCTGGAAGGGAATCCCATGATTTTTCTGTTGGTGGGAATCCTCTCTATTGTGGTGGTGGTCTCGGCGCTTCTGTACGCCTATCCCCTGGCAGCAAGGTACGAAAATACATTGTTCCGAACCATACAGAATTCCATCGATATTACCCGCAGATATGTGGGAAGGACGCTTTTTCTGGTATTTGTACTGTCTTTGGAATTCCTTCTTTTTCAGTTTAACCAAACCATGATGTTTTTTGCCATTCTGCTGGGTCCCGGGTTTATGATTTACACCTTGGCCGCGTTCAGCAAAAAGACGTTTCTGCTAATAGAAAAGGAGAACGGTACGCCTCAGGATCCTCAGAACAAAGAGTAGGCGCCCAGGCGTGAGAAAAAACTTGACAAAGCCGGATTTTGTGGTATGATTCTAAATACGGTCAAATTGCAGATGCGAATGGCTTGCATCTGCGGCAATAAATGAATTTCAGCAGGGATTGAGCGAGAGGGCAGGGCGGACGTAATATGTGGGATATTATATTGGACAGCGTGCTGGACACGGCAAAGTTACTACCCTTTTTGCTGTTGACTTATATCGCCATGGAATATCTGGAGCACAGGGCCGGCGCAGCCACGGTAGGGCTGGTGCGGCGGGCCGGAAAATGGGGGCCTGCCATCGGCGCGGCGGCGGGCGTTGTGCCCCAGTGTGGGTTCTCGGCAGCGGCTTCCGGCCTGTATGCGGGAAGGGTGATCAGCTTGGGAACTCTGTTGGCCATCTTTCTCTCCACCTCGGACGAGATGCTTCCTATCCTGGTCTCGGCCCATGCAAGCCCTCTGCTGATCGGGCGAATCCTGGGCTTCAAGGTGGCGGCGGGGCTGGCGGCCGGTTTCTGCGTAGACCTGTGCCGCAGGGGAAAAACGGAGGAGCGGGAGCATATTCATGAATTGTGTGAACATGACCACTGCGGCTGTGAGAAGGGGATTGTGAAATCCGCGCTGCTGCACACGGCGCAGATCGCCCTGTTTATTCTGTTTATTAACATTGTTCTCAATCTGCTGCTGACCTGGGCCGGCCCGGAGAACCTGAGCCGCTGGATCTGGAACAAGCCGGTGGCGGGACAGTTCTTGTCCGGGGCCCTGGGGCTGATCCCCAACTGTGCCTCTTCTGTGGCCATCACCCAGCTTTATCTGGAGGGGGCCATGAACTTCGGGGCCATGATCAGCGGGCTGCTGGCCAACACGGGGGTGGGCCTGTTGGTGCTGTGCAGGGTAAACCGCCATAGAGGGGAGAACCTGAGAATCATTGCTCTGCTCTATGGAATCAGTGTGGCGGGTGGTCTCCTGGCAGGTCTGCTGCCCGGAGTGTAGAGGCGTGTTCCAAACACCGATTGACGCGGTAATATGGGTACGGCCCGTATTACCCTGGGAAAAGGAAAGTATGGATAAACGGGATTATCCTGCCGGTATTAAGTGGACCCGGCAGCGCAGAGATGTATATCAGGTGCTTTCGGAGGCAGGGGAACCCCTCAGCGCCCTGCAGATTTACCGGCAGCTGGAGGAGACCGCCGGGCAGTCCGGTTATGCTTTATCCACCGTATATCGGATACTCGCGGCTTTTGAGGAGCATGACATGCTTCGGAAAAGCAGTTGGATGGGAGAGGATACGCTTTTGTATGAACTGGACAGGGGCGATCACACCCACTATGCCCTTTGCTTGGACTGCCGCAGGCGGGTCCCCCTGGAAAATTGTCCTTTTAAGCAGATCCATGATCATTTGCCCGGGCTGCCCGGAGATTTTGTGGTGACAGGGCATAAATTGGAACTCTATGGGTATTGTAAGGAGTGCAGGGCGAAACATATGGATGACGGGCAAATATAATAACAGCAATTCCGGGGAGATGTTTATTCTCCGGGTAGAGGCTGGACGCAATATAGAATGGAGGCAGATATGTCATACGAAAAATACCAGAATGCTTTAAGCGCCGGAAGAAGAGAATACCGTGCCTGCCTTTTGAAAGGCGGATACCCCTATCTGCCAGCTTTAGATGAAACCCTGTCTTTCGCTCAGGTGGAATATGAGGTGAACCTGGGTGTGTGCGAAGTACCCATGGAACTGATCGTAGGTACCAAGACCAAGGGACGCACCAATTCCTTCGCCGCTAATTATATGCCCCTTTTGGATGCTTCCTCCGAATTTGCCACCAAATGGATTCGGTTGTATACCATGCTGGAGGAGGAGGGCCTTAGAGACCCGGTGAAGGTCTATGAATTTATGAATCGGTTTTATGTGCAGGAGGGCAACAAGCGGGTCAGCATTCTGAAATTCCTGAATGCTTACAGCATTCCCTGCTCTGTTATACGGATCGTGCCCAAGCGCACGGATGCCAGGGAAAACGAGATTTATTATGAATTCCTGGATTTCTATGATATTACGGGTCTTAACAATGTGAATTTCAGCGAGAAAGGGCGGTTTGCCAAACTGCTGGCCCAGGTGGGCACTCCCAAGGGAGAGAAGTGGAGCTATGACGACCGCATAGAATTTGATTCCGTATTTTTCCATTTCCGAAACGCTTTTGAGGCGAAGGGAGGCAGCAAACTTCCCATTACGGTGGGAGACGCTTTCCTGGCCTTTATCACGGTGTTCGGCTACCAGGAGACCCGGCAGAAGACGGAACAGGAAATCAAGAAAGACCTTTCCAAGATCTGGGATGAATTCCTGGTGCTGACCGACGAACAGTCCATTGAACTGCTCATGGATCCTCCCAAGGAGGAGGTGTCCCACAATCTGTACAGAAACCTGCTGAATCTGGTTCTGCCTGACAATGCCAGCCGGGTGAAGATCGCTTTCTTATATGAAAAGGATCACAGGTCTTCCAGCTGGACTTACAGCCATGAACTGGGACGGCTGTATCTGGAGAATGTGTTCCCGGGCCAGGTGGAGACCAAGGCGTTTGAGAACATCGTAGCGGGCGAAAACGACCTGGAGAAGATGGAGCAGGTGATTAAGGACGGCTACAATGTGCTCTTTACCACCACCCCGGTGATGATCCCTGCCAGCCTGAAGATTGCGGCCAATCACCCGGATGTGAAAATATTGAATTGCTCCCAGAATATTTCCCATCCCACTCTGCGCACTTATTATGCCAGAATGTACGAGGCGAAGTTCCTGGCCGGGGCCATCGCCGGTTCCATGACCACCACCAACAAGATTGGTTATATTGCCAATTATCCCATATATGGTATGGCGGCGAATATCAACGCCTTTGCCTTGGGCGCAAGGATGGTAAATCCCCACGCCAGAGTCTATTTGGACTGGAGCACTTTAAAGGATCGGAAAGTCAGGATCACCGATGATCCCGAGATCAACTATATCATGGATCAGGATATGAGGTCACCGGGCAAGACTACCCGGCATTTCGGTCTCTATTGCATCAGTGGGGAGACGCCGGACAATCTGGCCATGACCACCTGGCATTGGGGAAAATTGTATGAAAAGATAGTCCGCATCATATTGAACGGCACATGGAAAGAGGAGACCGATGGGGTGGGCAACAGAGCCATCAATTACTGGTGGGGCATGTCCTCCGGCGTGGTTGACCTGATCTGTTCTCAGGATCTGCCCCAGGGTACCAAGCAGCTGGTAAGCCTTCTGCGCAACAATATCTGTTCGGATGCGCTGGTTCCGTTTTACGGTGAACTGTGCGCCCAGGACGGGACCGTTATGAACAAGGCGGATCAGGTCATTCCCCCCAGGGATATTATTACCATGGACTGGCTGGTGGAAAACGTGGTGGGAAGCATCCCCAATATAGCCGATCTTACCGAAGAAGCCCAGGCAGTCACAAAGATGCAGGGGCTGGGAAGAACAGGGGCGTCCGAGATCTGACGTCTTACATACAATGGAAAAGGGAAGAGGGAGCGTCTGATGAGAATTTTGGCAATCGCTGACCAGGAATCTCCGCTGTTGTGGGATTATTTTGATAGAAGTTATCTGGAGGGGATCGACCTGATCCTCTCCTGTGGGGACTTAAAACCCCAGTATTTATCTTTTCTGGCAACATTTGCCCATGCGCCCATTCTCTATGTGCATGGCAATCATGACGACCGCTATGAAGAGACCCCGCCCGACGGCTGTATCTGCATTGAGGACAAGATCTATATACACAATGGCGTTCGGATTCTGGGTCTGGGTGGTTCCATGCGCTATAAGCCCGGTGCGCATCAGTATACTCAGTTTCAGATGCGCAGGCGGATATGGAAACTTTGGTGGAGTTTAAAATACAGGAAGGGTTTCGACATTTTGCTGACCCATTCGCCCGCCTATCAGTTTAATGACGGTGAGGATTTACCTCACAGGGGGTTTGAGGCGTTCCGTGATCTTCTGGACAAATATAAGCCTGCTTTTTTTATCCACGGACATGTGCATATGAATTACGGAAGAACGTTCCCGCGTACATCTTCCTACAATGATACGCAGGTAATCAACGCATTTGAAAAGTATATTTTTGATATTGATCTATAGGAAAAAGCATAGACAAAAATTGTGAAATTTTTTTGAAAAAATACTTGCATTTCTGTAAACCATATGATATTATATCACTTGTGTTAAGGAAACAAGAACAAATCCTTTGAAAGCGCACCGCTAGCTCAGTTGGTAGAGCACCTGACTCTTAATCAGGGTGTCCAGGGTTCGAGCCCCTGGCGGTGCATCAGAAGTCCTGG
>BLLU01000006.1 GCA_011959105.1 Lachnospiraceae bacterium | reverse complement strand
CAAGGATAGAAAAACAGCGCACCCTTGTCGATAGTCTCAAGAAGTATAAAAGAGGACTTTCCGATAAGATTTTTTCTACTATTGTCATTACTTCAAATTGTAAAAAAATATCTTGGAAAAACGTATTTTTACCACTTCAAAATAACACTTTTTCAAGAGACGATCTAATTCAATATGGTGGAACAGTGCGTGATATACATTATGGAGATATATTAGTTAAATATGGTGCAACAGTCAATTTGTCATCCGTAGATGTTCCATGTATTAAACCTGAAAAAGACATAAGTAAATTTTCAATAAATAGCTATCTTCAAAATGGAGACATTGTTATTGCTGATACTGCCGAAGATTATTCTGTCGGAAAAGCAACTGAAATTATCGGTTCAAATGGAATTATGGCATTGTCAGGATTACATACCATACCTTGTCGTCCGTGTATTGAATTTGTACCTATGTATCTCGGATACTATTTAAATTCATCATATTTTAGAAAACAAATATATCCCATGGTACAAGGAACAAAGGTTTCATCTATAAGTAAAAGTGAAATTGCAAAAACAGAAATCCTTGTTCCATCCCAGTTAGAACAGCAAAGAGTTGCCTCTATTCTCTATGGACTTGATCAGAAGATTGGGTATGAGGAAAATCAAATCAACGCACTTGTTCATATAAAATCAGCTTTTTTACAGCAGCTCTTTATATAAAGAGCTGCTGTAAAAAACCATTTTTCAAAAACATAAGCATGTCTAATTCTTGCAGTGCTACATCGTATTTATATTGAATGAGTTCTAAATATCGTGCTATTGCCATTTGCTCAACCGGATCTGAGGGTAACATATGAATAGTATTGAAAAAACCATTTGTTGGTACATTCAATAGTCCATGGTTTCTCGCACCTTCTGCACATATTTCTTGTACAGTACGGTGCCATTTTGATGATTCAAAATACCACTTTATAAGATCACTCAAAATAATGTCATTATTCACTGTAAAACACAGGTATAATGTTGATACTGCGCCCATTGGATATAATTCAAGTCTTTTTACTGATCCAAAAGGATAATCGCTAGAAGTGCTTCGATTATAAGCATATTCACCTTTATGAAGCAAATAATAATTACTCATATCTGCACTTGCAACTGTTTTTGAAAAAAAGTCACGTTGGTCGATCAATCCATATTGAGCAGATATAGTTAATGGTATATCACTCTGCACACCATTTTTTCTTGTAATCCGTGATGCAAAATCAGATAGTTTATAAGATCTCCATTCTCTTTGTTGTGGTTTTGGGATGAGGCGTATTTTTTGTGAGAAAACAGCGTCAAATGTTCCTCTTTTATACTTCTTGAGGGATTCTACAAGCGCGCGTTGTTTCTTGATACGGTAATCTAAAATCTGTAGAAACTCAACAATTTTGCTTTGTTCAGTGGCATTAGGAAAATACACATCTCCAAATAAGACGGCCGCATTGTTGACCTTCATATCATGTTTAGCTCCTATATTAACTAATGGTTTCAGATATTTGTTCAATCGCAAATCATTACAAAAATAGTAGTCAATGTATTGTGGAATTACATCTATAGGATGATACACTGCGTATAAAGTCGATACAATGCCAGGATTTCCGTTATTAACTTTAATTATGCCGTATGGATTAGCCTTCAATGGACTTTTAGTATATACAATATCATCGGTCTCTACAATATGATATTCAGCGACACTTTCTCCGGCGAAGGATCGTCCTTGAAATGCTATTTGATTTACAATTCCAAATTCACCTGAAACAGAGAGAACATCACTTTTATCATACTTTAACGCTTTATTTCTGTCTGTGTTTTCAATGAGATAACGTGATAGTTTTTTCGCCTGGATAGGTTCCCCAAACCCCGGAAACCGCAGCTTCGGATACTTTTCGAGACCGTTACTTGAGGTTTA
>BLLU01000005.1 GCA_011959105.1 Lachnospiraceae bacterium | reverse complement strand
TTTTGCTTCAGGAAGTCGAGGACATACTGCTTTTTCTCGTCGCCACGGCCCTGCCCTTTGTAGAGCTGCTCAGCGGCAGCGACGCCGATCTTGACCCACTCGACCAGCTCCTTGCGCTGTGCGTCGGTGGTTTTGCTCTTGATCCACGGGATCAGGAACACGCTGACCGCAGCAGCGATCAGCATAATGGCCGCGTTGATGATGGGCGTGATGTCGATCATGTTCATCCTTTTGCCTCCTCATTTTCTGGTTGTGTTGGTGTGTTTTCGTACTCTCCGGCGGCTGGTCGCGGGTTTCCGTCGGCGTCCAGCCCGTGCCGGTTTCTGCTGACTTTCTCCGTTGCCGATGCTGCTGCATAGCTCACGAGATAGGTGACGCAGGCCGTGAAAATTGCGATTGTCACATCGCTGGCGGTCTGCTTGTCCATGAACGCAAGGACGAAGGAGGCCGTGGCGGCCGCTGTTGCGATCACCACGGCCCACGCCGCGAGCTTTTTCTTGAACTCCCACGGCCGCCGCGTTCGCCTCAGCCGTTTGGGCTCGTATTTTCTCATGGGCGCCCCCTTAATACATCGAGCGGATGCCCTGCTCGGTGAGGAAGTCCTTTTGTTCGCGCTTGACCTGCCGGGCATATTCGAGAGCTGCTTCCACCTCTCCGTTGGCGTGGCCGTTTTTCAGCGCTGTGGCTGCGGCCTCACCGAGGGCGATGGCTGCCCCGACGCTGCGCACGAGGAGTACCTCGTTTTTCTCCCGGGCTTTCTCTCTGCGGTCGAGCTCCTCGTCTCTTTTGGTCATGCGCCGCTGGAGCATCCAAAAGCAGAAGCCAGTGATCGCCGAAGGGATCCCCATGATTGCCACGAGCTGTCCGATGTCGAGCTGGATCATGCTGCGCCTCCGTTCTCGACATCGACGACCTTCCACCCGGCCGGGTAGTCTGCCGGGCTGCGGTCGTTGGCCCCATCTCTGATGGAGCGGTAGACCTTTCCGTCAGTCCAGAGGCAGACCTCGCCCTTCTGGTAGCTATCCTCGGCCATCGTCGGCTGGATAAAAGGCTTTGCCTTCGCCGGGTCGGTGGTGTGG
Organism: Lachnospiraceae bacterium; assembly: GCA_011959105.1. Lineage (GTDB taxonomy): Bacteria > Bacillota > Clostridia > Lachnospirales > Lachnospiraceae > Acetatifactor. The sequence goes on along the minus strand of BLLU01000005.1, from coordinate 2,652 downwards.
TACGGAGCCCAGTGGGCCGGGCTCTTTCCGGGCTCGATGTCGGGGTTGTTCTTGGTGCTGTGCTCTTGGCAGCAGCGCCAGCTCTGGCCCGCATGAGTGCAAGGCTCGCCGACCTTGTGGGTGCCGTCCCCGTCGGGGCCGGCCTTTGTCCACGCCGGCAGGATCTCCTCGCAGGCGATGACCTGCGTGCCGGTGCGCTCTCCGGCTGTGATGGCGGCGATGGTGCTCAGGCGAGCGCTGCGAAGCGCAGCCTCGAGGCCGCTGTACTTTTCACTCATTTCGTCAGCCCCCTCTCAATGGCACCAGACAGCTCCCCGAGATCCTTCTCGATGTCGTCGATGCGCTTCTTGTCCTCGGGGGAGGTGCCGCCAGCGGCGGCAGCCTCCTCCTTTTCGCGGATGGCCTTGATGCTGTGTTCCATGAAGTAGACCATGCTGCTCCTCCTTTCTGCTTATGCGAAGTTGCCGCCGACCGACTGGATGAAGCAGGGCCCGGTTGCGGATCCGCGCAGCAGCTTGACCCTGATTTTCACGCCCCACTCGGCGGCGGTTTTCGTGGTGTTGGTGAAAAAGTGCTTCTGGCCGGTGAGCACCTTGTTGGTGATGACCTCCCATGTGGGCGCCGCGTCGTTGCCGTTATTGCAGATCTCCACGGTCAGCGTGCTGCCGGCGGGGAAGCTGCCCTGAATGTTGACGAGCGCCTTGGTCGGCATTTCGTCGGCGGCCATCGCAACGGTCTGGACGAACTCGATGGCGTTGACTGCCTTGGTGAAGGTCAGCGTGCGCACGGTGCTCTCGTTCTTGGCGTCCGTGGCTGTGATGGCGATGGTGTGGGAGCCGTTCAGCATCTTCAGCCATGTGTCGGCCGGGATGCTGAGGGTGTTCGTGGCGCCGAGGGTTGCGGTGTAGCTTCTCAGGGTCGCTCCGTCCAGCTTCTCCACGACTTTGACCTGATGCCCGTCTGCGTCGGTGACGGTGTACTCGTAGCTCGGGGGCGTCGCCGTGAAGCTGCCGAGGTTGGTGTCCTTTCCGCTGATGACGGGCGGCCGGTTGTTGGTCACGGTGCGCTCGGTGCCGGTTGTGTATGCTGACTCGGCGCCGGCGCTGTCGTATGCCTTGACCCTGTACTGCACCTTCGCCCATCCGTAGGTGATGGCGTCGGAGAAGCTGCGGGAGGATCCCTTGTAGACCTGCCCCCATGTGCCTCCGTCGACTTTGCGCTCCAGCACATAGCCGCTCAGGTTGCCGTCGTGGTCGGTCGACTGGCCCCACGAGATGCTCAGGTTTTCCCCGCCGATCACTTCGCTCGGCACATTGATGGTGGCCGGTGCGGTGGGCGCCTGATTGTAGATCACGGTGTAGCAGCCGTCGGCGTCGGTGGTGTCGGAGATCAGGAGATCAGAGGACAGATTACAAGCGGGGCGCAGGCCGAGGTTGCCGTAGTAGGCGAGGTCCCTGTCCAGCGCGCCATCGGAGTTGACATCGCGGGCGTAGTAGGCCGACCCGGCATAGGCGTCCGCGAGCCACCAGTACCACGCGGCATTTGCGGCGGGGTTGCTGGAGTAGTTGGAGTTGGCGACGCACTCGGGCGTCACGGTTGCGACGCGGCTGGCGTTGTCGCTGAAGATCGCCAGCTTGCTGCCGGCAGTCACATCCCCGGTCAGGTTTACCTCTGAACAGGTCAGGAGGAAGATCTTGTCGGTGCAGGTCTCCGTCCTGCCTCCGTCGGTGGAGCTCCGGCCGACGACGCGGCTGGTGCTCAGGAGCGCGTTGCGCTCGTTGGCCGTGAAGGCGTTGAGGAAGCCGGCGATGGTCTGGTACTGGTTTACATTGTTCCAGACATTGGCAGCGCTCGGGGGAGCGTCCGCGCTGTGCTGCGCAGCATACCACGCATTTGCGGCGGCCGCGCTGTTGAGCCACTGCCTGATGTTGGAGTAGATCCAGCGGTTATTGCCGTAGTTTTTGCGGTCGCTGTTGCCGTTGGCGCTCTCCTTCGCGTCGAAGCACATCATCTTGATGATCTGCGCGGTCACGAGGGTGACGCTGTTGTTGGGGAAGCCGCTGTGGTTTTTGTCTGCCACCAGCCAGATGATCGGCTTGCCGTGCAGGCTGCCGAACTTCACCTTCGACTTGTTGGCGAGGTTGCTCAGTTTTTGAGGCATGAGGGTCGTCTCCTTTCGGTTGTTGTTTCAGCTCAGGGAAATAGGCGAAGAAGTAGGCGTCCATATTCTTCCGCAGGTGGTAGGTGTTGCCGTGCGAGATATGTCCGCACCAGCTCGCATACGACTGGACGACGCTCTCGAGCGTCATCTTGCCGCTGTCGACGAGCTGCCTGTATTTGCGGATCTTGCGCTTCATGTTGTCGATGCTCTTTGCCCGCACCTTTCTGACCACCTTGCCGGTGTTCGTGATGTAGGTATGGAAGCCGAGGAAGTCGATGCCGTTCTTCAGCGGGAAGATCTGCGTCTTTTTGTTCAGCCGCAGGCCGAGGGGTGCGATGTACGCCTCGATCTCCTTGAGGATGCGCCGGAGCTTCAGCTTGTCGCTGTCGATGATGTAAAAGTCGTCCATGTACCTGCCATACACGAGGCCGAGATCGTCGCGCAGCCAGTGGTCGAACTCGTCCAGATAGAGCAGGGCGAGCAGTTGGCTC
>BLLU01000004.1 GCA_011959105.1 Lachnospiraceae bacterium | reverse complement strand
AAACTAAAAATTCCTTGAAAAATAAGGAAAAAAGACTTGACTAAATAGGGAGGGTATGATTATGATAAACCCGATCCTGCCATGTGTGAACTCACAAAGCATGTGATTAAAAACCTGATATGCTTAATTGACTATATGGAATCCGCAAATTTCCAAATGTATGAAAATGTCTATAATTTTGTTAAGAAAAGAACATATATATATGATTTGCTGGAGTGATAAAGGGTAAGATTGATATGTTGCTGAACAGAAGATATGAAAAACAGATAAATGGTTATATAAACATGGAAAGGATTCTGGGCCATTACTTATATACATATAATCTGGAGAATGATTTTGAAGGGCTGCGTCCGATCAATTGCTTTGAATCACCTTTGCTGGCGCATATCAGCCTGACGGATAAGTGCAATTTACATTGTCCTTATTGCTATGCGCAGGATGGAAGCTATACGAAGGATATGGGTCTGGATGAATATAAAACCATTATTGATAAGCTGGGACAGCAGCAGGTTTTATCTGTCATATTGACAGGCGGCGAACCACTGATGCACCCGCAGATTAATGAAATACTGGAATATACCATACAAAAGAAAATCAGCATTTTGCTATTATCGAATCTATTGCTGCTGGATAGAATTAATACCGCATTTTTAAGCAGTCCATATCTGGCATTTCAAATCAGCCTCAATGGTATCTGGGATGATAATCGTAACAACAATTTTGATTTATTAAAAACCGTACAAAATTACAAACGCCTAAAAGAATTAAGAGTGCCTGTCATAGCTACGATTGTCATTGACAATATTGAGATCGACCTGGATGAATTATTTTCATTTATGGAGAAACACAATGTAACGACGGCCAGATTTGGTTTATTAATTAAACTGGGTAGAAGCAAAACAATAGAAGGCGATAAGAAATATGCAGAATATGTTAAGAAGGTAACGCAGGAAATTCTAAAATACAGAAACAGTCATCAGCAGGTGTATTTTACTGTACAAACAGAATATTGTGAGTTTTCGGAAAAGCATGTAACCAGGCGTACAACTCTTTGCGAGGCGGGTGTTTCCGAATTGTTTGTGGATAGAAACGGAGATGTTTATCCCTGTCCGCTGTTTAAAAGTTTTAAGAAGTTTTGGTGTGGGAATCTGCTATCCGACTCGATGGAGAACATATGGAATTCGGAGGTTATGAACGGCCTTCGCTGTATCTCATTAAAAGAGATGGGATGCGACAGCTGCAATAATAAATGCGGTGTCTGGTGCAGAGGTTTAGTTTATTCCTATACCGGGAAATTAGATGTAAAGTCACCTTTTTGTATTAAAGAAAATGTTTAGCATGGAATGTGAGGTTCACGGATATGTATTTGTCAAAATATAATGCGCTTGTAGAGGATTTTCCTTTTGAGGGAGGCGTGACCATATATAACCTTATTACAAAAGGCCTGGCCTACGTCGAAGATAAAGAATATCTTGGCAATTTGAAAGAAATTGATGACGATACACTTTTGCATATGAAAGACAACAAAATGGTTTTTTCCTCTGCCGACGACGAAGAATCGTTCATAAATGAGTTTATGGCAGATAAGTATCGTACCGAGGATAAGCTGGAGATCACATTGGTTACAAGCCATGCCTGCAATTTGAAGTGTATCTACTGTTTTGAGGGAGAATCATCAAACGAGCATCTGACCATGCAAAAGGCAGATGAAATAATAAACGAAATTATGTCAGTGATGGCAGAGGATAGAAATAGAGAATTGACTATGCGTTATTACGGCGGCGAGCCTATGACTAACCTGCCTGTGATTGATTATATAAATGCCCGATTGTTTGCAGAATATGGAGAGAGATATTCCTTCAGCATAGTTACCAACGGAGTGCTGCTGACTAAGGAAATTATTGAGAAATGGGCATCCTGTAACTGGAAGGGAATAAAGATTACATTAGACGGAGACAGGGAGTGGACTGACAGCAGGCGCATTGCAAAAGACGGCATAAGCACATATAACAGAGTGCTGAATAACCTGACGATTTTACCGGAAAATATTGAAGTTTTTTTACACATTGTGGTTGACGACAGCAATATAGATCATTTAGATCATATGTTCGAGGACTTGGCGGATCGCGGACTGCAGGAAAGGATTGTTATTGGCATTTCCTATACGCATCCACATATTAATGTGCAGCCCGAGCATAGAGCGCAGATTGTTTTGAAGGCTGCGCAAAAAGCAAAACAGTATGGCTTCTTTTTAACCAATTTAATATCAATTGACGGCGAGGGAATCTGCCCTAACAAAAACCACAATGCCTACTTGATAGATATTGACGGTAAGAAATTAAAATGTACAGGCTTTATGTCCATGAAGGATTGTCCGGAAGGCTTTTATAGAGGTAGTTCGGATAAATATAATAATATGGATTCCCAATGCCTTAAATGTAAGTATCTGCCTGTTTGCAATGGGGGCTGTCAGTTTTTAAAGGTTTACAACAAAGGAAATAAGTATTGCCAAAGGCAATATTTTGACGCTTTAATTCCCGAATTGTTGAAGATATATATTGACTACGAGGTCGAATAACGGTTTATTGTAATGAATGTTTGGGGTGTGTGGGGAAAGGAGTAAATATGGGCATTAGAAGAATTGGAAGATTATCTCATAAGGTTGTTTTGAAAATTGCCAATTGTAAGGCTTGCGTAAACGGATCTTTTTGCTAATAAACAATTATTTGACGACTTGAAATACGTAAATTGTCAGCCTATGCTGCGAACTGCATAATAGTTACTCAGTGATGTAAAAGGGTATTTGTTCAAGGCGTAGAGGAAAGCTACACGACACACCAAACTTCATTGATAAATGAGTGTGTAAAAATGATGGATTTACATGTTTTTACACACTCTTTTTACTATTTTCCAGTGGGAGAAAGATTTCTGAATGCCTAATCAGTATGTCAGAATACGCGGAAACTTACGGGGACGGAATGAATGATACATTACAGGCAGCATTATTAGCTTCCATAAAAAGCAATGGAAAATCTCTTGCTTTTATTTCACGTGAAGAGTCTATCAGTTATGAGCAAGTTCTGCAAAAGGTAAACGCACAATATTCCTGCTACAAGATGAACGGGATAAAGCGCATTGCATTATATTGTGGCAATTCGATAGATTTCTGTATACAGTTGTTGACGGCGTTGTTGTATCTGGATGTTGTTTATATCTTTTCGCCAGCCTGGGAAGAGAGTACTGTAATCTCTATATGCGCAGAAAACGGGATAAATTTGGCGGTTAAAGATTCTGGACAAATTAGTATATCAATGGATTCATTCAGGCCGGAACAAGAAGATATAAAGGTGGTTTTATTTACTTCAGGAACTACGCATACGCCCAAAGGAGTAATGCTCTCCGGCGACAATCTGTTATCGAATGCAGCGGCAGCTGTAGACTGTATGCAATACACTTGTAATGACAGGCTTTTGGTATCTAAGCCCTTATACCATTCTTATGGCTTGACAATTGAATTTCTGGCAGGCTTTTTGGCGGGGGCTTCATTATATTTATATTCCGGCATTTTTTCGGTGAGCAGGATTGAAAGAATTTTGAAAAGTCAAGAAATAACGGTATGGTGTACAATACCTTCATTGTTGACACTATACATCCGTAATGCCGCGAACAATGCTTATGATCTGCGTATTATTGCTGTGGGAGGAGCCAGGTGTCCAAGCAGCTTAATGGAAAAGGCAAAAGTTTTTTTTCAGTCCGTAATAATTGTTCAATTATACGGATTGACTGAAGCAGGGCCCCTGGTAACCTGTACGCCTTATAATGTAAAAGCGAAGGCACAAAACTCCATCGGCTATCCGGTGAAGGGAGTTGAATTAGAGCTTAGAGATAAGGAAGATCGACTGATTGTAACTCCCGGAGAAAGAGGGGAATTAGTGGTAAAAAGTAAAGGGGTAATGAAAGGATACCTTAACAATGAAGCTGCTACAATAAAGGCTGTAAAAAACGGAAGGCTCTATACAGGGGATATAGCGTATTTCGATGATGAAAAGCTGTTTTACTTTTTGGACAGGTCGGACAGTATGATTACCCGGGATGGCATTAATTATATATGCGCTGAGACTGAAAATGTAATAAGGTCTATTGACGGAGTAAAAGAGGCTGCTGTTTTTGGAGTTGACAGCGAGCTGCATTCCCAGATTGCCATTGCCTGCGTCGAATGCTCTCAGGAACTGGCTGTCGAAAAAATATTCTGGGAATGTACTGTTCATAGGGTTTTGCCGCCGGACAAGGTATTTTTTTTGGAGAAACTCCCCTTAAACGAAAACGGTAAAATTGATATACAAAAAATAAAGAAGGAATATGCAGATAATTCGGTAGTGCAGGTTGGTCATGAATAATTTAACATTTTTGGAATTTGAGGAAAAAATTAAAAAAAATCCAACGGTAATTGTGCCGCTGGGATCATTTGAACAACATGGTCCGGCTGGTTATCTGGGGGCTGATTACATTGTTGCGGATTATTTGGCCAAAAAAATATCCCAACTGACGGATATAATCAGTTTGCCGTGTTTTCCATTCGGATTTAGTGCCATACACTCTAATTTTGCAGGTACAATAAGTCTAAGTGCTGAAGTATATGAACAGGTAATAGTATCTATTATCCAAAGTTTAAAAAAAAGCGGCGTTAAAAATATAATTTTTCTAAATGGACACGGCGGTAACAGAATGCCTTTAAAAGAGGAACTATGCCTGGAGGGAATATACTTTATAGAATGGTTTAATTTGACGGGTAATCAATTTTTCACAGATGAGCATAAGTCGCATGCAGGTTCAGAAGAGTTATCGTTATTGGCATATATTAATAAGGATTATGTGACGGAAGGCATGGTTCAAAATATGGTGCCGTCTGAATTGAAGATTAATTGGAAGGAAATCAAACCGATTGAAAGAAAGGCAGAATACCTGACGGAAAACGGAGTGTTTTTTAAGGCCGATCAATATGCCCCTGAAATCGGTAAGGAAATTGAGCAGTATGTAATTGAGAAAATTCTTGAAAAAATATCCTGTATAACAAATTGTGGAAGGCAGTAGTGTCTATTTAATTCGCCAAAGGAGGCATGGGGAATAATATGAAAGATTTGGATGAGAGGTTGGTTGAACTTATTAATCAAAACAGTTCTGTAACATTGGAAATGCAGGATGTCGCGGATGAATTGGATTTGGCCGAAAAGCTGGGTATGGATTCAATGTCGTTTGTACAGCTGATTATTGCGCTGGAATCAGAATTTGGCATAGAGTTTCCGGAAGATAAGTTATTGATAGATTATATAAAAAGATATGGGAATTTAAAAGAGTGCATAATAAGCCAATTAATGTAATTTTGAGGACATAAATATGAAAAAAGTGCTGCCTGTAAATACAAATCCTTATATCAGAACCTATAGCTATCATGGCTTTCAGCATGCAGTAATCAGTGCAGCCGACAAGGTAAGCCTTCATATGAGTGATGAGGTAGCATGTATACAGGTAAAAAATTTTAATCAATATACATGGCAAACGGAGGGTGAAAACCTAAAATATCAAGTAGATTCCGATAATATATTCAAGTTTGTCAGTAATAAATGGAATATTAATATGAATGTCACTTTTTGGAGGGATTGTGATGCTTGCGATGCAATAGATTTAACTGTTTACAACCAGCTGTATTCCAATGTATGGGCGCCGATTGCCCTTTTTCTTACCAGTGATGTTAAAAATGGTGCAAATGCTATTGATCCTTCCATTGAAGCAGAGGTTGGAAACTTTTCCAAGGATGGTCTTTATTATAGAATTAGATCGTTGCCTCATGTCAAAATTCTGCAAGAACCGCTTATGCCCTTGCGCATAAGCATTATAAAAACGGATAAAAACGTTTTGATCCGATACAGCGAGAATAATCAGGACACAAAAGAAATCGTTATAATAGACAATGTTTCTGACTATGTGCTTAACAGAATTGGCTTTAGAGTTACCTTGGACTGCAACAGTTATTACGAGTGGCTTTTTTCTAATTATATAAATTTGTATTTTAATCCCTCTAATAAGGCACTTCCTATTGACTATTTATGCAATCTACATAAAAATTGGGATTTACATACTAACGATTATTTTATTGATTACTTTTCGGAAAATGAAAATGCAATTAATACCCTGGGCTTTTCACTCATAGATTATATAAAGAAGATGATAGATCTGGGCAGATACGTTGAGACATTGATGAATGATAACATTCACTTTGGAATAGGGGATGAGAGTGGCCCGTTTTTTCATCAGAATTTAGTTTATGGATATGATGATTCCGCTGAGGAGTTGTATTTGCTTTATTACAAAAGAGGGAAAATATGCTCCGGAAAAATGAAGTATTCTGATTTTATATCGTCACGCAATCATATTCCTGACAGAAAAATTTGTATCTATAAATATAATCCCGGGTATGAGCTGTATACATTGGATACCCGCCATATACTGCAGCTGTTTCAGGAATATATCAACTCACAGAATATATCATATTACGAACCGCAATATGACGAAACCTACTCTTTCGGAATAGGTGCATTTCAAAAGCTGTTGTCCTATGAAAAAGAGATTCTTATATTAGATATAAGGATTTGCTATCTGATCTATGAGCATTGTGTCTGCAACAGGGACCGGGCTGAATATTTATACTGTAAAAATTTATTAAATCAAGAGCAATATGATTATTTAAATCAGATTACAAGAGAGGAATGTGATCTGGCTTCAATTATGACAACACGGGCACTAAAACAAAATGTAGAGCAGGATGGTGATCTTCGTAAAATAAAAGAGTACTTACAAAAAATTATTGATTTGGAAACTAAGTATGCCGTAAAGATTATATTCTGTCTGAAACAGAATCTGGAAGATAATAACCATTAAATATCCAAAAATTGAGATTGTTGCCAAATACTTTTTTGTAAAGGGGATAAATAATGATTAAACATATTAATAAAAAAAATGCATGTAAATTTTGGATTAGCCTGATACCTGTGGTGATTGTAGGGGTTTTGGCCCCTCTGCGATCTTATATTATGCAGCTTTTGATAGATTCCAAAAGTTACAAAGATTTGCTGGAAAAGTGTTTGATAGCCGCTGTTTTCAGCATAGCGGTGTTTCTCTTTGAGTGGGTCAGCAAAAAGCAGCAGGCTGTCGTTGTGCGGGATATGGAAAAAGATCTGCGTGATCAGGTGATGTATAAGCTGTTTTATCTCTCGGCCAATCAGTTTGAGAAAAAGGGACTGGCCTATTATCTTTCTAAATTTACTACGGATATTGGAATCATATTGAATGACGGAATCAACAATATATACGGTATGATTATGCAGTTTGTTTTTGTGGTGGTTGCCGTCGTTTATCTGCTTTGCGTAGAGCCGTTTATTTTACTGATCGTTGCCATAGTCAGTATCGTACAATTTGGGGTTCCAAATATTCTGAAAAAGAAAATAGCTTCTTCCAGGAAAGAATATACGGAGGCTGTGGAGGTATATCTGGATGGCATAAAAAATGACTTGGGTGGCCATAAGGTGATCAGGACCTTTGACGCCGTAAAGCAAATATTGGGAAAGCAGGAAAAGCTAAGCGATTTTGTAAGCAGAAAAAACGAATATTCCTCCAAAAGCCTGTACTGGGCACAGGCTTTGGCATCCTTTGTAAACAATGCAGCATTCCTGATTGTTCTGGGAAGTTGTCTGTTCTTTGTTGCGGCAGGCAGAATTACGATTGGTGAAGTGGTGGCAATTACCAATATGATGAATTTTGTTTTAACACCGTGTAAGGCAATCGCCAATGGGATGATACAGTTGAAAGCCATGGAGAAGGTAAAGGATGAATTAGAGTCTTTATTGGAGGCCGAAAGCGAAAACGATAATAAAGAGAACTTAGAAGAAGATATTCGGGAAATTCGTCTCGATCATGTTCATCAGAAAATCAGCGACAGCTTTTCTTTGGATAATTTAATGCTTAATTTCGATGAGGGTAAAAAGTATGCGATTGTAGGCAAAAGCGGAAGCGGCAAATCAAGCATCATAAAGCTGCTTACAGAATATGGACCGGATTATACTGGAAAGGTTTTGATTAACGGAAAAGAACTGTCAGAGCTTAACCGGGAAAGCATTATGCACGTAAGCCCTGTCTGTTATCAGCAAACCTATATATTTAATGACACGGTCTATAACAATGTAGCCCTGTATCAGGAGTACTCAGAAGAAGAGGTAATAAATGCACTTAAGAAGGCTGGTATTTATGATACGATCCAGAAGCTTCCAGATGGAGTGCATGAAAAAATAAGGGAAAACGGCAGTAATTTTTCAGGAGGCGAATTGCAGAGAATTGCTCTGGCAAGGTTGTTTTTAAGAAATAAAACAATGACTTTTCTTGATGAAATCACATCTGGGCTGGATAATGAAACCGCCTATGAAATCGAAAAAAGACTGCTGGAACAGGACATGACAATTATAAATATTACGCACAGATATAACAAAGCACTTATGCATAAATACAATGAAATCATCGTAATGGATGGCGGAAAAATAGTGGAGAGAGGAAGTTTTGATGAATTAATTGAGAAGGGACAGGTATTTAAGCATTTGTTTAAAATCCTAAGCGAATGAGAGGTTGCTTCTAAAATAGCAGAAAAAGCATGAGTAAACATTGGATTGTTTGGTTATTTGATAAATGGTGTGCAATGCTGAAATACGGAGGATAAAAATGTCACAGTCAGAGATAGGGGCCAGAATTAGAGAACTGCGGAAAATAAAGCACTATTCCAGAGAAGTATTAGCGGAAAAAATAGATATATCAACCAAATTCCTGTATGAAATTGAGGCTGGGAAAAAAGGCTTTTCCGCAGAGACCCTGTCGCGTTTATCAACAGCATTGTCTGTCAGCTGTGACTATATAATGTTTGGTGAAGCAGAAGCAAAGTATGATGCAGAGAGAATTATATGTGCGCTTAAAATTCTGGAACCACATCAGATTAGAATGATGCAGGATATTGTAAAGGTATTGTATGAGATATGCCGGATGGTGTAATTAATCTCTATAGATCGGAAGAATGTGCTGGAAGCAGAAATGCTGGATTGAGCAAAATGATGATACCGGTGATTTAGCTGTAGTTTTCAGAAACTGCAGTTTAAATTATATCTATGTTTATTTAACACATAAAGGAGCATTCCTGTTAAGTAACAAATAGCGGGTTTGCAAAAAATGAGTGCCTACC
>BLLU01000003.1 GCA_011959105.1 Lachnospiraceae bacterium | reverse complement strand
ACGAGGATTTACGAAGGTAAATTCTCGTTTTTTGTGAGGTTCATCTATCTATACTTATGAAAGAGGAGATTTTTTATGGAAAATGTAATGAACATGATTGCAAAAGTGAATAGTGCCATAAACAGTGTGGTATGGGGAATCCCTATGCTGATTCTGATTATCGGCACCGGTATCTACCTGACTGTGGGAATGAATTTTTTCCAAGTTACCCATATCGGGCACTGGATGAATGAGACCTTTTTCGCCATTTTTAAGAAAAAGCATGTAACGGCACATACAGACAAAAATGAGACTTCTATCTCGCAGTTCCAGGCATTGTCAACGGCGCTTGCCGCTACCATCGGTGTCGGAAACATTGCCGGAGTTGCCGGCGCCATCATAACCGGCGGCGCAGGAGCGGTCTTCTGGATGTGGCTTTCCGCGCTGTTTGGCATGATGACAAATTACTCGGAAAATGTGTTGGGGATTTATTACCGCCGAAAAAATTCTAAAGATGAATGGTCCGGCGGTGCCATGTATTATCTTCAGGATGGATTAAAAGGGAAAAAAGTCATTGGCATCTTGGCTAAGCCCCTCGCCATCCTCTTTGCTCTCTTCTGCGTATTTGCCTCTTTTGGAATCGGCAATATGACGCAGGTACATGAAATCGCCAGCTCCCTACAGGATACCTTCAGCATTCCTCCCATTGCCACCGGAATCATCATGGCAGTGATTGCTGCTCTCGTTATTTTAGGCGGCATCAAGGCAATCGGCAGTGTAACCGAAAAGATTGTGCCTTTCATGGCATGTGCTTACATTTTGGGAACCATCATCGTACTTGTAATGAATATCACCTCTGTTCCTACCGTGTTCAGTGCAATCTTTACCAACGCCTTCGGACTTCGTCCCATTGCCGGCGCTACCGTGGGCATGATGATCAAGCAGGCAATGACCATGGGCTTTAAGCGAGGTGTCTTCTCCAATGAAGCAGGACTTGGTTCCTCCGTCATGGTACATTCCGCATCAAATGTAAAGGAACCCATCT
>BLLU01000002.1 GCA_011959105.1 Lachnospiraceae bacterium | reverse complement strand
AAGCGGACGTATGTGGAGCACCAGCCTTGAGTGCCGGTAGGGAATCTGCGGAACTCAAATAAGGAGGAAACTGATTTGGACCCAAACAGCAATTACTGCCTGGAGACAAAGGCGCTCTGCAAACAGTACAAAAATTTCAAAGCCCTAATAGGTGTGGACATCCATGTACCCAAGGGCGCCATCTACGGCCTGGTTGGACAGAACGGCGCAGGCAAGACCACCTTGATCCGCCTGCTCTGCGGATTGCAGAATCCCACTTCGGGCACATACTCCCTGTACGGCATCCCCCATACATCCTCTGCCATCCATACAGCCCGGAAACGCATGGGCGCCGTGGTGGAGACCCCGGCCTTACAGCAAGATATGACCGCCAGGGAAAATCTGGAACAGCAATACCGCATTCTGGGTCTGCCCTGGAAAAACGGCATGGACGATTTGCTGGCTCTGGTAGGGCTGGCAGACACGGGTAAGAAAAAAGCCAAAGCATTCTCCCTGGGAATGCGGCAGCGGCTGGGCATAGCCCTGGCACTCTGCGGCAGCCCCGACCTGTTGGTGCTGGATGAGCCAGTGAACGGGCTGGACCCCCAGGGCATCGTGGAAATCCGGGAACTGATTCTGACATTGAACCGAGAGCATGGGATCACTGTGCTGGTCTCCAGCCATATTTTGGATGAATTGTCCCGGCTTGCCACCCATTACGGTTTTATCCACCACGGCGTTATGCTGAAAGAGATAACGGCACGGGAACTGGAGAACAGTTGTCGCAAACGTGTGCACCTGACCGTCACGGATACGCCCGCCCTGGCGCGGGTATGCGATAGTCTGGGGCTGGATTATGAGATCCTCTCCGACCGCCAGGCCGATCTGTACGGCCAGGTTCCTTTCACCCGACTGACCCTGGCGCTGTCCAGGGAAAACTGTGAGGTGCAATCTTTCCAAGAACATAATGAAAGCCTGGAAAATTATTATCTAAATCTGATAGGAGGTAATGGGCATGCGTAATCTATTATCCGCCAATCTGCACCGTCTGAAAAAAAGCAGGGCATTCTGGGGCTGTGAAATTGTGAGCGCTCTGTATGCGCTGTTTCTGGGATTCGAACTCTATTTGGATATGAAGAAGAACGGGTACCCCCATCCCATAGACGCAGGACTATGTCAATATATTGTGTTCGCCGGCATTCTCCTGGCAGTGTTCTGCAGTCTGTATCTTGGAAGCGAACTGAGCGACGGAACCGTCCGCAATAAAGTGATGGCAGGGCATCGCAAAAGTAAGATTTATCTGGCGTCCCTGGGGGCCTGCCAAATAGCCGGCCTGGCATTTTGGTCCACCTATCTGGTTCTATATCTGGCCATAACCGTACCTCTCCTGCTGCCCCTGGAAGCAAGTTTGTATACATTGGTCTCCTGCCTGGCTTCCAGTCTGGTGCTGTCCCTGGCCTACTGCGCAATCTATACCCTCATCGCCCTGTCCTGCACCAACAAAGCAGTGGTGTCCACGACATGTATACTCTTGGCTTTTTTTCTGTTTTTTACGGGAATTGCCATACGGCAACGGCTGGACGAACCGGAAATGATTGAGAGGATAGAGTATGACCCGGTATCCCTGGAAGAGATTTACACCGATCAGGAAAACCCTCTGTATCTGCCTGCTTCCCGACGCCGGATCTATGAATTTCTGGACCTTTTCCTGCCCGGAGGCCAGGGACTGAGATTGTCCGGCATAATGATGCCAAAGTTGACTTTTGATGGGATTATGCCCCTCTATTCCCTGGTTATTTTCCTGGTGACCACCGGCGCCGGACTCATGGTTTTTACTAAAAAAGATATCAATTAGGGCGCCGGAGGTGCAACGGGGTCAGAGATAAGGAGTGATTATGTTTTCCTGGATATTATGCTGCATTCTGCTGTCAATCAATCTTTTGCTGCTGTGCTGGGTGCATTCCCTGCATAGCGGCATGGAAGAGATCGGTTCCCAATTTGACCGGCGCTTGCGGGAAAATACCAACAATCTGATCTATGTATCCTCCCGGGATCCCCATATCCGCCGGCTGGCGGCGCAGCTCTGTCTACAGTTGGACCTGCTGCGCCGCCAACGGCATCGCTATGAAAACGGGGACAGGGAACTGAAGGAGGCCATCGCCAATATCTCCCACGACCTCCGCACGCCCCTGACTGCCATCTCCGGCTATCTGGAACTGCTGGAAATAGCAGATGCCGCTCCTCCGGTCACGGCAGACCAGATTGTTGCCGAAAAACAGATTACCGCTCCGAACCAGGCTGCGGCCACAAACCAAGTTGCTGCTTCAAACCTAGCTGCTGCCACAGACCAGGCCTCTGTGCGGCGCCGGTATCTGGCCCAGATCCGCAGCCGCACGGAGGCCATGAAAGATTTGACGGAACAATTATTTTCCTATTCCATCCTTGTGTCCGCCCCCTTGCAGCAGCCTCGGGAACTGATACTGCAATATGTATTAGAGGAAAGCCTGGCGAATTGTTATGCTCAATTCACGGCCGTCGGCATCACTCCCCGGCTCCAGATGCCGGAACTCCCTGTGTGCCGGGTATTGGACCGGGGTTCTTTAGAGCGGATTCTGAGCAATATACTGATGAACGCCGCCAAATACAGCGCCGGAGATCTGTCCATATGTCTGCATCCCCAGGGGCAGATCGACTTTTCCAACGCTGCCCCGGATCTCACCCCGGTCATGGCAGAGCGCCTGTTTGAACGTTTTTTCACCGTAGAAACCGCCCGCCATTCCACCGGTCTGGGCCTCTCCATTGCCAGGAACCTAACGGAACGCATGGGAGGAACCATCACTGCCCACTACCGGGAAGGACGACTGACCATCAGTCTGTATTTTCCCGGAAATTAGTTCGCATTCCCGTTGCATTTCAATCCATTGCTCATCAAGTTCAATGCAATAAACGCTGTTGGAACAGGCTGATGCAGAAGCACAAAAAGCCTTGCTTCAAGCAGTTTCGCGGGCGCATATCCGGCGCGGCAGGGGAAATCTCCGAAACTGCACTTCTACTCCATAACAACTTTTACTATACCTTAATATATCGTGTTGCCCTTGACGAGCCGATTCGTTTTATTGTACCGCTTTTTACCATAGCACCAAGGACAGCTTCAACGGTGGTCGGGCTTACATCGGGAAGAATCTTACATATCTCAGCTTTGGAAAGCGGTGTCAGACTATTTAAGATTGCAGCCTCTACGCGGGCTTTCTTTGTAATCTTTTTTCCGTGAACAACGGCGAAACGCTTATCAAGTTCTTTATAACACATATAAAGCATAGATAAAAAGTTTTCAATGAAAGGAAAATAACTGTTTGCACCAGATTCCCAACTGTCCGAAGATTGACGGAGAGATTCATAATAATAGGCCTTGTAGTTATTAATCTGTTCTTCAAAAGACACATATTTGCCTGCGTCAAAACCATTTTTATATAAGAGCAGCAAAGAAAGCAGGCGTGACATTCTTCCATTGCCGTCTGGTAATGGTACGATAGGAATGCAAAAACTATTTGTAAACCTCCCAATAACCGTATCGTTTACCACACTTGCGCTCAATCGTCCCTTTACTCTTTAATATATCCAAACCTCTCTGAATTGTTCGTCTGTTAACAGACAGCTTCCTAGCCATTTCAGTAGAAGTAATAGATGCATTTTCTTTAATCAAAGTAAATATTTTCATTTCTATTGCGACACCCTTTGTGATATTTAGGGCTTTGGTATCTGATACTTTAGCACTCTGTAGGGCAGAAAATTTCACCATGATATCTTCTCCATGAACAATATACTCAGGATCATCTGCTACAAGATTTTTGCAGGCATCTCAAATTTTATAAGTGATCTCAAAAATAAATACAAGAATTAGTCTATGATAAGGGGTCATCATATCTCTTCCCCGTTATAACGTTGTCTATTTCCCATACCTTTTTAGTTCTTCGATCAACCTCCATAAATTACACCCTATGCTATCAACCAATTCATATTCATCATCAGGAAACTTTTTTGCCTGAATGACTGCTTTATCAATATAAGGCAAATATTTTCCCGCAAAATTAATACCTCTTTTTCCGTGATGTGCCCTATCTGATACTTTCTTGCTTACAAAAGTATGTTGCTCCGAAACCTTCTTATTTTCTTTAATTTTATCTAACTGATCGCAAAATTCCTCTTCTATATCAGCTAAATGCATAAGCAGCCAAAACTCAAAACAAGGATTCGCAATATAACATTTATATTCATTGTCCCTACAATACTTAATACATTCAAGCATATTAGATTCTGAATGTGTCTGCATATCTCTGTCGATCAATACAGCAAACTCATCCAGTTTATCATTATATTTCTTTAAATATTTCCTATAATTGATATCGTAACCTATTTTCTTCAGTTCAGTAGCAAACAAATTTCTCTGTTTCTTTGGTAATTTATCAGGATCCTCCAGGAATTGCTTTATAAAATCCAGTGAAAATCGTTCCTTAAATTGTTCTGATACTTCTTGTAAAATATCATCTATAAATGAGTAAATACCAAATATTGCACAAAATAAAGACACCCGCTGCTGAAT
>BLLU01000001.1 GCA_011959105.1 Lachnospiraceae bacterium | reverse complement strand
ACCATAAGTGCGGTACTGCTTCCGGTGATGGGGCTGTTTCCTAATTTAATTTTGGGTGCTGTGGCAGATTTAGGACAGGGCTTTATGCACGTTACGCAAGAAGCGCATCCGGTGAATTGGTTTGGAATTGAAAGTTTGGAAGGCGCAGGGATTTCACTTGTAATTGGTGCGGCTATATATTTGCTGGTTGTGAGAATGTGGATGATCAAAAAGGAAAATGGAAGCACTTTATATGTAAACAGGTGGAACAAATATCTGGATTTGGAAAATCTGATTTACAGACCGATTCTCTTGAAAGCGCTGCCATTCGTCCTTGGTGTGGTGTGCAGGGTGCTGGACAGCCTGGTGGACGGGATTGTGGTATTTTTGCGCAAGACGGTTTATAGGGACAGCAAGCTGCCTCATGAACTGGAGGAAGGTAATAGATTCACCCATATGGCGGGGTGCTTTGTAAACGGAGTGGAGCGAATACTGAATGCAACGATTTGGAGGAAACATCAAAGGACAGTCGATTATGAGCATAAATATGCACTGATGCATGAGGAATGGTCGGAGGAACAGACGATTATTGGGAGGAGCTTGTCCTTTGGGTTGTTGCTATTTTGTGTGGGGCTTATCATTACGGTGGTTTATTTATTGGTGTGATTTCCTTCCTTATGCCGATATATATAGGCTGATTTGTTCGATATCATTTAATTTTGGGAGAAAAAAAGTGCTGAGCTGTGAATCAAAATTTGTGGCTTAGTGCTATTTTTTTCATTTGGGGGCAAACGGGTAAGTTACTGATGGTTTATTAGGGATATCTTACAGGGATAGCGCCATAATCGTACATATCAAGCACCATTATTTCCCAATCCACATCTCCTACTGCCTCTATGGTCTGCCGTTCTCCGGAAGACAGCCGATAAACCTCAAACATATCTTGGTCTGTCTCATAAAAAAGTGTGTCTGCATCTAAGAAGCCAACAATACAGCACATCATTCCCCCCGAAAAGATTTCTTTCGGCACTTCAAATGTCACTACCTTTCCGGTACAGGCATCCACCCGGTCCATCAACCAGGAGGAAGTAACTATGCCTTTTTCATCTAATCCTGTATATTCTGTATAAAAAACAGCTAAATAGATTGTATTTTCCGATTTCACCCATTTGAAATCATACACATTATTTGATTCTTTTTGATATAGGGTTTCCCCTTCCCCTGAACAAAGCACGATTCCCGTAATGTCTCCCCAATCCGCTTCTTCCGTTCCTGTTAAGTATGCATAGCTTTGTTCATCGGGTCCATATTCGACCTTTACAGGTCCGTTAAATCGAAAATCGCGTTGTCCACATAAACAGTCGTTCTCGTTAATTTCATGAGGAGCAAAGGTAGTGACATTTGAAGTGCCGAAAGAAATCTTTTCGGGGGGAATGA